>DASYRR010000043.1:0-9458 GCA_036004125.1 Pyrinomonadaceae bacterium | reverse complement strand
ACACAAAGATCGTTTTGCCTTTTGTATGCGCTAGTCCAACGCCCCCAGGCAGGATGCGCTCGATGGTGACGACATAGGATTCTTTGGTCCGGTCAGAATTATTGGTCATTGTCATTTTTTCATTTCACCGGACGCCTCCTTGGAGTGCGGTAACCTGTTACCGCTTTGGTACAGCGAGACGTGGAGTTCACGCACTGGGCCTAAACATTTCAACGGCGCAATGTAGCAAAGCGGTAACAGGTTACCGCACTGCAAGGCGCCCTGTCATAGGTTCAAAATAACAACTGAAAACTGTCAAATGATAACTGGAAAATGACTACTCCTCCTCCGTCCGAAGCTTCTCCAACACCGAAAAGTCTTCGAGCGTGGTTACGTCGCCGGCAACTGAGCCGCTGGTGGCTATCTCTCGTAGCAGACGTCTCATGATCTTGCCGGATCTTGTTTTTGGCAATGTGTCCGTGAATCGGATGTCATCTGGGCGAGCCAGAGCACCAATCTCTTTCGCAACATGCGCCCGCAATTCCTGATTCAAACTTTCAGAAGGATGATGTGAGCCTTCCAGTGTGACGAAGGCGACGATAGCTGAACCTTTCAAATCGTCTGGGCGCGCAACTACGGCGGCTTCAGCAACTGCCCCGTGCGATACGAGTGCGCTCTCGATTTCGGCTGTTCCCAATCTGTGCCCGCTGACATTTATTACATCGTCGATCCGACCCATGATCCAGAAATAGCCGTCCTTGTCGCGACGCGCACCATCTCCAGCGAAATAAATCCCATCGATTTGTGACCAGTATTGTTGACGGTAGCGCTCGTCATCTCCCCAGATCGTCCGCAGCATCGATGGCCACGGTCGTGTAATCACCAGGTATCCGCCCTGATTCGCTGCAACAGATTGTCCATCGCGTGTCATTACATCAGCTTCAATTCCGGGAAAAGGTTTAGTTCCAGAACCGGGTTTAGTTGGTGTTGCACCTGGCATCGGGGTGATCATGATTGCGCCAGTTTCCGTTTGCCACCACGTATCGACAATCGGGCAGCGGGCTTTGCCGATCAACTCCCGATACCACATCCAGGCTTCCGGATTGATTGGTTCTCCAACCGTTCCGAGGAGACGCAAACTGGAGAGGTCATGTTTCAATGGCCAGTGTTCACCCCACTTGATAAATGCCCTGATGGCAGTCGGCGCTGTGTAAAAGATATTGACGCGATGACGTTCGATGATGCTCCAGAAGCGATCCGGTTCGGGAAAGTTCGGCGCGCCTTCATACATCAGGACAGTTGCGCCGTTGGAAAGTGGACCATAAACAACGTAGCTGTGACCCGTTACCCAGCCAATGTCTGCCGTACACCAATAGATGTCTTCATCCTTCAGATCGAAAACCCACTTAGTGGTTAGATGTGCCTGCAAAAGGTAACCGGCTGTTGTATGTAGAATTCCTTTGGGTTTTCCAGTTGTGCCCGAG
Organism: Pyrinomonadaceae bacterium; assembly: GCA_036004125.1. Taxonomy (GTDB): domain Bacteria; phylum Acidobacteriota; class Blastocatellia; order Pyrinomonadales; family Pyrinomonadaceae; genus PSRF01. The sequence goes on along the minus strand of DASYRR010000043.1, from coordinate 7,995 downwards.
GTGTAGAGAATGTAGTGGGGGTGTTCGCTATCAAGCTCTTCAGCGGCGCAATTGGCGTCCACCGTTTCCATCAATTCATGCCACCAGAAGTCTCTTCCGGGTTGCATATGGAGTGGCGACCCTGTTCGTTTGACTACGATGCATGCGTGGACTGACGGAGTTTCTTTCAGCGCCTCATCAACTGCAGGCTTCAACTTGACCTCACTGCCACGACGCCAACCTCCATCCGTAGTTACGACCAGTTTGCAACTCGCGTCGTTGATTCGATCGATCAGTGCCGCGCTGGAGAAGCCGCCAAACACGACCGAGTGAGTGGCGCCGATACGCGCACAAGCAAGCATCGCTATCGCCAACTCAGGGATAAGCGGCATGTAGAGCGCCACTCGATCTCCGCGCTGGATGTTGGCGTGTTTGAGAACGTTCGCAAACTTGCAGACTTCGGTATGGAGTTGCTGGTAAGTAAAAGTGCGGGTGTCTCCTGGTTCACCTTCCCATATGAGCGCGGCTTTGTTTCGACGCCACGTTGGCAGGTGACGATCCAGACAATTGTAAGAGATATTGATTTTGCCACCGCCAAACCATTCGGCGTGTGGAGGAGTCCATTTTAGGACCGAGTCCCATTTCTTGAACCAGTGGAGTTCCTGTTCGGCGAATCGAGCCCAAAACGCTTCCGGATCAGCGGTGGCTTCCGCACGAAGACGTTCGAGTTCCGCCATCGATTTGATGTGGGCTTGTTCTGCAAACGTGCTCGAAGGTGGAAAAATGCGCTCTTCATGCAGCACGGACTCAATGTTGGTAGTAGCAGTTGACACGAAACCTCGTTATGCTGGGCAAAACCCGGATTTTAGCGCTTACTTTGCGTGCCTGTGTACCACATAATGGGTTAACGCGCCAATATACGGATGGGAGAAATTGCCGATTCCGATTGCCAATTTTGAAAAGACTTAGGAGTTGTACACATCGAACGTTCCCATATAGTTAGGCGAGTTCTTGAGAGAGGTCGATGCTTTGCACAAAAAGTCCAATCCCACCCACGGTAGTGGGTGGATGGTTCAAGTCCTTTCTACTGAAGTCGTCGAGTAAGATTTCTGAATCCCACCAACGGCAGTTGGTGGTTCGTTCAAGTCCACACTATTCATTGTTCTCGCCCCCAAAAGCTTGTTCTTCTCTTGGTACAAATAAACAGTGCGGACTTGAACCATCCACCAACTGCCGTTGGTGGGATTTCTGCATCTCTTGTGTTGTAGCGTTCCGTAGAAAGGATCTGAACCATCCACCAACTGCCGTTGGTGGGATTTGGACTTTTGTGCAAAGCGAGAGAGATCGATGCTTTTTGAATTTGTTAATTGCGTTTACGGGTTTCCAAAGGATTTGAATTTTCGCGAAGTAGGCTTTACGTTGCAAACTAACCTTTGGTATATGAGAATCGACAACTGACAATGACATCAACCTGTAGACAATGTGGTACTGAGCTGCTGCCGCAAACGAGTTTTTGCCGGCAATGTGGGACCGCGATCACCCCGAGTGGTGGATTGCAAGGTGATGAACGCACAACAGCGCTTTTCGACGAGGCGGATATAGTCGCGACCCAGAGACTGGATCCGCGTCCAACGAGTCCTGACCGCGCGCATTTGAATTTACCAACGCCGGCAGTAGCGGAACTTCCGAAGAAGTCGACCACCAAAGTGGTCTTGTTAAGTTCGCTTTTTGTCGTCGTGCTTATTGTTGTCGTTTGCACGATTGCGCTCGTCAGAACTCGCAGTGGTCGAATCGCCTCAGGTGATGGTCTTGTCTATCCAGGATCTCGCAAGCTCGTCGACATGGTTGCCGAAGGTGGCGGACGGGCGATTCAGCTCGAGACGTCAGACTCGTTTGAAAGCGTTGATGAGTGGTACCGCAAGGCAATGAAGCCGCAAAAAGTTGTTCAACTCACATCTGCCTCGGTAGTGCTCAAAAACGATAAGACCACTGCGACCATAGTGACTGAAAACAACAAGACCAACATCCTCCTCAAGATCGTACCTTGATGAAGAACCTCTACGTCGGTACCAGCGGTTACAGCTACAAAGAATGGAAAGGAAGTTTCTATCCTGAGAAGCTTGCTGCGAAAGACATGTTGCCTTACTACGCCGAGCGTCTAAAGGCCGTTGAGCTGAACAATACCTTCTATCGATTGCCACAGCCGAGCATGGTTGAGAGTTGGAAGGCTCAGGTGCCTGACAACTTTCGCTTTTCAGTCAAAGCGTCGCAACGCATCACGCATTTCAAAAGGTTGAAGGAAGCAGACGACGCAACAAAGTACATGCTGGATACCGTTTCGATATTGGAAGATCGGTTGGGTGTTGTGCTGTTTCAGTTGCCGCCAAACATGAAAAAAGATCTCGAGAGACTTGGATCATTTCTTGAACTACTGCCGAAAGATCTCAAGGCGACGTTTGAGTTTCGTCACCCTACGTGGTTTGACGATGAAGTACTCGAGCTCCTGCAACGCCACAACCGCGCGCTATGTGTTTCAGATACGGATGATTTGCCAGTGCACCGCATCGATAAGACTGCCGACTGGGGTTATATGCGTCTGCGCCGCGTGCAATATTCGAACACCGATCTTACCGAATGGATCAAGCGCATCGAGGCTCAGAAATGGGAAACAACGTTTGTTTTCTTCAAGCATGAAGATGAAGGAACAGGGCCGAAGCTGGCTGCGGAGTTTTTGGAGTTGGCGGGGAAGTAGTATCAGCCTGAGCACATCCGCAGATTACGCCGATTACGCAGAGCAGCGTCGCTGCAACCAAACTTGATAAAGTCAGTACCGTAGCGTCGGGTCCGTAACCGCCCACACAGTTAGAGGTGACAACGGACCCGACGCTACCGCGTGACGGTACTGACTTTATCCAAGCAAGTCCTCAGAATCTAAACGATGTGTCGAAAAATCTGCTCAAAGACCATCTCGCTCGAAAGCGGTGTAATGGGCGTAGTATGCGGATAGCACTGAGCCGTCAACCGATTTGCCGGATACCCCTGAAAAGCAAAAGGCGCATTGTTGCGCCTCTTACCAGGAAACTCTTGTAAAGATTGCTGACCGGTTTAGAAGTTACCGCCGCACCCTTCGTGACCGCAGTCGCAATCTAACTCAATCGTCTTGCCCGCACCTTCACATGATGCACTGCAATACTTGCCGCCGTCCTGCGGTGGACAGGTACACACCGGGTTCTTGCATTGATTCTGCTCGTCGTCTGCCATGGGATCCTCCTGAAGATTCGTTTGGTTTGGGCGAATAGAGTAGCACAGATCATTGGTCATTTATCATTTGACAGTCCTCATTTGTCATTCTCAGAAATGGTCAGTAGTTGTCCATAGATCGGGGTCTCGTCAAAGATGACTGACGCTACCGGATTACGGAAAACTGACCATTTCTAAAAATGACAAATGAGACTGTCAAATGATAAATGACCAATGATTTCTTTCTTACTACTTCTTTTCCTTCTGCTCAAACTCAATCGCTCCCAACGAAATCAACAACCTCACCGCCGCGCGATGGTCACCTTCCTTCGCGTACATTAGCGCTGTCTTGCCTTCTTTATCCCGATGGTTGATATCGGCACCTGCCTGAACCAGTATTCGAATGTTGTTAACCAGGCCTTCCTCAGCAGCTCTCAACAATGCGCTTTGACCGTCGTTGTTAACTGCATTTACCTTGGCGCCCGCGTCCAGAAGTGTCTTCAGGGCTTCGGTGTTGTTGACGATGGCGGTCTCAGATAAAGGAGTGTCGCCGTCGTCATCCCGCGCATTCACTTTTGCCCCCGCGTTTATAAGGTCCCAAATAATGTCGCTGGTCGCACTTTCCTCAATCATCATCAGCACAGTCTGCCCGTTACCATCGCGAGCAGTCACGTCGGCTTTCGCCCATAGAAGCAACTGCACCATTTCGCGATTGCCGTTGCGCACAGCTTGCTCCAGGGCACTCCACTGAGTGTTTTTGTCACGCGCGTTTACATCGATCTTTTTCAAGGCTTCTTTGACGGCGTCAATGTCATCATCCTGGGCGGCTTTGACAAGTGGATTAGTTGCTGAAATAGCCATCGCCCCACCCATGATCATAGTTTCGGTCCTGAGCTCATTGGGATCTCTGACAGCGGCAATACTCAGCGTCTGATCGAGACGATTGTTGTCGCTCGTACGCACGACGATATTTGGCACTTCGTTTGGAAGGAAACCACCAGCCTCGATTTTGAGCTGGTAAGTACCCACCGGTAGATTGTCGAATCTGTAGTTGCCTTGTCCGTCTGAGTACACAACGACAACCTCATGTTTTTCAGCGTGAGTTAGTGAGACCATCGCGCCGCCGATCGCAGCTCCGTTTGGATCAAAGATGATCCCCTGCAACGATCCAGTCCCTCCTTGCTGCAGTTGTTGAGTCAAATATGCGGTCGAAATGGATGCCGCCGAAAACGAGGGTGTCTTTGGATTCGAATTGACTGTGCCCGCAACCGCACTGGAGATACTTAAACTCGCAGAGAACGCGCCCGCAGCAATTGCTGATGTTCTTCTCCCTATTTTGTAAAGAGTTTTGAGTGGAGGCAGGCTCGCAGCAGGAATTAGCTGCGAATACCTGACACAAAGACGTCCATTGGATTTCGCGATTAGACGTTTGATTCGCTTGCGATTCATATGGGTTAAGTCATGAACCGAGAGCCGGCAGTGACTGCAGAAACGAATCTGATTGTTGCCAATCATCGAGTCCCAGTCTTCGGTACAAGCTGACAGTATTTGGAAACGCTTAGCGTAGTTGTGGTCGGACATTTCGTCTCCTTTCGCCGTGGTCAGTAGTCAGTAGAGGAATAGGACCTATAGGACCTATTCCTAAACGTGCACTACTGACGACGGACCAATCACATTAGATCCCTACCGAACAACAAATGTTCCCGGTGCGACGATGGCCTTGGCTTCCGGGTTGTAATAGTCATAGATCGATGAGGGGGCAGCCTTCGCGGTCATTGCAATTCGAGGGCGAAACTTAAAGCTAAACTCGGAACCACCAGCGCGCGGCCACAAGTAAACAACCACGCGATCCGGCAAGACGTCGTATTGAGTGATCGACCAATCAGAGCCGCGTATCGCAGTCTCTAATGACGCGCGGTCGACATCAGCTCCCGGTGGCAAACCGATCTCTGCCAATAACATTCCATAGCCACGAAAGCCGATGCGTTCAGCTTTTACGTGGCACGTGATCTCGTCAGTTACTCGCGCTTCCAGTTTGTCGAAGCGCGTCTGAAGCTTCAGACTCTCTGCGTCTCCAGCACGAACGCGCGACAAATCCTGACCTTCGTTCCAGGGAATGTAATAGGTGTTTACGACCTGAAGACTCACCATCGAGCCGGCACTTGCGCGGCGAAACTCGATCAGGTTGTTTCCTGTTTTTACAAAGGAAGAAAGATCGATTGTTTGTGGTGCGATCATTCGTGTGTCAGCTGGCAAACTAATGGTGCTTGCTGATTGCCCGTTGACAGAAACCGCAATTGACGAATTGGACCCTGTTTCCGAAGGTGAGCTCTTTTGCGACATCAGCGACAACATCGCGTCCAGCACATTGATGGTGGCTTGAGTAGAGTACCAAACGCCGTACTTATCCTGGTTTTGTAGCAAGAAGAGCAAGCCCCGACTCTGCAGATTCCTTTTCTGTTCATCTGCAGCATTCGCCTGACTCGCCAACGCCTGGACCGCCAACGCTGTCGTTTCGATTCTTCCGGCCAAGCCCCAACTGTAGAACGGAGTATTTGTTTCTAGCGCCCAATAAGTTCGTGGACCCTCGGCGTGCGCCAGCGCTTTGAGTCTTGAGCTGGCTTTTTCGACGCGAGCCGGTTCGCCCGCCAATGCGGAGGCCAAAGAGTAAGACGCAATCAAGTAAGGCTCATCAAAACCAGCCGTTCGAGATTCCAAATAGTCGAGTGCTTTTGCGAGCGGACTCTTTTCCGTAGTTGGTTGAGTGTTGGGCGATCGTTTGGGTTCTGTCGCTGCGAGCGATCTAGCTACCAGGGCAGTCAACATCGCTGTGCGTCTCAAGTCCTCTTTCTTATCCCAGTAATAGGCCGGCCAACTGCCATCGCTGCGTTGTTGGCTGAGCAACCATCTGCGAGCGTTTTGGGAAGCTGCGCTGCTGATCGTCGTCACTTCCGACGCGTCGTTAAGGAACCTAATGGCGTAGGCGGTCAGAGCAGCATCCGGGTCTCCATTACCCCAGTAAGTAAAACCTCCGCTGCTTGATTGATACCCCAGAAGACGTTGATACCCTGCCTCCAGATATTTCCTGGCCTTCACGGCGAGCGGTGAGTCGAGCTTCTCACGATTCAGGTAACGCAGAACAAGTAAACTGGGATAGGTTGAAGAAATCGTTTGTTCGCCACATCCGTATGGACGCTTCATTATTCCCTCGACGCTTTCCCAAACATGCGTCATCAAGTTTGGATAGACCTTCACCTCGACGTGTGCGGACTTAGCTATGGTGTTGTCGGGAAGGTTGATCGCTAGCGTGGCTGTCGTGTCGAGCAGATCGCTAATCGACTCGGCTTTCTCCTCACCATCAGGATGAACCGTAACGGGCTTCTCAATTGCATCACTGAAGTCGGACCCAAGCGCAGTGATTTGTTGCTTGCCATCTTTAATCGAAGCAACAGCCTGAATAGAGAACAGTTGATTCTGCGAATCGCCGGCGGGAATCTCAGTGTGTTTTTGGTTCGAATCAAGAATCTTAAACCAGTTTTCAGGTCTTAAAGTCAGATCAACCGACTGACGCTTATCGAGATAATTGCGCAAAACGACGGGTAGTGAGATGCGATCGCCTTCAGTAAGAATGCGCGGCGGGTCGAGCTCAGCAAAGAAGGGCTGAAACGCGCGAATTTCGGTTTCGGCCGTACCGATTTCGCCATCCTCGGTGGATCCAATTACCGACATTCGCCAGGTAGTGATGTTGTCGGCAAGTTTGAAGTCGAGTTGCGCTCGGCCCTTCTTGTCTGTGGTGAGGTGAGGTTGCCAGAGAAGCGTTTCCGGAAAGTATTCCCGGACGCGTGGGGTGGAGAGTTGTTGTTTTGCGGCGGCGATACCTGGTGCCAGCAACAGGAGCGATTGTCGGACGGTGGTTCCGATCGATGCCTCGGTCATGTTCATTGAGTTGGAAACTCCACCCGTTATTGTGACAGTCTCCGTTACGGTTCCGACCTCCAAAGTGAAGTTCACTTGAACGAGTTCTGAGGAACGAACCACAACTTGTGTGACTACGGCATCCTTGAAGCCGGAACGACTTGCTCTTACTTCATAAATTCCGACTGGCAGATTTCTAAGAAGGTACTTTCCGTTGTCGTCCGCCGTCGTTTCAAAGACCTGCTCACTGTTCTGTGATTTCGCGGTGATCGTTGCCCCCGGAACTACCGCGCCTTGAGGGTCAACGACGGTACCAGCTATCGCACCGGTCGAACCTGAAAAACTGACCACCGTACGAACCGGTTGTGGCTTAGCGTCGGTGGCTGACTGCTCCGACACCGTTGCGGCAAATGAGCCAACTTCAAAGTCATCTACCGTACCTTCTTTGGCGTCGGCTCCTGCACTTCTGATCCGGATGCTCGTCACTTTCTTAGTCACCGGTCTTATTACCAGTTGTTGACTACTGCTCGGCTGGTTGTAAGTAGAGCGAGATTCAATAGTGACGTTATCGCCGTAGAAAGAGTTTGACTGAAAGACGAAGTAGTAGGGACGACTCCAGGGATCACGAAGCGCTCTCGTATCAATGCCGGTGGGCAATAGAGCACCGTGAAGTTCATTCTCGTTGGCGGGAAATGATCCGGCTTCTTTTAGCCTCTTGGCGAGCGTCGTATCGATGTTCCGGCGATTTTCAGCGAAGTAATCAATCTTTGAAGACCAAACTGTGAACTCAGTTACCTGGATGGGACTGTCCGGTTGAACAGTGGTTACGAGTATTTGGAAATTCGATTGGCTGACCTCGAA
>DASYRR010000042.1:0-11308 GCA_036004125.1 Pyrinomonadaceae bacterium | reverse complement strand
GGCTTCAGTGAACTTCTTGATTGTTACGACGCGTGCGTAGAGTGAAGGCGCGGGTTCGAGCGGGCGCGCGACGGGAAGGCCGAGGCGAATCTGGTGACCGCCAATGTCGAGTCGTTTTCCTGCGAGCGGAAGCACGTCGCGGTAATGACCGGCGGGAATCCGCAGACGCAAAGTCGCATCGCGCTCGGGAAGCGCGATCAAACCGCGACCGGAAGGGAATCCGCTGATCAATTCAATCGCAAGCCAGTCGATTCCATGCAGTGAAGAAATAGACCTCGAAATCGCGGAGTAGACCAGGTATCCGTGATCCGCCGGCAGTTGTTTCCCGCTCAGCGAAAAACTCACGTTAATACATGGACGGAGGTTTGACTGAGGGACTCTTGCTTCTAATGCGTCTATCAATGACTATGATCTCCTTAGCTTAAGTGAGCAACTCAAGGACGGGTCTTAAATAAAAGGTGGGCCAGAGTCTACAGGCGGTCGGACCTGTTTTCAATGAATCGGCTCCGCTTACCCACGAGAGATTTCGGTGGACGCTCTTGAGCAAATAGGCAACTACTGGCCGGTGGTCTTCATGGTGACACCGTTGAGTGGTGAAGACAGAATCACGTTAGCCACTTCTTGCATTGGGAGTTTGCATTCACTTGATTTCGACTGGTTCCTTTGATGTTTTCTGATCGGCCTTTTTGCCAAGTTTTGTGCAAGCGGGTACGCTTTCAAGCAACTTTGAAGGTATAACCATGCAACGGAAGAACTTTCGGTTTGGAGCTAGCGCGTGACAAGTCGAGGAGATTTTGACAAAAAGTGCGAGTAGCTGATTTCAGGATTAGAGCAGGCAGAGACTCCAAATTACGTCACAACATAAAGGGGATCGAAGGCAAGGGTTGGACAATTTATTAATTGTTCTGTCAACGCAAGTGCTGCAAATGGCGTCTAAGCCACCAGCCAAGAGGTTTTCGTCTCCCTGCCATTCAACCTGCGCTCGTTAGACCTTACTGTTCGAGGAGTGAAAAGCTCATGCGTCTGCGCGTTGCTCTCTCTCTCTCTCTCTGTCGCTCGTCGTGTGTCTTGTCTTCAGTTGTTTGATCACACCGCGAGTAATCGCCCTCAGCTTGAATCATGAAACCCTTGCCGCCCAGAACGGCAACCTCAACGTCGGTCAAGCAGTAGATACAAACGCGCCTGGCTTGCAATTTCGAGTGAGTGAGGGAACTGGTCAACCGGAATCGCTGAAGACCAAAGCCTCTCCAATCACGACTCCGCTTTCAAACCTGCAGATCGCAAATATCCTGCGGCGACTTTCACCACTTAGAATGGATTCTGACGATCGACAACCATTCGCTTTTCGCGAGCGTTCGCTGCCGCCACCGCTAACCGGCAAGACAATAAACGTCGCGTTTCCAGCAACTGAAAATATCGCGGCACCTGAGACGAGCATTGGACCACTCCAGGTTCTGCGCTACTCACCCGAAGGTGAAGTTCCTCTCGCTCCCAATCTCAGCGTGACGTTCTCGCAGGCAATGATCGACGTGAGCTCGCAGGAAGAGGCGGCCGCAAACGTGCCGGTGAAACTTTCACCACAGATACCAGGAAAATGGCGTTGGGTTGGAACCAACACAGTTCTATTCGAACCGCACGTTCGCTTTCCGATGGCTACACGCTACTCCGCTACAGTACCGGCAGGCACCAGATCGCAGAATGGCGGGCAAACCGCCAGTGAGGTGACGTGGACCTTCACTACTCCACCGCCAACTATCAAGCAGAAGTATCCCGATGAGAACAGTCAAAGTCAGGCGCGCGACACATTGATGTTTATTGAATTCGATCAGAGCGTTGATCCCACTGTCGTACTGAGAAACATCAAGGTCCGAGCTGAAGGAACGGAGATCTCTACTCGATTGGCAACGAAGGAAGAAATCGAGTCCGATTTGACCCTTAAAGATCGAATTCAGAACGCCGAGAAAGATCGTTGGCTTGCCTTTCGCGCTGTAGATGCGCAGACCGGAGCAACCAAACTCGCTTTGCCGTTGGACACAAACATCACGGTTTCAGTCAGTGCAGGCACTCCTTCGCTCGAAGGACCACAGCGAACTGAGAAGGCCCAGGAATTTGGATTCAGAACTTACGGGCCATTGAAGCTGATCAAGAGTGAGTGCGGTTACAACAATAACTGCACTCCGAATGACATGTTTCGTCTCTGGTTCAATAATCAACTAAGACCGCAAGGTCTCGATGCATCCAAAATCCGCATTGAACCATCCACACCAGGACGAGAAACAAACGTCTATGGCAATTGGATTGGCATTGGCGGAATGAAGCACCCTGAGACGACTTATCGGGTCACGATCGATAAGTCGGTTACGGACATCTTTGATCAGCAGCTCGGCAAGGACGAAACGCTTACTTTCACGGTCGGCGCCACGTTCCCGCGGTTAACTTTGTCCGCCAATGGGTTCACCGTGTTGGATCCAGCCGCACCACGCCAGATCTCTCTGTACAGCCTCAACCTCAAAACCGTTCGCGTAAGTCTATACAAACCTCAACCGGAAGACTGGTTCCAGTTTAAGAGTTACGCACAGATGCGTGCTCAAAATCAGAATCTGAAAATTGTGATGCCTGGTCAGCTGATCTATTCCCGTCAACTGGATCTGCAGACGCCAGGCAACCAGATCGCAGAAACAATCATAGATCTGACACCGGCGTTCACAGACAAATTTGGCCAGGCCATCGTGATGGTTGAAGCCATCAATCCAGTAAACGATGCGCTGCGCGTTCCCGTGGTCGCTTGGGTTCAATCGACGAGGATCGGGCTCGATGCCTTCGCTGACAACGATCAACTAATGGGTTGGGCCAACTCGCTTGAAGACGGAGCGCCCCTGGCGGATGTGCAACTGGAGGCCCTTCCCGCGAAGCTTTCCGCCACCACCGGACGCAACGGCCTGGCTCGCATCGATCTAAGAACCTCAGATATATCAACCGCAAGCTTGCTCGTCGCCCGGCGTGGAAATGACGTTGCTATTCTCCCTGAACACCCAGAAATCTGGACGGTCGGGGGCACCTGGCGACATTACGCGCGTCCCGACGATTTGCGCTGGTACGTGTTCGATGATCGCAAGCTCTATCGCCCCGGTGAAGAAGTCCATTTCAAGGGTTGGATTCGACGCGTAGGCGCCGGAAGCAACGGAGATGTTGGTCCACTCGAAGGCGTAGTCAAAAAGTTGAGCTATAGAATCAAAGACGACTCCGATAACGAACTGATCAAAGGCGAAGTGTCGGTGAATGTCTTAGGCGGCTTTGACGCAGCTTTCAAGCTCCCGGGAAATATGAGTCTCGGAGACAGCGAGATTGAGTTTAGAACTGAGACGGATGTCAAAGGCTTTGAAGATCAGGAGTACCGGCACACTTTCTCAGTTCAGGAGTTTCGTAGGCCCGAGTACGAAGTGAACACTCGCAATGAAACTGAAGGACCAATATTCGTGGGTGGCGGCGCGGATATTTCCGTGGCAGCCAAATATTTCGCCGGAGGCGGTCTGCACGACGCCCAAGTGAAGTGGGCGGTGAGCAGTTTTCAAACTTCATTCACGCCGCCTAATCGCGGTGACTACACTTTTGGACGATGGGTTCCCTGGTGGACCGGCGAAACTTATTACGGCGAAAACAACCGCAAGGAAATTATCGGTCGCACAGATGCGACAGGCCAACACCGGATCAGAATCGATTTCGATTCAGTACGTCCAGCCATGGCTTCAACCGTTTTCGCTCAGGCAAGCGTGGAAGACGTGAATCGGCAGTCATGGAGTTCCTCGGCAACCCTCCTCGTGCATCCAGCAAAACTCTACGTCGGGTTGAAGAGCGAGCGCACGTTTATCCAAAAGGGAGAACCGCTCGTCGTTCAGGCGATCGTGACTGATCTGGATGGCAAAGCAATCGCCGATCGCGACATTAAGATACGGACGGTGTCACACCGATGGCAGCAGATCAACGGCACGTGGCTACAGGTCGATCATGAGCCACAAGGCTGCTCAGTTAAGTCGCGCACCAACGCTGTCCCATGTACATTTGCGGCGAATGACGGCGGAGTCTACAGCGTCACTGCGACTATTCATGACGACCAGGACCGGCCGAATGAAACCGAAATGACTTTCTGGGTCGCCGGCGGTGATATGCCTGCCCGTCGAGATCTGGCCCAGGACAAAGTCGAGTTGATTCCGGATCGACGCGAATACCATCCGGGTGATACAGCACAGGTACTCGTTCAAGCTCCATTCTAACCCGCGGACGGAGTCCTGACCCTACGTCGCTCGGGCATTGTTAGGACAGAACAATTTCACATAGGTGGGCCAACGTACACGTTGCACTTGCCTATCGAAGAAGCCTGGCTGCCAAACGTTCACGTGCAAGTGGATCTAGTCGGTGCTGCTGAGCGTGCCACTGACCTAAACGTCACTGCTTCTCCCCAACCGAAGGCGGGCGGGACAGCTGCGCTCCCAACCAAGCGTCCAGCATTCGCCAGCGGAAACATCAGTCTTTCAATCCCGCCGTTGTCTCGCACCTTAAAGGTGACTGCGACGCCGCTCAAAACAACTTTGGCGCCTGGCGGACTAGCCAATGTCACTGTGAAGGTACAAGACGCCGCCGGAAAACCGATCGCCGGTAGCGAAATCGCATTGGTTGCGGTTGATGAATCAGTTCTGTCGCTGACCGATTATCAGCTGGAAGATCCCGTCAAGGCTTTTTACAGGCTGAGGGAGATGGAAACTACAGATCATCATCTGCGGAGTAGTCTGAGGTTGGCTACCGCAGAGGAACTGGCGAGAGGTGATGTAATCGCGGCCCGACAGATCCTGGAGCTGCCAATCAGCGGGAGGTCTTTCAATAATCTTCTCACGCTTCAACCCGGAGCGTCGTTGGAAACAGTCAATGTTTCCTCTTCCGCAGTCGGGAGCACAAAACAGATCACTATGCGTAAGAACTTCAATGCGTTGGCTGTTTTTGCTCCAACGCTTCGGACCAATGCTGCCGGTATTGCGCAAACGCAGTTCAAACTGCCGGACAATCTTACTCGCTATCGCGTGATGGCGGTTGCCGTTGCTGGTGGCAAGAAGTTCGGCTCTGGTGAGTCAGCAATTACGGCTCGCAAGCCCTTGATGGTGCGACCATCGGCACCGCGCTTTTTGAATTTCGGCGATCGGTTCGAGCTACCAATCATCGTACAGAACCAAACGGACGCACCGCTGAAAGTTGATGTAGCCGCGCGAGCGACGAACGCCAAATTCGTCGAAAGTCCAAAGTCCAAGGTCCAAAGTAAAGCCCTCACACGAAGTCGAGTTAAACCCGCGGACGTTGGCCAGAGTTCGGCGGGTCTTCGCGTTACTGTTCCTGCAAACGATCGTGTTGAAGTACGTCTTCCCGCTTCCACGACGAAAGCGGGCACGGTGCGGTTTCAGATCGCAGCAGTGTCAGGCAGGTGGTCTGATGCATCCGAGATCGAGCTACCGGTGTGGACGCCAGCGACCACCGAAGCCTTTGCTACTTACGGAGAAGTTGACGAAGGCACAATCACGCAGTCAGTGAAAGCACCTGCCGGAGTATTCAAGCAATTCGGCGGTCTCGACGTCCAAACCTCTTCAACGCAATTGCAACAGCTGACTGACGCATTTCTTTACTTACAACATTATCCTTTCGCGTGTTCTGAGCAGCTGGCCTCGCGAATTATTTCGGTGGCCGCCCTCCGCGATGTTCTAACCGCTTTCAAGAATCGCGATCTCGCCACACCGCAAGAGATTGAAGCCGCAGTCGTTCAAGATCTGAAGACGCTCCAGGGAATGCAAAACGATGACGGAGGATTTGGCTTCTGGCGGAAGGGCGACGAGTCCTGGCCTTATTTGAGCATCCACGTGGCTCATGCGCTCGCGCGGGCAAAGCAAAAGAATTTTGCGGTCCCGAACGACATGTTCGAAGAGTCGCAAAGATACCTTCAGTCAATTGAGTCGCACATTCCCAAGCACTACAACGAAAGTACCCGGCACGCGATCATGGCCTACTCACTTTATGTCCGCGCTCAGATGGACGACCGCGATCCGGCGCGCGCGCGTAAGTTGATCGCAGAAGCGGGTTTAGACAAGCTCTCGCTGGAGTCAGTTGGCTGGCTGCTTTCGGTGTTGTCATCCGACAAAGATGCGGCGGCGGAGGTTGCGGCGATGCGCCGGCTGCTCGGGAATCGCGTTTCTGAAACCGCAGGCACTGCTCATTTCGTCTGCTCATACGACGATGGCGATTACCTGATTCTGAATTCGAATCGCCGGGCCGATGGCGTCATCCTCGAAGCGCTCATCGGAGATCAGCCGCAAAATGATCTGATTCCGAAGCTCGTGCGCGGCTTGCTGGGACATCGCGTAAAAGGTCGCTGGAAAAACACGCAGGAGAATGTTTTCATTCTGCTGGCGCTTGATCGTTACTTCAACACTTATGAGAAAGTTACTCCTAACTTTGTCACACGCGTCTGGCTCGGTGAGGCCTACGCCGGCGAGCAACAATTCAAGGGGCGCTCGACTGATCGACAAGAGTTGAAGGTTCCAATGAGTTATCTGGCGAGCAAAGCTACTACTCAGAATCTGGTGATGAGCAAGATTGGCGATGGCCGGCTTTACTATCGCATTGGGATGAACTACGCGCCTGAAGATCTCAACTTGAAGGCCGCTGACTACGGCTTCACCGTCGAACGCACTTACGAAGCGATTGATAAACCCGACGACGTGAAACGCGACGCCGACGGAACCTGGTACATCAAGGCGGGCGCTAGAGTGCGCATACGCCTAACGATGGTTGCTCCCGGACGCCGCTATCATGTGGCCCTGGTCGATCCCATGCCCGCTGGTCTTGAATCACTCAATCCAGTGCTGGCGACTACTGAAGCCATGCCTGAAGATGAACGACCAACTGGCGTTGGCGAGTATGGCAGTAGATCGGTTGGTTATGGCTGGGGGCGCTGGCGATCAGTTTGGTTCGATCATCAGAACCTGCGCGACGAACGAGCTGAGGCATTCACCGCATTGTTATGGGAAGGCGCTTACAACTATTCCTACGTGGCGCGTGCGACCACACCTGGCCTGTTTGTTGTACCACCCGCCAAGGCGGAAGAGATGTACCACCCTGAAACCTTTGGGAGAGGAAAGACTGATCGAGTTGTAATCGAATAAGAAGAACTTAGGTGCCCATTAGCGCCGACGAGCGAGATCAGAGGTGAGAATTAGTCACAGATAAACACGGATGGGCACTGATCTAAATTCAAGCGTATGAGTGACTTCTCTAGCCGCTAGGTTATGTTTTAGAGGGCAAAAAACGTTTACGCGTTATACGCGGCGTCGGGTCCGCGTCTCTTAACACGGCAGAGGTTCCGACTTGAAACACCATCCCTGATCCGGAATCGCGTTTGGTGTCTATTATGGGAGAGCACTAGATAGAGGTGAGGGAATCAGTGAGACCAAAGAGAAAGGTTCTAAGTGCATGGTCAATTTGGTGACGGACACACAGGGACGACTGCGGCGTTTCCGTGCCGTGCCGCCCCAGACGGAAGAATCACCAACCGCGCTCACTGCATTCGACTGGGCTCCCTTGTTCCAACAAGCCGGGTTGGATCCCGCGCGGTTCGAGAAGCGGGAGCCTGCGCAGGTGCCGCCCTCGCCCTTCGACGAGCGAGCGGAATGGACCGGCACGGTGCCGGAGTTACCGGATATGCCCCTGACTGTGAGCGCCGCGGCTTTTCGCGGCAAGCTGGTTCACTTCGAACTGCTGGGTCCATGGTCCGATCCGCAGTGGCTCATCTCGCGTGACCCTTCCGACCCGGCTCGGTCCGCGGGCGACACCCGAACCGTCACAGCTGTAGTCGTACTTTTCCTGGCGTTTTCGGCAGCCTTTCTTGCGCGGAGCAACCTGCGACAAGGGCGGGGAGATCGCAAAGGCGCGTTTCGCCTGGCTCAGTTTATTTTCACCGCCGCGATTCTTTCCTGGGTGGTCGCCGCCCATCATGCCGGTGATCCGGCACGCTGGGTCATGAAGAGTTTTTTCGAGGCGGTCGCCCAGGCTCTGTTCTACAGCGGGTTTCTTTGGCTGCTCTACATCGCGCTCGAGCCCTACTTCCGGCGGCGCCTGCCGGAGCTGATGATCGGCTGGGCCCGCCTGATGGAAGGGCGACTACGCGACCCGCGAGTCGGGCGCGACATCCTGATCGGAGCCATCGCCGGCGTCTGCCTGGCCCTGCTGACGCACGTGATGAACGCCCTGCCCACTTGGTTTGCCTTTCAGGGCCAGACCACCATGCCGCTCTCCTTCGGGGGATTCGACCAAATCATTATTACTAATCCCCTGGAATACCTGTTTGGCGTCCACATCCCTGCTGTCGGGATGGCTCTTTTGCCCATCTCACTCTACTTTGTGTTCCGCCTGGTGTTGCGCAGGCCGGCGCTGGCGGTAACCGCCCTGCTGGTTGTTGAAACTCTCTTAAATATGGGGAGAGAGAATACCCGGCTGGAATTGCCGGTTGCGTTTCTAACAGCGGCGATCATTGCCTGGGTGGTCACCCGTTTCGGGCTGTTGGCCGCGATCAGCATGCGCTATTTCCAGTTGGTGCTCTTCGCGGTCCCGCCTTCCTTCGATTTCGCCGAATGGTACGCTGCGTTTTCGATGCCGGGGCTGATCCTGCTTCTCTTGCTGACCGCCTTCGCTTTCCGCATTTCCATCGGGGAACAGAGGATGCTCGGCAGTGCTTTGCTCGAAGAAGAAGCCTGAGTACGCCCTAATTAGGTTACGAAACACGCTCGCCGCACTGGCCCTCGCTCTTCGTGGTAAAAGATAGATCGAAAGATTTGCTCAAATCCTCAAAGAGCTGGACCATGTTGACTTTCTGCTGAAACTTGCTTCCTTTCAAGTCCGAATAGATTCTTATTGGTCTCCTGGTCCATTCCCATGCCGGTGTCTGAGACGCTCAAACGAACGAAGTCGCCCGGATGTGCTGGGTAATTCCGGGTACAGTATGGTCTCGAGTTTGAGGCTGTGTGGGATCATGAGTCAGGAAAAGAGCTGCGCGTGACCGGGTCAGTAGATGACGGTGGCTGGCGAGCCTTTAACCCACTATGACGTTGCCCTGAACTATCTCATCCAGCGTTGGACCAAGTACACAGTTAGTCGTCATTTTTGATAGGCAGATTTTAGTGCCGATTTAGTGCCCAACTTCGGACCAGAGGTTAACTCAATGGGTCGCGTGAGAATGGCGAAGGAGCAGGAGAGCCTAGCGTTTTCATAATTGCTCGGCAAAGTTATTCTTCTCGATCCAAGTTGGGTGGCTATACAACTCGCGTGTTGAGACCAATGAGGCTAAGATTAACAGGCTTCATCAATGCTCTCCGGAACTGGCCTAAGAATTTCGATACCGGTAGGTACAAAACTTGGCCGTTACGAAATCCGCTCGAAGCTCGGCGCGGGCGGGATGGGCGAAGTGTATCTGGCGGAAGATTCGCAACTTCGGCGTCGAGTGGCAGTGAAGATATTGCCCGGTGACCTTGCGTCCAATCAAGATCGAATGCGGCGCTTCATTCAAGAGGCGCAGGCTGCTGCTGCACTCAATCGTCCGAACATCGCCACCATCCATGAAATAGGCGAGAGTGACGGCGTGAACTTCATCGCCATGGAGTTTATCGACGGCTTTACGCTACGTGAATTGATTCATGGCAAACAGACAGAGATGTCAAAGCTCTTGCGCTATCTGCAACACGTAGCCGAAGGTCTGGCAAAAGCTCACGGCGCGGGAATTGTTCATCGCGATCTCAAACCCGACAACATCATGATTACGCGTGAGGGTCACGCGAAGATTCTTGATTTTGGTCTCGCGAAATTGATCGAGCAACGGCCCATGCCTGGTGGTGATTCGAGTGAAATAGCGACCGCCGTGATACCGCAGCACTCAAGCCCCGGGACTGTGATGGGCACGGTCGGTTACATGTCGCCGGAACAAGCCCAGGGCAAAACGAAAGAGATCGATCAGCGTTCTGACGTCTTTTCATTCGGCTGCATCCTGTTTGAAGCGGCTACCGGCAAGAAACCTTTCGAAGGCGATTCCGTCATTAAGTCGCTGCACATGGTCATCTATGAAGCAGCGCTGACTATCTCTGATCTCAATCCGTCTGCTCCGTCAGACTTACAAAGGATCGTGCGGCGTTGTCTCGAAAAAGACCCTGAGGAGCGATATCAATCAATCAAAGAAGTCGCGATTGAATTGAAACAGTTGCGCCGCGAGTTGGCAGGAGCGGCGTTTGATACCACTGTGCCTCCGCCGCCAAAGACGGACGTGACCGGGGCACCGGCGACTGAGAACTCGTCTCAGCAAAGCCTCGGCGCAAGCACCAGCATCCCATCGACATCACTTTCAACGCCAGCATCAAGCGCGGAATACCTTATCTCCGGCATCAAACGGCACAAATTGATTGCAGCGATCGTAGTCCTGATGATTGTGGTCGGTGCGATTCTTGTCCGATGGTATTTTCATGCACGCGATACGGAAGTCGCGATTGAATCGATCGCGGTGCTGCCGTTCGTCAATCAGAATCACGATCCTGATTCGGAATATCTTTCAGACGGCGTAACTGAGAGCATCATCAACAGTCTGACACAGCTTCCGAATCTGAAAGTGATCGCGCGCAGTTCTGTCTTTCGATACAAAGGGAAAGAATCCGATCCGCTGACCGTGGGGAAAGAATTGGGCGTGCGCGCAGTTCTCACCGGCCGCATCCTGCAGCGCGGCGACAATCTGACTATCAGCACCGAGTTGGTCGATGTGCGCGACAACAAGCAGCTCTGGGGCGAGCAGTACAGCGAGAAAATTTCCGATCTGCTTTCAGTGCAACGCGAAATTGCGAGCAAGATCACAGCTAACCTGCGCCTGAAGCTTTCCGGCGAACAACAGAACCGCGTCGCCAAGCATTACACCGATAATCCGGAAGCTTACCAGCTTTACTTGAAAGGCCGATTCTACTGGAACAAGCGATCTGCGGACGGTTTCAAGAAAGCGAGTGAACAGTTTCAGCAGGCCGTGGATAAGGATCCGAGTTTTGCTCTTGCTTACGTCGGATTGGCCGACTGCTACTCTGTGATGGAACAATACGCCGGCGTCCCATCGAGCGAGGCGCTGCCGAAAGCGAGAGCCGCCGTACTGCGCGCCCTCCAGATTGACGACTCGCTAGCGGAAGCGCACGCGGCTCTCGGGCTTATCAATGAGCACTCGGGGCAGTTTGCTGACGCTGAAAAAGAGTACAAA
>DASYRR010000041.1:0-29766 GCA_036004125.1 Pyrinomonadaceae bacterium | reverse complement strand
CACCGCTTTGGTACAGAGCGCCGCCGATGCCGAGGTTCGCTGTACCAAAGCGGTGACAAGTCCCCGCACTCCAAGGAAGGGCTATGCAAATGTCGTCCAATCCTTTTGACACACCTCACACGTAAATTACCCGAGACTTCGCTCGAGCACCTTGCAACCGGAACAGGCACAACCTAACGATGTCGACCTCCTAAAGGCCATCGCCCGTCAGGACGAATCGGCGTTGGCCGAGCTCTACGACCGCTACCGGGTAATCCTGTTCGGGCTGCTAGTCCGTATATTGAACAGCCGCGAGGAGGCGGAGGATGTTTTGCAGGAAGTCTTTCTCCAGGTTTGGCGGCGAGCGGCAGACTTCGATGAGAATCGCGGCCGTCCCTTCACCTGGCTAGTTACGCTCGCCAGAAGTCGCGGAATTGATCGTCTACGCAGCCTTGGCGCTCGCGAACGTGTCGCGATAGCCGGAGCGCGTGAACCTTCAGATGAAGTTTCTGATGCCGCTGTCGACGCGTTCAAGTCTGAACAAAGAAGCCTCGTAAATACGGCCCTGGCTCAACTCCCCGATGAACAGAAACGCCCGTTGATGCTCGCCTACTTCGAGGGGCTTACGCAGTCAGAAATCGCTACCGAATTGGGTGCTCCGCTCGGTACAGTGAAGACTCGAATGCGAGCTGGTCTGATGAAAATGCGAGAGCTGATAGGAAACCAGAGTGCGAGTTTTGGATTCTGAGAGAACCGGCACCTGTTAAAGGATGAACCACGAAGACTACAAAGAGATGATTCCAGCACGCGCGCTGTCAGCACTCGACACTGCAGAAGATCGCGTCTTGAGTGAACATCTCGTTGAGTGTGCCGAGTGCTCGCACGAATTGGATAGTTGGCAGACAACAGCCGCAGCCCTGGCTTTGAGTGCTGATCCAGTAGAGCCATCGCCTCAAGTGCGTGAACGAATTCTAAGCCAGGTGCGAGGAGATACGGTTCACGCCTCGAGTTCGAAAGTTATTCCGTTCGAGCCTGCGCGCAAAAATATCTGGAGCTCGTTTGGATCTCTTGGTGCAATTGCTGCCACCGTGGTCTTCGCAGCATTGGTTGTTTACGTTGTCGTTCTGTGGCGAGAGAATCGGGCCATTCAAGGGCAGATGGCTGATCTCAAAACGCAGTTTGAAAAGACACGACAGAAACTCGATGAACAAACAAAATTCGCTCAGTTGTTACTGAAACCGGGCGCACGAATGGCCGAACTAAAAGGAATGACAATCGCGTCCGGTGCCACTGCCAAGCTCGCGTACGACGCTTCTGGGCACGCGATGATCCTGAGCGAAGGTTTACCCGCGCCCCCCGAAGGCAAGCAATACCAGCTCTGGTTCATCGTTGGCGGCAAACCACCGATGCCCGGCAAAACGTTTTCCACTGACAGCCAGGGTAACGGCGTCATGGAGGATCAAGTTCCGGCCGAAGCAATGAATTCAGCCGTCTTTGCAATCACTCTCGAACGCAAAGGTGGAGTGAGTTCGCCTGAGGGAGCAATGTACCTGAAGAGCTAGGTAGTGGGCCAGTTTCAAAATGCCACCAACGCAAAGACTCTGTCAAAACTCGTATTACCGTTAGATTTTGGTTGGTGTGAATCGTCAGTTTTGTTAAGGAACAGTGCGATCCACGAAATCACACGAACTAACACCAATGCAAGGAGCTTAGCAATGCAAAACAGAAAACGTTACCAGCGAACTTTGTTTTCAGGCGTCGTTTTTTCCCTGCTGTTGTTGGTCTCCGGTGCGAACGCAAGCGCGCAGGAGAAATCACTCTATGATCGTCTCGGTGGATATGATGGCATTAGCAAGGTCGTCGACGACTTCATCGGCAGACTCGTTGGCGACAAACAATTTGAGAAATTCTTCATTGGTCAGAGCACGGATTCAAGAAAGAAGATTCGCCAACACATCGTCGATCAATTTTGTTCTGCAACCGGCGGGCCTTGTCTCTACACTGGTCGCGACATGAAAACTACCCACGGCGGGTTGGGAATCACGGAAGCGGAATGGAACGCCGCCGCCAAGCACCTTGTTGCCTCACTCGATAAGTTTAAGGTTGATGAGAAGTCGAAAAGTGAGGTGGTGGCATTTGTTACTACGCTGAAGAAGGATATTGTTGAAAAACCGTAAGCTGTCGGTGGTCAGTCAGTCATTGCAGATTTCAGATTGCATTCGAAGTATCTGCAAAATGTTTTCAAATCTGAAATATCTGAAATCTGAAATCTGCAATGACTGGACTACTGAGAGCCCTCAAGATTTGTTACACTCCAACGCAACGAATTTCGCAGGTAGGTAAAAGAGGTCATGCTCCGAAGTAATCCAAAGAAACAGCCACCCCCCGTTGATAACTCCGTTTCCGACTCCACCGGACAATACGACCTGCGCTTTGTGTTGTGGCGCCAGTTCTGTGCACAAAACAACGTTCCAGTCGACACCCTACCTAGCCAGCTGGACGACGCGCAGAAAGAACGTTGGGAAGAAATGAAGCAGAAGCGCCTTAGGTGAACGATGTCCGATGTGCTTTAGCTTGTCGACGACCACCACAAAAGATCTCTCCATTATTGCGAACCGATCCGTTTTCATTCGTGTTCATCTGTGAGCGTCCTTGTGTTCGATCGGCGACAAGCTGAAGCATATCGGACATTAAAACCGTCCCCGTCCTAGCTTGTACGCTCCCGTCAAAAATGGGTTTGTGAGTCGTTCTTCTCCGATGGTGGTGATTGGCCCATGTCCGGAATAAACTTTGACATCGTCACCCAACGTCAGTAGTTTGTTGTGAATCGAATCCAACAGTTGTTCGGTCGAGCCACCAGGCAGGTCAGTCCGCCCAATGGATCCTGCAAACAATACGTCTCCCACGAATACTTTCCTTTCCTTTGGCTCAAACAGTACAACGTGACCGGGCGTGTGGCCTGGGCAATGGAGAATTTGAAAGTTTAGCTTTCCAACTGAATACATCTGGCCATCGTGCCAGTACTCATCGACCTTTGGAGGTTGCTCAAAAGCGAAGCCCAAAGCCTTCCATTGAGCGCGCGGAATACCGATCCATGCAGGCTGTTCCGGAAGCGCCTGATAGATGAATTCGTCTTCAGGGTGAATTGTAACCTTCGCTTCCGGCTTCAACTTTTTCAACGCGGCCACGCCGCCGACGTGATCCAAATGAGCATGTGTGATCGCAATCGCCTGAAGCTTTAAGCCCCGCCCGTCAATTCGCTCAACGATCGCATCTGAATCATCACCCGGGTCTATGCAAATTGCTTGTTTTGTTTCCTCACATCCAACAATGCGAGTGTGCTGTTGAAAGGCAGTGACGGTGATTTGTTCTATGATCATAAAATTGATCTTTGTACTTGCAGCTTTGTACTTTGCTTTTTCTCGCGTCAAAATCATACTGGCAACGCAGAACAAAGAACAAAGCACTAAGTACAAAGCACAAAGCACAAAAAATATGCCTGTTACTACAAAATCACTACCACTCGCCAATCTGCTCGACTCGATGACTGTTGAAGGTGCGCCCGAGTTGACTGAGCCTCTCGATCAGCACGCCCTGAAGTGTTTTGCCTGCGGTCATCGATGCCTAATAAAAGAGGGCAAACGCGGCATTTGCAAAGTCCGATTCAACGAGGGTGGTCACCTGCGGGTGCCGGCAAATTACGTTGCGGCATTGGCCTGTGACCCAACCGAAAAAAAGCCGTTCTTCCACGTAGTTCCCGGTTCAGACACGTTGACGTTTGGCATGCTGGGTTGTGACCTTCACTGTGCTTATTGTCAAAACTGGTTGACGTCTCAAGCGTTGCGTGACGACTCCGCGGGCACAAATCCAACCATTGTGTCGCCCGAACGGCTCGTGACAATGGCGAAAGCCTATGGTGCTTCTATGGTCGGCAGTAGTTACAACGAACCACTCATAACGGCGGAGTGGGCCGTTGATGTTTTTAAGGAAGCGCGCGCTGCGGGATTTCGCACTGCCTTCATCTCAAACGGCAACGCCACTCCGCAAGTGCTGGACTACCTGCGTCCCTGGACTGATTGCTACAAAATCGATCTGAAGTCGATGAGCGATAAGAACTATCGACAACTGGGTGGTGTGGTCGACAACATTCTTGACACTGTGAAGATGGTGCACGAAAGGGGTTTCTGGGAAGAGATAGTCACGCTTGTCATTCCAGGATTCAACGATAGTGTTGATGAGTTACAACGCGCCGCAGACTTCATCGCCTCTGTATCGCCCGACATTCCCTGGCACGTCACAGCTTTTCATCAAGACTACCGGATGACCGAGAACTCAAATACAACTGCGGCGCAATTAATCGCGGCATGCGAGATTGGTAAGGCAGCGGGCTTGAACTATATCTACGCCGGAAACCTTCCGGGAAGAGTTGGACGTTGGGAAAACACGTACTGTCCAAACTGTGACGAGCTCCTCGTTGAAAGATATGGCTACATGATTCGTCAGGTGAGCGTGACGAGTGAAGGTCAGTGCCCGATTTGTGCTAGCACAATTCCGGGGATCTGGCGCTAAGAATCTCAGATCTCAGAATGACACGGATCGGAAGGCATCTGATTTGAAATCTGAGATATCTGAGATATCTGAGATCTGAGATCTGAGATTTACTTCGTGCCTGATGTCTTTGGCGCCGGCGCCGGAAGTGACATTGGAGTTCCATGGTGAAACACTGCTGACCACTTTCCATTCCGGTTAGCCCAAATAGTGCTGTGGTATTCCGTATCAGGTTTCTGTCCCGGGAAATGCACCGTATACGTCACAATCGACGCGTCGTCGTCTAGCCTGACTGTTTTCCAGTCACTCAACGTCGATTTTGAAAAGTCAAACCCCTGAACTCCTTTGACCGAGGCTGCTCGATCCATCACACCATTTGGTTCGACTTCAATAGAATCCGTCGACAGGTACGACTCAAACACATCAAACTGCCCGGCAATTAGTGCCGCCCAAACTGCTTTCTCATTCGCCACAATATCCGAAGTAGTCGCCGTAGGAGTTGAAGCCGCGGTTGGACTCCCAGCGGCCCTTGGCGTCTTTGCTGCCGGCGGTGGTGGGATGTTAGCTACCTCGCAATCCTGATGAAAGATAGACAACCATTTTCCACCGCGATTTACCCAAACCGAACTCGCGTGGGCTGTCCCCTCTTCCGTTTTACCGTCCGTTGTGGTTTTAAGCTTCACGGTATAAACGTTAACCACGGCGTCGTTATCGATCGGGATGAACTTCCAGTCAGAAAAGACCACATCGCTGGGCGTGAGGCCAGTGACACCTTTGATCGTCGCCGCTTTGTCACGAACTCCATCGGAGCTGACGTAGATTTGCTCATCAGTTAACGCAGCGCCAAACGCATTGAGATCTTGTTTTTGAATCATCTGCCAGACTTCTTTCTCTTTGCTCGTTGCCTCGGCTTCGCTTAGTGGTGCCACCGAAGTTTCTGCCGCTTTGTTGGTGCTGGTTGCCTCTCGATTGGTCGGCGGTGCGGCACATGCCATAGCGATGAATGCAGTTAAAATGACGGTTAGAGTTTTCTTCATGAATTACTCCTGGGGCCGAGAAGTGGACTTGCGTCTGCCTTCTATGTCAAAACGAGAGGATTAGTCAAGGCAAATGTCCGATATGCTTTAGCTTGTCGGCCGTTGCTCACCGAGATAGCGGCCAATGGTCAACGACAAGCTGATTTAGCTTGTCGTTGCGATTAACAAGCGTCTGATTCCTCCTGCGGGTAGCTAAGGGACGAACACGACAAACTGAAGTTTATCGGACATTACTTCGGCGAAGCTTCAACGGAAGCGGCGGGACCCGGGACGGGTGAAGCCGCAGACGGGTTCTTGATCTTTGTCACTTGCGAGGAAACAGCCAGCCATTGTCCATTGCGTCGGGCATAAATGTCGGTGAAGCGATATTCGCCACTGATGTTCGTGACAGTGTTCGTGACCGGATCCTTGTACTTCCCGTTTTTTATGATTCCGCGTCCGGTGATGAACGCTGCGTCAGCGCTCAAGACTGTAACCTTTGTATCCTTCAGTTCCCAGGCACCCACGGTCATCGCACCCGATTCAGCGTTGCGCACCTCCCCTGCTTTGGTACCAACGCTGCCATCTTCCAAGATCATTACCAGATCGTCCGCCAGAATCTTGCGGATTCCTTCAACATCATGGTGCTGGACAGCTGCGGCCCAATCGTTCTCGAGTTTGATTATCTCGGCCTCAATCGCAACTGGATTTACGGTTTCCTTCGCAACGTTTGCATTAGCATTCGAAGCAGCGTTGCGGTTTGTGTCAGGCGCGGCAGGCTGACATGACAAAAATCCAAACGCACCCAAAAGCAACGTAATTGAAATCGCCGAGGAGGGAACGCTTCTCTTCATTGAACAAACTCCTTTGGTTTACAAAAAATGAACACGTCAACCTTATCAGATGGGCCAAAGAGTACGTCTTCTACGCTAATCGCAAACGGGAGTCAATACTATTGCAGATTGAAGATTGCAGATTGCAGATTGTTATCTCCTGATGTTAATACGATTAGGCAAAACGTCTTTAAAAGCACCCCTCAATCTGCAATCTTCAATATCTACGGTTGACATCGAAAACGCTTCGGGATTATTGTTCGCGGCGCACGGACCATTGGCTGCTTGGGTTAAGATACGCGTTCTGGTTCGTTGACCTACCTTGGCTTGACCTTAACCAACATTGTCTTGGAGAGAGGTAATCATGACTCACCTTTCAAGATCCGCAAGGTTTTTGCTGGCCGAAAGCGCACTCATTATGCTGTTCAGCCTGTTAGTTCCGAGTTCGTCAATGGCGCAAACACGCAACCGAGCCACACCTGCCGCGGAAGAAGAACCTGCCTTCCACGAGTATCGGGGCGTCCAGATAGGCTGGCTCGCTGACGATGTACGTAAAAAGCTGGGGTCACCGGCAGACAAGGGTGAGGAACAAGATTTTTACGTCTTCAGTGAAAAGGAGACCGCCCAAATTCTCTACGACAAGGCAACGCATAAAGTGACGGCTATCTCAGTCGACTTCATGTCGGGAGCCACGGGAATCATTACCCCCCAACAAGTTTTTGGTGCGGATATCGAAGCGAAACCCGACGGATCAAAGTACAAAATAGTTCGCTATCCAAAAGTTGGCTACTGGATTTCCTACAGCCGCACTGCCGGGGACAGTCCGATTGTGACGGTGACTATTCAGAAAATTCCGCAGTAGAGTCAGCAGAGCAGTGAGTGGCGGTTTAGAAAGATCATTGGTGATATATCATTTGCCATTTCTCATTTATCATTTTTGAAAAACGGCCTTTGGCCTTTGAGCTTTGGTCTTCGAAGGAAACTTCTTCAAAAATGAAAAATGACAAATGATACATGACCAATGATTCTTTCTTGCGCCGGTTGTACCTAATGCGAAGTTTTGCTTTTGACATCTCACCCCCTACGCGTTAGTTTTCCTGCAAACAATTTTTCTTAAGGAGAAGAGTAGAAAGCTTTATGGCGAAGAGTGGGCATAAGGGCATTAGTCGTATCGACTGTCCAGAGAATAAAACTGTGGGTTGGTATGTACGAGTCCGGTTGGGCAATGTAACTAAATCGAAGTTTGTCAGCGATCATAAGAACGGTGGCAAAGACGAGGCCCTGAAGCGGGCCGTCGCGCACCGAAACCAACTCGAACAAGAGTTGGGCAAACCCCGCACCGACTGGGTGATTGTCGGCTTGAATCCTCGCAACCAGACGGGCGTCGTCGGCGTGCGTCGAACTGCGAAGAAATACAAAGGCAAAGATGGTCGCATTTATTTGAATGATGTTTACGAAGTCACCTGGAACGCTGGTCGGGAAAAACGTGGGCGGACTTCTGTCTCCATAACCAAATATGGTGAGCGAAGAGCATTTCGCAGAGCATGCGCAATTCGGCGCCAGAAGGAACTACAGCTCTACGGCGATGTCGTCGTGAGCAAATGGGCGCAATCCGCAGCAAAGGTCTGCTCAACTTAAGAAGCCAGGCGTCAGATGCTGCTCTCGAGTGAATCAAGTGCGTGTTCCCCTGAAAATTCTCTCCCCAAAAGTAGTCTTTCTGAATCGATAAAAAAGCGCGCGCGCTTTGAAGGTTTCGACAAGGTCGGAATCGTTAGTGCCGCGCACCTACAGGAAGAAGGCCAACAGCTCAAGGATTGGCTGGAACGCGGCTACCATGGTCGGATGACTTGGATGCAGCGCGACCTGGAAAAACGGACTGATCCGCGCCAAGTGTTCCCGACCGCGAGATCAATAGTCGTCGTTGCCCTCAACTACTTCACACCTGCTAAACATCACGACCAAGCTGCGACTGGAAAAGTCTCCAGATACGCGTGGGGAGACGACTATCATGAGATAGTCGGTACGAAGTTGCGTTCGCTGTTGGGGTGGATTAAAGAACAGTGGCCCGACGCTGAGGGAAAGGTTTGCGTTGACATACAACCGGTGATGGACAAAGCCTGGGCCGTACGCGCCGGACTGGGGTGGTTGGGCAAACACACGAACGTTATTACTCCTGAGTTTGGTTCATGGGTATTCATTGGTGAGTTGCTGCTAAATCTCGGGCTCGAATACGACGGAGATCGTGTTGAGGACCATTGCGGCACGTGCACACTCTGCATCGATGCTTGCCCTACACAGGCGATCACAGAACCCTACGTTCTCGACTCCAAGAAGTGTATCTCATATGCAACGATCGAACTGCGTGAACCTGAGTTGCCCACGTCAATTGAAGACAATCTTTCCGGTTGGTTCTATGGCTGCGACATTTGCCAGGACGTTTGCCCGTGGAATCGCTTCGAACAAATAACGACTGAACCGGGCTTTGCTCCGCGCGAAGGAAACGTTAACGCAGAGTTGTCAGACATCCTGGAGCTTAGCCCGCAGACTTACGCCGAACGTTTTCATGGTAGTGCGATGAAACGAGCGAAACTGTCGGGATTACAGCGGAACGCTAGAGCGTTATTGAATGCCCGCTAACACTTCAGCTCTCGTTGATATGGCCCGCAATGGAACAAGTCGGGAAGGGATCAAGCGGTCACCTCCTGCATCGCCCAAGAATTAATAAGTCGGGAAGGGGGCAAGCGGGTACAATCATGAACCTAACCGGAAGTAACAGGTTGGGAAGGGGGCAAGCGGCGTATAACGAACCTTACCAACACGAACTGAGCGCGCCCCCGCTGATCCCTGCCACAAAGTCTCAAGAGCAAGTCATGATCTTCGATAAGCGATCTTAGGTTCGTGTATTCAAACCAGCGGGGGCGCGCTCAGTTCGTGTTGGGTATATTTCGTGATGTGCCGCTTGCCCCCTTCCCTACTTGTTAATTCTGGACAGGTGATTTGAATTCCGAGACAGCCCCTTCTCAACCTGTTCTACTTTACCGTTGTTGACCGAAGAACCCGGAAATTGCCCACTATGAAACTATTTCTTCTCGTCTTTGCGCTAATGTCCGTCACAACAATCGCTTCCGCTCAAACACCGGCCACGCCTGCTGACCTCCATCGCCTCGCCGACGACTACTATCGCTGGCGCAATCAAAACTACCCGGTCAATTCCAGCGACAGTGGTCTGCACACATGGGACAACAGGCTAACTGACTATTCACTCTCCGCCATTCTCGCTCGTCGACTCTATGTCAAGGATGTACTGGCAAAAGTTGAGGCGATGCAGTCCAAAAACTGGTCTAAAGAGGATCGGATTGACTGGTTGTTGTTCCGTTCTCAACTCGATGGGATTGTCTTCTTCAATCGCGTGATGGACTTCGAAGCCACGGACCCACAGACTTACGTCAATGAATGCAGCAATGGAATCTTCTCGCTTCTGAAGAAGGAATACGATGCACCTCGCGTTCGTGGTGTTGCTGCCACTGCCAGGTTGAAACAGATGCCGTTTCTTATGGAGCAGGGAAAGGGAAACCTCACGAAACCAGTTCAGTTGTACGCGAGATTGGCCATCGATTCGGCGCGCTCCATCGATAGTCTTTTCAACGAGAGTTTGCTGGCCCTCACGAAAGACATGTCGGCCGCGGAAAAGACGGAGTTGTTGAAAGCGCGCGATGCAGCAGTTACCTCAATACACGGCTTTGCTGATTGGTTGGAAAAACGGTTGCCCGGAATGGTTCCGTTCAAGCCGATGGGCGAACAGAACTACAACTACCTCTTGAAAAACATCTACTTGTTGCCACTCAATGCGGAGCAAGTGGAGATGCTCGGTCAATCAGAGCTTGCGCGTTATCGTGCGCTGGAGTCGTTGCTGCCAGATCCGTCTTTGGCTGATCCGAATCCCGCTCGGAGTAAGAGTATTCCAAAAGACCAACAGGAGTTTTTGAAAACCTATGAGAGTCGCGAAGCCGAGATGATCGAATTTTTGAAAACCAATCATCTCATCACACTTCCGACCTATCTCGGTCGTTTTGAGATTCGGCAACTGCCGGAAGCCTTCAAGCCAACTAGTCCTGGTGGTTTCATGAATCCTCCCGGCGTTTACGACAAAGACGACAGTGGTTTCTATTTCATTCCTACTTACAACCCTGCGAGCAAGAACTTCTATATTCGAGCCGCCATCGAAGACCCGAGACCCATTCTGGGCCATGAAGGCATTCCCGGTCATTTCCTGCAACTTTCGATTGCGAATCATTTGCCAAACGAGATCCGGCGTCAGCATGGCGACGGAATCCTTGTTGAAGGTTGGGCGTTATACGGCGAAGAAATGTTGATGCGCACTGGTCTTTATCCAAACAACTCACCCTCGCAAGGTCAAATCCTTCGTCTCTCTCGTTATCGCGCAGCGCGTATCGGTGTCGACGTCAATCTGCACACTGGTCGTTGGACATTTGACCAGGCAGTTAAGTATTTCATGGAAGCTGGTGGGCTCGATCGTGAAGCGGCAGAAGGTGAAGCAGCAGGCGCAGCTTCATCACCAACGCAGAAGATTACCTACATCACGGGTAAATGGCAGATCATGCGTCTGCTCGGGAAGTACCGCGACAAGCAAGGCGCGAACTTTCGTCTCGGCCAGTTTCACGACGACTTGTTGAAGAATGGAAGTCTGCCGCTATCGATCGTCGAATGGATTATGCTGGATGATTCGACCGCGCTTGATCAGGCGTTGAAGTGAATCAGGGATTTGCTTTTGGCAAGAATCTGAGCCGCAGATTTACGCGGCTTAACGCGGATCACAGTAGACCGAAGCAAATCTGTTTTTTCTGATCTGAGTTCATCTGCGTTCATCTGCGGCTGAATTTTTATGAAACCACAATCAGAACGGCGCTGGATCATCAAATACGCGGTCTTTACAGGCGCACTATTACTGCCGCTTCTCTGGTCTTTTCGTTACGTAAGAAATCTTTACCCCGCTACAGTTTGGAACGTCATGATGGCGGGTGGCGACTTGCAAGCCGGACGTGGTTACTGTGTCTTGCGCGGCGAAACGGTCTCGGGTGAAACGATCGACATTCGACCGATCGAATTGACTAACGCTTTGTATGCGCGCACGTGGACGATGGTTAACGCCACGATCGACAATCAAAGCTTCAAATTGAGCTCCGTCCATCCAGACAATGCATTACTGCTCGACAGTGTTGGCGGCGTTGACAAGCTTCCGCCTGGCGCTCGCATACCAGATCTACTCTCTACTTGGGGAACTCTCTACAACAACAGACAGCCAGCCTCCTCGCCATACCGGTTGAAAGCGATACGACTTGATATGTATCGCTGGTCCAGCGGACGCTATGGCGACTACGAAACATTCATAGACTCGTGGCGCAAGGAATTATGAATCGTCTTTTGTCGGGGAGCGCTCTGGGCCTCGGTGTGGCCAGAAGCTTTGTCCACGGCACTTTTTTAGTTGGCACATTCGTTACTTCGTTCCAAGCACTCGGTCAGTTGCCTGTCACAATTCTGCGCCCAACCGGTTTGATGAAGCTCTTGCCCTGGGGTTTTTATGATCGACTGCTGACGCCGACAGGAATGACCGTTCTTAAATGTGCAATGTTATTGTCGCTGCTGTTCAGCACAATAGGGTACTTCACTTCGCTGTCGACAAAATTGTCTCTGTTGCTCGTAATCTTCTATCAAGGCCTGGTTCGAAGTTTCGGCCATTACAATCACGACGAGATGCTGGCAGTTTATTACCTGGTGGTTCTCGCGTTTGTGCCCTGTGGAGAAACTTTCTCGTTAGATCACTGGACGCGCCGAAAGCGAGTGCAACAACCGTCGGTGGCTTACGCTTACCCGATTTTGCTAATGCAGTTGTTGATGGCCTGGGTCTATTTCAGTTCTGCGTTGGTTAAGTTGCGCGTGGCTGGGCTCAATTATCTAAGTGCAGATACTCTGCCCGTGCTGGCGATTTACCACTCCTTGGACAATCTTCACGACACGAGCTTCCGATTGGCATTCTGGTTACCGCAGGTGCGTGGGTTCTTACCGATTGTCGTTGGGTTGGTTCTGGTGTGGGAATTACTCTTTCCGTTGGCAATATTCTGGCGGCGTTCACGCTGGTGGCTGCTTGGCTTTGGAGTGCTGTTTCATGTGGCGACGCTCTTCTTCATGAATATTTTCTTCCCGTATCAGTTGGCTATGTATTTGATTTTTGTCGATTGGGATCGGTTGGCCAGATGGTTGAACCAGCGAGACGTGATTTCGGCGACTCAGACGGTTGGATGAAGTTCTTGTCTTCTCACCGTGTCTTTAACCCGGTGTCGGATGCGACCACTCTGAGTCGCACGGTCCGGGTCAGCAAACGTTGAAACGGTTCCGGATTTTCGACGATACGCTTCTACACACCGGGCTTAAGCCATGGTGAGAATGAAAAACGCCACGGGCTCGCGGCAACCGTTAGAAAGAATTCCGTGCAACTCCATCTTCAAAAAATTCTACTCGGTCTTCTCGCAGGCTTCTTGAGCGCGCTCACGGGTCTGCTTTTGGCGTACGTGGTCGGCGTTATTGTTACAGCGATCAAGACTCGCGAAGTTTTGACAACCCTTCTGGTTGCGGGCTCCTTCTTGCCGCTCATGCTGATCTTCGTTTTGTTGATTCCAACGCTTCTAATGTCGATAACAATCGGGCTCGTATTAGGAGTGGTTTCAAGGTTTGGCCGGCGACTCCCAATCCCTATTGGAATTGTCGTCGGTCTGATCTTGGGTGAAATCATGCTCTCCGTAATCTTGCCTGCGATCGTTTCACCACAACCGGACGACTTCACTTCGATTGTAAGCAACTATCGTCTTTCGGGGATCTATGGATTGCTGCTCGGAACGATCGCTGCCCTGTTCTTTCGGTGGATGAGCCGTGGCACCTAGGATCTCAGATCTCAGAATGATACGGATCGGAAGGCATCTGATTTTGAAATCTAAGATTATCTGAGATTTGAGGATCTGAGATCTGAGATTCAGGTATTATCCTTGCCAAGATGTTGCAGAGTATTTTCTAAAACAGAGAAGTTATTGCGGAGAACTCCAATGATTTCAATCCCTCTTTTGCGGCCTGGTTTGATCCTTTGCGCCGTCGCTGCAATGTTAATGCTCCATCCGACATCGTCATCCCATTCCATTGCTATTCAAAAACCTGATCCCAGAGAGTTTGAGCATGCCGTCAACCGTTCCGTGGATGCCGGACGAATAATTACACTCCTCGCCGTGGCTCCTGATAGCGGCTTACCAAAAGAGATTGCCGATCGTGCGGAAGCCATCGGCGTCTTTCCCAAGGTCGTGAAAGAGACATTGATGTTTAGCCAGGTATCGAAGGGTTACGGAGTTATTAGCGCACGTAAGGAGAAAGGTTGGACTTTACCCGCTTTCTATATGTTCAGCGGAGGTGGTTACGGAAATCCTTTTGCCAACACTGAAACCTACGCGGTTATTCTTGTCTTCCTGACAAAAGATTCGCTGAAGTGGTTTGAAAAAGGTCGAGTGCCGCTAACAAATGAACAGAAAGCTATCGAGGGTCCTGTCCAAACCGTAACTGATGAGCAGCGAAAGCAACTGGAAAATGTTTCGGTGCTCGCCTACGCTTACTACAACGGTAAGCTGAATGGAAAAGCATTTGGCACAAGCTTCTGGAAGTCGTTTGGACTGAATCCTGACAACAATATCAACAACCCTGTTTATGGCATCAAGGGACGTGAAGTACTTGCTGGCGCGAACGTTAATCCGGCAAACGTTCTCGCAGGGATTCCCGCGTATCAGGAAGCGCTTCTGAAGTACTACGGCCGCTAACCGATTCTTGAAGAAGTATTCACCGCTGATTGATTCGGATAAGACGGATTTTGAAGCCCCCGGTGATTTCAGCAAAGTCCGATCTTGATTAATTGCCAATCCTATCCGTGTTCATCAGTATAATCCGTGGCTCGCTTTCGCAGATTAATGTCCTTCCAAGTCTCAAACCCGACCTTTGACACCGACGTCCGTAAGAGTTTCGCCAGACAGGCGGTGATGGCTTCGATCGGTGCTCAAATAACAAGAGTTGAAGCCGGCAAGGTCGAGATCACTCTTCCTTATCGACTCGATCTCACCCAACAACACGGCTACCTTCACGCCGGCATCGTCACGACAATTGCCGATTCAGCGTGTGGCTACGCTGCCTATACCTTGATGCCGCCACAGTCCGAAGTTGTTAGTGTTGAATTCAAAGTCAATCTGCTTCGCCCCGCAGAAGCAACTAGCTTCGTTGCTAAGGCCGAAGTTCTGAAATCGGGAAGGACTCTGACAGTTGTTCGGGCAGACGTTTTTGGCTTTGCAGGCAGCGGCGAGCGTGAACTCGTGGCCACGATGCTGGGAACAATGATGTGTCTGCGCAGAGCGGGGCTTTGATCTTCATGTGCCTCATCCATCAAATCGGCGGCGCGTTCACTAAGAATCCGGAAGATCTCGGCAAGGGATTAAGTCAACCGGCATCTGACCTCATCAAGCGTGCTTTCGATGGTCTCGATCCCGCGAAGCTGGTCGATCATCATGTGCACATCGCGGGGATTGGTGTCGGTGGGACGAATGCTTTCGTGCATCCGAAGATGCGCACGTGGTCGCATCCGTTTCATCGGTTGAAGTACAAAGTCTACATGAGCGCCGCGGGCGTTAGGTCAGAGCTCCACGCGGATACTGACCTTATAACAAGACTGGCCAGGTTGGTCTCCGGCATAAACAATCATGGCAAACACCGGATTCTCGGTTTCGATAAGAACTATGGACGCGACGGTTCTGTAAATCTCGAGAAAACGGAATTCTATGTGCCCAACGAATACGTCTTTCAGATTGCGGCACGACATCCAGATTTGTTTCTGGCGAATATCTCGGTAAACCCTTACCGGCATGATGCACTCGCGGAACTTGAGCAGTGGGCACAACGGGGAGCGCGTGTTGTGAAATGGCTCCCGAACGCGATGGGAATCGATCCCTCCGATCCACTGTGCGATCCCTTCTATCAAAAAATGCGGGAGCTGAATTTCATTCTCCTGAGCCATGGCGGCGAGGAAAAGGCCGTCGAGGCTGAGGAGGACCAGAAACTCGGCAACCCGCTTCTACTACGTCGCGCTTTGGAACATGGGGTGAAGGTAATCGTGGCCCATTGCGCCGGGCTCGGTAAGAATGAAGATCTGGAATCTAAAAACAAACAGCAGCTGGATAACTTCGATTTGTTTATGAGGTTGATGGGCGAGAAACGTTACGAGGGATTGTTGTTTGGCGAAATCTCTGCGATGACCCAGTTCAATCGTTCCGGTAAACCCTTGAAGACGATTCTTGCTCGCGAGGATCTTCATGAACGTCTGGTCAACGGAAGTGACTATCCCTTGCCGGCAGTGAACCTCCTGATTCGGACAGCGGGTTTGTCAAAACAGGGGTACATAACTGCCGCTGAGCGTAATATGGTGAATGAGATCTACGATTACAACCCGCTGCTTTTTGATTTCGTTCTGAAGCGCACGCTCAAGTTGCCGGGAACAGAGAAGCGACTACCCACATCAGTTTTCATAACAAATAACGAGTTGAGCGTGTAGCAAACTGATTGAGAGATGATAATTACGAAGTCCATTTTGATGTGCATATTGTTTAGCGTGACGACACTCTGGACCCAAAAGGCCCCGGGTCAGAAGTTCAATGACGCTATTAAGCGATCCAAAGAAGGCGCCGAACTAATCAGCAACTTGGCGAAGCTGCCGGATAAGGCAATACCAAAAGAACTGATAACACGTGCTGAGGCTATCGGTGTCTTTCCCTGTAAGAAGACCGACTTGTTGATCGAGTCTGCCGTGATCTGTCCCGGAGTGATCAGCAGGTACATTACTGATGGTTGGAGCTTGCCGGCTTATTACAGATTCGGAGCCGGAGGCCTCGGTCGACCTGATCCCGTGGTCCGCGACGCGACAATAGTGATTCTACTCTTCATGGACAAAGAGTCTGTCGATTGGCTAAGCAAGGGGTTTTCGTTGTCAAAAGACAGAATTGCGGTTGCCGGTCCGCTCGATCGAGTGTCGGAAGATGAACGAGTGAATTTAGCGAAGGCCCATCTGATCGCTTACGTTTATAAGAAGAATGTTTTGATAGGGCGTACTCTCGAACTCACCAGCTTCGGACAGGGAATGGCTGTTGCAGCTGATCGTAACCTCAACGAGAATCTCTACGGTGTGAAGGCTTGGGAGATTCTCGCAGGCAAGAGCATTCCTACCTCAAAGACCATCCCGGCCGAGATTCCCGCATACCAGCAAGCGTTGAAAGAGCACGTAGGCACAAGATCGCCTTAGCCGTGCACTTTGCATTGACCAGGCGCCTCCTGGGAGTGCGGGGACTTGCCACCGCTTTGGTACAGGGCGTCGGTGGTTTTGGTTCGCTGTAACAAAGCGGTGACAAGTCCCCGCACTCCAAGGAGGCACCCGGTTTTGAGACTTCTGATTGGCGACACAGTTACTGCCTATTTGGTCGCGTGATCCCGGAAGGGTATGATTGAGGCGATGCCTATCAGCAACCCACGAGTTTTGCGAGATTCCTATGGCCGGGCCATTCGTGATCTGCGCGTCTCCCTAACCGATCGTTGTAATTTCCGCTGCTTCTACTGTCTCCCCCACGGCGAACCACCAATCGCGCCGAAGGAACAGATGTTGTCATACGAAGAGATTGAGCGCGTTTGTGAAATCTTCGTGGAGCTGGGAATTGAGAAAATTCGGTTGACGGGTGGCGAACCCATGTTGCGTCGGGATATCGAGACGATTATTTCGAAGCTGGCGAGATTCAAAGTGTCCGATAAACTTCAGTTTGTCGGTAGTGAGTTAACGGCTTCCTCTTCAGAATCCAACGGCAAGCTAAAGCATATCGGACATCTTCAGGATCTCGCTCTCACTACCAACGGTTATTTCCTCCCCGAGCGTGCGCAAGCGATGAAAGACGCCGGACTCGATCGCGTTACGATCAGTCTCGATAGTCTGAAGCGCGACGTCTTCAAACGAATGACGGGGGTCGATGTCCTCGACAAAGTGCTGAGCGGGATTGCCGCGGCGAAGAATGCTGATCTTAAACCGATAAAGATCAATGCTGTGATTGTCCGCGGACACAATGAAGATGAAGTTGCTGATTTTGCCGCATTTGCCCGCGAACACGATGTGAAGATGCGCTTCATTGAATTCATGCCCCTTGACTCGGGTCACGAATGGTCACGCTCAGATGTTGTTTCCGGGAAAGAGATTCGCCAGCGTATAGAGGAACGCTTTCCACTCGTCGGCGTGAATGTCGCTCGCGGCTCCGACACTTCATCGCGTTATCGATTCGCTGACGGTGGTCCTGGTGAGATCGGGATCATTGCGCCGGTAACCGAACCGTTTTGTGGTGCGTGTTCTCGTATTCGGTTAACTGCTGATGGACAAATTCGAACGTGTCTCTTCTCAACCATCGAGCATTCGTTGCGCGACGTGTTGAGGAGTGGCGCGTCTCGTGACGAGATCATTGACTACATTGAATCAGTCGTCTTCAAAAAGGAACCAAGACACTTCATAAATGATCCCGGGTTCGTGGCGCCGTCTCGCACGATGAGCTTTATTGGTGGGTGACGCACACTTACGCCGCCGCATCAATCTCCTTAACGGCTCGCAGCCCCGACGACAACGCTCCTTGAATCCACGAGGACCAAGGCGACAGATGCTCTCCGGCAAAATGAATCCTGCCTCCTTCAACGGCCACCGCGATAATGAAATTGCTAACTCCTACAAATGCCCAGGCGCCTCTTGACCATTCGTCGTCGAGCCAACATTTTGTCGCCGCACCTTCGAAGTTGCCGCGAAGTCCAGGAAAGATTCGATCGAGTTCTGCGAGCGTTGAGGAAATCCGGTCGCTTTCCTTGAGATTTGTTATTCGTTCCGCTTCACCTGGTCTCGCGTAAGTCATCAGGATTCCTCTCGGACCCGGTTGACTCCATGTAGGGTGCCAGATCTCAACAGCGCTGGTCGTGAAAGCAAACCCACTAAGTCCTTTGTCTTCCCAAAAGCGATTACGTGTCTGGAGGTAGACGCGTGCGACCGCGTCGTACTGACATCTTTTGATAATCTCGATCTTGCGTTCGCTCAGTCCGGAAAGTTCGACGCTACGCAATACGGAAAACGGTATCGTGCAAAGAATTCGATCCGCTGATATGGTTTGGGGTCTTCCTGCATGAAGAAAAACCGCGCGCGCGGCTTTAGCGTCCTGCTCGATCCTTACCACAGGAGAGCCGTACTGAATCTTATTCGCCAGTCGTTGAGCAAAAGCTTTCGGCAGTAGATCGGTTCCGCCCTTTATTTTTTGCCAACGAGAAGGAGTTCCTCCTAAGTCGCTACCAAAAGTTTGGCCAAGTATTTCTGTAAATCCACTGATTGGCACTTCACGTCGGCCGCGGTCGAAGCGCAATGCGGAAAGGCGCTCGGGATACATCGGTTCCAGAGGCAGGTCAAAGAGTTTGACGTACTTTAGAGTGAGATCATGACTGTCAGGAATACGGGCTGCTCCAGCTTCGGCGTAAAGCCCATCTGAAAAAGGCTCGCGTAACGTATGGACACGGCCACCAGGACGCATGCGAGCCTCGAGGATTGTTACATCATGACCAAGCTGGGTGAGTTCGTAGCCCGCTACGAGTCCAGCCATGCCGGCACCGAGAATGACAACCTTCTTAGCCGGGCCTCTGGTGATTATTGTTGTTGCGGCACCGATTAGGTTGGGTCTAATCAGACTGGCGCCTGCTAGGGCAATTGCGCCGCGTCGGAGGAACTGTCGTCGATTGATCGACAAGTTATCGTCTTCCTCTTCTCGGCCCGGGCTTTGGTCTAGTCGTTTTCGTCGCCGGCTTCGCTTTGGTCTCTGTACGCTTTGTCGGCGTTGAAGGTTGCGCCGCTGCTCGCTCAGGTGGACGCGGTGGCATGTCAGCCTTAGCAAAGCGCGGTAACAAGGTGTTCGACATCGCTAGTTGATAGACTGACCAGGCGACAACCATCGCATCTTTCTTGACGTCATCTTCGAGGATACGTTCATAAGTGTCGAGGTTGGTATGCCAGGTGTGGCTGTTGTACTCGATCGGATCCTGACCCATGCCGATTCCAGGCAATCCTGCGTTACTGAACGAAGTATTGTCTGAACCACCGATCCGGCGACTGTTTGACGCTACCGCGCCGACAACGCCATCGTTCTTGAACGGCGCAAGAATCTCGCGCATGATTGCCGCACCCTCAGGTGGGCCGAAAACACCCGCTCCCCGGACGCGACCAGTTCCCGAATCGATATTGAAGTAACCTCCAAACTTTTCGTAACCAGGCTTGGGATCTTCAAATGAACCGAAGTGCTGCTTCACGTAAGCAATTGAACCCAGCAGTCCCTCTTCCTCGCCGCTCCAAAGCGCCACCCGGATCGTGCGTCGAGGTTTGACACCAAGTGTTTTAAGAATTCGCGCAGCCTCCATCATGATCGCACAACCTATCGCATTGTCAGTTGCGCCAGTTGCGGCGTGCCATGAGTCGAGGTGACCGCCAAGCATGATCACTTCATCCGGCTTTTCAGTGCCTGGTATTTCAGCGATTGTGTTGTAGGAAGTGATGCCTTCCGGATAGACATGGTTGACGATATTGAATTCCAGGGTGACTTCGGTGCCATCAGTAAGGATCCGCGTTATGCGTCCGAAGTCTTCGTTACTCATTACCACTGTCGGCACTACTTTATTGACGTCAAACGTTCGATTGTTGAAGGCGCGAATTTGTCGAAACTCACGACCCGCGTCATTCACCCGAACTGCAGCGCCGTTGTCGTGCAGAAATAGGTCGAGTTGTTCATTAACCTGGTTGTCGGTTAATGGCGGTGTTGGTGTTGGTGACGGCGTTGGGAAAGCAAATGGCCGAGCGTTTGGGCCATAACGTCGCTGAATTTGTTCGTCGGTACTGCGCTTAGCGGGTGGATTCAAGTTAACTGGTAGAACCGCTGCTTTACCAATCAAGACAATGCGACCACGCACGCGAGTCTTCTGCGCCGCGAAGAAGGTATTCAACTGATCCTGCGAGGGTCGTTCCGGCAAGATCAATTGCATCGCCTTAGCTTGTACTGTTCCCTTCGTACTCGGTGTCCAGGCGAGTACTTCGCAAACCAGTGGATCCTTTACCGGCGAAACAATGTGCGCCGTTAAGCGTTCATTCAACCAACCCGGATGTCCGAAATCCCACGGCTCCAGATGTCCGTTTTCCAATCCCCACGATGTCATTTGCTTGATCGCCCACTCGGCGGCGTTTTTGTGATTTGGTGAGCCGGTCAAACGCGGGCCATAGACGTCTGTCAGCATGTGCATCGTTTTCATGATCTGTGAACGTTCCATCGCTTCCTTACGAATGCGAGCAAGCATGTCAGGATTGCCGTCTTGTGCCAGCACGGGCAGGCATACAAGCGACAGAATAAGCGATAGAGCAACAGCGCTTCGGATGGGCATCAATTTGTCTCCGTTGAACGTCAGGTGTGATGGCGAACGTTGCGAATTATACAGTTGCGGAACATGGAGCGGTAGCGACCTTTGGCATTCAGGGTACGTGCTTGGATACGGTCAGTACCGTCACGCGGTAGCGTCGGGTGGTTGTCATCTCTGTCGGTCTGAGTGGTTACGGACCCGACGCTATCGCGTACCCGCTACTGACTGTGTTCAAGTTTGGTTGTGGCTCCGCTCCGCTGTGCCTCTGTGGTTCAGAAAGCGCTGAACAACTTTTCACCACAGAGGCACAGAGTTATACAGAGAAGAAATCGACAACATCATGAAATGAGTGCACCGTCTGAACCAGTACTCGCCATGCTGCATCGTTGCAAGGAGTGATAAATGGTTCTAGAATCGCAGTTGATCATTTTGACAAGAGAATTGTTCGGGGGAGCCGCAAGGCTGAGAGTCGGGGCATTGCCAATTGTTGGTTTCCGATTGCCGATTGAGTTCTAGTTTGAACATACGCTCTTATTCAATCGGCAATTGGAAAATCGGCAATCGGCAATGGCCCCGAGACCCCTTGAACCTGATACGGTTAGCACCGTCGAAGGGAGAAACAGCCATACGACCGTTCCGTCCTTTCGCTTTCAGATGGAACGGTTTTTTATTTGGTCAGGTCGTCGTTAACAGGGGAGAAAGGCGTTATGAGCAGTCCAGTACAACTTAAAGAACTCCAAACGGAATCGCTTCCGAATTCAAGGCGCATCTACATTAACGGACAACAATCCGGTGTACGAGTTCCATTTCGCGAAGTCAGCCAAACACCCACGCGTAACTTCGACGGCACGCTAATCGAAAACCCAGCCGTGCGCGTTTACGACACCAGTGGCCCATGGGGAGATCCGTCAATAAGTTGCGAAGTCAGCGAAGGATTGCCGACCCCGCGACGTGCATGGATTCTTGGCCGGAGAGATGTCGAAGAGTATGAAGGACGGGATCAGAAACCAATCGACGATGGTTATCTGACGTTTGACGCAGCCAACAAAGCCCGCGTGAAAGACGTTGGCAGATTGGAAGAGTTTCCAGCGCTGAGACGTGCTCCGATACGGGCAAAGTCTGGTGCGTGTGTGACGCAGCTACATTACGCGCGCAAAGGGATCATCACACCAGAGATGGAGTTCATCGCGATACGTGAAAACCTTGGCCGAGAATGTCCCACCACCAACTCGAGTTTGTCGCACGAAGAGTCCCGCGACTCGCTGCTTCACCAACATCGCGGACAATCCTTCGGCGCCGCAATACCCCAATACGTCACCGCCGAATTCGTACGGGACGAAGTAGCTCGTGGTCGCGCGATCATTCCTGCGAACATCAACCATCCGGAATCTGAGCCAATGATCATCGGGCGCAACTTTCTGGTGAAGATCAATGCAAACATAGGCAATTCTGCTGTCGCGTCGTCTATCGACGAAGAAGTTGACAAGATGCGCTGGTCGATTCGTTGTGGATCCGACACGGTGATGGACCTATCCACGGGCAAGAACATTCATGCGACGAGGGAATGGATTCTGCGGAATTCGCCGGTGCCAATTGGAACAGTTCCCATCTATCAAGCGCTTGAGAAAGTCGGAGGCAAAGCTGAGGAACTGACGTGGGAAATCTTTCGCGACACTTTGATCGAACAAGCAGAGCAGGGAGTTGACTATTTCACGATTCACGCTGGCGTTCGTTTGCCTTATGTGCCGCTGACAGCAAAACGCACTACTGGAATCGTGAGTCGTGGCGGGTCGATTATGGCGAAGTGGTGCCTGGCACACCACGAAGAGAGTTTTCTGTACACGCACTTCCGAGATATCTGCGAGATCATGGCTGCTTATGACGTCTCGTTTTCGCTTGGAGAC
The DNA here is from genome assembly GCA_036004125.1 of Pyrinomonadaceae bacterium. GTDB lineage: Bacteria > Acidobacteriota > Blastocatellia > Pyrinomonadales > Pyrinomonadaceae > PSRF01. The sequence continues at coordinate 6,939 of DASYRR010000041.1, read as the reverse complement.
GGATTGCGGCCAGGTTCAATCGCGGATGCTAACGACGAAGCGCAGTTCGCTGAGTTGGAAACCCTTGGTGAGTTAACAAAGATTGCGTGGGAGTTTGACTGCCAGGTGATGATCGAGGGACCGGGTCATGTGCCGATGCATCTGATCAAAGAGAATATGGACAAGCAACTCGAAACTTGTCACGAAGCGCCGTTCTACACACTCGGACCGCTTACAACTGACATCGCTCCCGGCTACGATCACATTACTTCAGCGATTGGTGCGGCGATGATTGGTTGGTTTGGAACCGCGATGCTTTGCTACGTGACCCCCAAAGAACATCTCGGATTACCAAATAAGAAAGACGTGAAAGATGGAGTGATTGCCTACAAACTAGCGGCGCACGCCGCTGACCTCGCAAAAGGGCACCCTGGTGCCCAGTATCGTGATAATGCACTTTCAAAAGCTCGTTTTGAGTTTCGTTGGGAAGATCAATTCAACTTGTCTTTGGATCCGGAGGTCGCGCGTGAGTATCACGACGAGACCCTGCCACAGGAAGGCGCCAAACTCGCTCACTTCTGTTCTATGTGCGGCCCGCATTTCTGTTCGATGAAGATCACACAGGATGTGAGGGAATACGCAGCGCAGAAGGAAATCAATGAGCAAGCTGCGCTTGAGGTCGGCATGAGAGAGAAAGCTGAAGAGTTTCTTTCAGCCGGCAGCGAGCTCTACCAAACGTCAAAGACTTAAAAGACAGGATTACAAGATTATCAAGATGGCATTACGAGAATTAGGCTCCCCGATCTCGCGCAATAACCAAACAAGCGCCAAGTTCTTAACAGTCAAAACAAAATCTTGTAAATTCTGCCCATCTTGTCAGACTTTCCCTTTCTCACCGGAGGATGTAGCGCCTGGCCCTTAACAGTCAAAACAAAATCCTGTAAATTCTGCTCATCCTGTCTGACCTTTCCCTTTCTCACCGGAGGATGTAGCGCTTGACCCTTAACAGTCAAAACAAAATCCTGTAAATTCTGCTCATCCTGTCAGAATTTTTCCTTTCTCACCGGAGGATACGATGGAAATCAACGACCTCACTCACACAATCATCGGTTGTGCCTACAAGGTTCACAATGTTCTTGGATTCGGGTTTCTCGAGCGTTGCTATGAGAACGCGTTGAGAATAGAGCTGGAAAAGCTTGGTATCCGTGTCCTACAGCAAGAGGAGCTCAACGTCTGGTATGAAGACCAAATCGTGGGCGAGTATGTTCCTGATCTGTGGCTGCCTGAAAAACTTATCATCGAGGTTAAGTCGGTTCAGAACCTGGCCAAGGAGCATGAAGTGAAACTCATTCACTACCTCGCCGCAACTAAGATAAATGATGGGCTCTTGATAAACTTCGGTCAGTCAGTTCAGGTGAAACGGAAGTTTCGCGAGTACAAGCCAAAGGGTTCGCTCATCGAGTCCCTTTTGCAGTAGAGACAATATGTCATCATCAAAGTAGCATTGACTTCCCTATGACCAATCAAGTCTTTCACCGGTAGGATGCTGCACACGTTTGCTGACCTGTCAGCCGAGTTGCTTGAACAAGGCTGGGACGACAAATACCTGACCCGCGGGTGGGCGACCCAAGACGATCTAAAGGAAATGGCAGATACGCCCGGAGCCATCTTCGCCGCCGCTTGGGGCGAAGCGGTTACCCGAAAAGCCGGAAATAGGGCCGACTTCCCAAGATAATCAGAAATACTTAAATTCTTTACTCTTTCAATCCAGACTGATGGGCGCGGAACAAATCTCGAGGATTCGCATCTAATCCAATTCCAGCAGTAAAAGACCAGAAATTTATGTGCTACTCCCGTCGAGAGCGATTGGTCATGAATCAACCAATTCACCTGGTATTGTGGGCAGTTCTCGCCGTCTTTGCGTTGGCTTGCCCGACTCTTTCCCAAAGCCCACCAATCCTCCCCTCCCAAGTCGACGACTTCGCCACGCTCCTAATCATTACCAAATCACCTCAGGAACGCAGCACGTTACTCGCCAACAAGAAAGATCTCTTGACTCCAGATCTGCGCAGGGCTCTGATCCGCCAAGGCAACGTCCATTTAATGGCGGGACAATATGCGTCCGCTTTTGAGATCTATGGCATCGCGAGGACCATTGCGGAACAGATAGGCGACAAAGAAGGTGTCGCCACTGCCTACCTGGACACCGGAACCGTTTACTACTTTCAAGCCAACTACACGTCCGCGCTCGAGCATTACCACAAAGCCCGCGAGCTCTTTACCGAAGTAAACAACCAATATGAATCGGCGAAAGCCCTTTCGGGCCTCGCGATGATTTACAAAGAACAACGTCGCGAAGGTGAAGCGCTTGCTGCGTTGAAACAAACGCTCGCGGAATTTACCGAACTCGCAGACAAAGAGGAGATGGCCAACACGCTAAGCAGTATCGGCAGCATCTACTATGGGCAAGGTAACTACACCGCGGCGGCAGAAGCGTTTCTGAAGAGCTCGGAGCTGAATACGAATGGCGCCAACGTGCTGCGCATTGCGGACGCGCTCTACATGCAAGGCGACTACGCGCAGGCTCTAACCTACTACAAGCAAGCGCTTAATCAGAATGACTCAGCCGAAATGATTGCTGCTCTCAACGGCGCCGCTAACTCAGCTTACTACCAGGGAAACTACGAGGAAGCACTCAAGTACTTCCAACAGAATTTTGCTTTGGAAAAAACACAGCGCGATCGCCTGGGAATGGCTAATTCACTCCGCGGGATTGGAAATGTCCATCGTTCGCTTGGCGATTACGGCGCCGCACTCGAGAACTATTTCAAGAGCCTGGAACTCTTGCGGGAATTGAAAGCCATCACGGGCACTCTGCTCGGAAGTATCGGACTGGTTCGAGCACTCCAGGGCAACATTGCCGCTGCTTTGGAATTCTACGACAAAGCACTCGAACAGTTTGAAAATGATGGTAACAAGATCGATATGGCCCGCGCCTTGAGCCTGATCGGCAATGCGCAGTACGCACAAGGCAAATACGTACTCGCCATTGATTCTTATCGGAAAGGGCTTGCTCTGCGTGAGGCCATGGACGACAAGTCTGGTCAGGCCGATTTACTAGTTGGTCTGGGAACCGTGTTTCTAAGAATGCGAGACTTTACTCAAGCGCTGACCAGCTACGAGGCAGCGCTGAAGCTAATCGAGGCAACCGGAAATAGGCCGGCAATCGCTGCCACCCTCACGAGAGTAGCTGACGTCTATTTGCTACAAAGTAACTACACCGAAACACTCAACATCGCGAGTCGAGCTGCGACCCTGGCAAGGGAAACAGCTAGTGCTGATGCGTTGTGGTATGCGCAATTGCTGATAGGCAAAGCTCAACGTGGACTGGATCAACCAACGCAAGCGCAACAGTCTTTCGCGAGTGCCACAGCAATAGTTGAGTCGTTGCGATCGCAACCAACAACCGCTGAGATGGACGGAGGCCGCAACACTCTGCTGCCATATCACGCTGCCATCGATCTATTCATCGAGCAAAACAAGGCAGCCGAAGCTTTTGACAATGCAGAGAGAGCAAAGGTCGAGGCCCTCTTCCAACTCTTTCGACGCGGCAACGCAAGGAGCGTGAAGGGCCTAACTCCCAAAGAAGACTCAGACGAGCGAAATCTCATTGGCCAGACAGTCTCATTGGAGCTCCAACTGGAACGTGAGACACAGTCGCGAACTTCAACCGAAGCGCGTCGCTCAGCATTGCGGGATCGAATACGCCAAACCCGCGCGGCCTTTGCCGACCTTCGGAGGAAACTGTTCGTTGCGCACCCCCGATTAAAGGTCGAGCGGGGCGAAATAGCCTCGCTAAAACTCGCAGAGAGCGGAGCGCTTATTACGGATCACCAGACGGCACTCTTGGAATATGCAATCACCGAAAGGGATGCGTATTTGTTTGTGCTGACGCTTGACAAAACTCCCAGGACCACACAACGAACGCAAGCCGTGAGTCCTGCAGTTTCAATCAAGGCGTATCCACTCAACGTCAAGAATGATGAACTCTTCCTGCTTGTGAAGAGACTCGAAGAAACTTTGACTCATCGCGACGATGCTGTCGTAGAACCTTTGCGGCAGTTGTACGACCTACTGCTAAAACCAGCATCCGAGCAACTGGGTAAAAGGACGAAGCTGGTGATTGTGCCAGACGGAGTGCTGTGGCGCGTCCCATTTGCAGCTCTCCAGCCCGAGGCAGACCGTTACCTTCTAGATCAGATGGAAGTTTCGTATGCGCCATCTTTTGCAGCACTGCGCGAGATGCGTAAACCACGGCGAGGCGCGGCGACCGTTTCATTAGTAGCATTTGGGAATCCAACTCTGGCAAAGGAGTTCACCGAACGCGTCAAACTTGCATACGACGAGGTGAAGATGGAGGCGTCGACTGAGCAGGAAAGAGAAATCACGCAAGTTGGCACGCTGTATCGCAATGCGCAGAAACGGTTGTTTGTTGGTGACTCGGCCAGTGAAGAACGATTGAAGCTCGAGGCGGCTCATGCGGGCATCCTGCACATCGCCACAGCTACGGTACTGGACGACACTAGTCCTATGTCGTCGTTTGTCGGACTCTCATCAGGTGCGACCGGAGACGACGGGTTTCTACAAACGCGCGAAGTCTTGAACCTCCAAACACCTGCTCGGTTGGTTGTTGTGTCTGCGGCACAAGAGAGAGGTGAATACTTTGGCTCCGCTGCAGCCTCGTTGTCATGGTCCTGGTTTGTTGCGGGAGCACCGACGATGGTCTTCAATCGATGGAAAGTTAACTCGCCCGCTGTGACCCAGATAATGACTGAATTACATACTCGGCTTAAAACCGTGCCTCGAATTACAAAGGCTCGGGCGGTGGGACAGAGTGCTTTGCTTCTTCGTAACTCAAGCGAATTTGGACATCCATTCTTTTGGTCAGGGTTTTCAGTGATCGGGGATGCGAGATGAGTAACTGGTGTTGACATTTGATTGGGCCAAAACAGGAAATCAACCACCAAGACACAAAGGCACGAAAAAGAGATTCCTAAAAAGCGTAGCTATAGTTCTGTTTTGATTTAGTGCCTTTGTGTCTTTGTGTTCCAATCTTCCCTCAATTGCTAATAATCCTCGTCGAAAGGAAACCGTTGAAACGGTTCTTCAAAGCATTGTCGTCGCCACACCGGGCTGAAGCTGTTGTGAATGAGAAAACTCTCTCGTTCTGCAATAATTTTACACAGTCGTTCCTATGCAGGGTGGTGAAACTTCTTTGTCCAATCTAGTCATTCGTGACGGCAAACTTGCAGATGCTGTGTTGTTAGCCGAACTCGGCGCGCGCACCTTCTCGGAAACGTTTGCTCGAGAAAATACTCCAGCAAACATGGCTGACTACCTCGCGGCGTCATTTAATCCTAGGCAACAAGCGACTGAGTTATGTGATCCAAATTCCACGTTCCTGATCGCCGAAGTAGATGAAACCGCGGTTGGCTATGCAATGCTGCGTGCGGGACTCGCGCCGAAAGGCATCTCGGGAGAAAACCCGATCGAGTTAGTTCGCTTGTACGTTTCGCGAGATTGTATCGGTAGCGGTGTTGGTGCCGCTCTGATGAGGGATTGTCTAAGTGAGTCGCTGCGTCGTGATCACAAAACGATCTGGCTCGGTGTTTGGGAACATAATCATCGCGCCCAAACCTTTTATCGCAAGTGGAACTTCGTTGAAGTTGGAACGCACGTCTTTCAATTAGGCGACGATGCGCAAACGGATCTATTGATGCAGCGTTCTTTGTTCCAGGAGGAGTGAAACGCAACGACGACAGGCTACTGAAAGATTATGTGAAGGCCGATAACGAAATTGTTTACGCTCGAAACAGAACGTCTAACCCTGCGCGAGCTTTCCACGGCTGACGCACAGTTCATTCTCCGCTTGCTTAACGAGCCTTCATTTTTGCGTTTCATTGGCGACAAAGGTGTGCGTAATCTCGACGATGCTCGCAACTACATTCTTACCGGACCCATCGCCAGCTACGAACGACACGGCTTTGGTCTCTACTGTGTTCAGTTAAAGAACCCCGACACGCCGATCGGTATCTGTGGACTCTTAAAACGCGAGTCACTTGCTGACGTCGATATCGGATTTGCCTTTCTGCCGGAGTTCTGGAATAAGGGATACGCTTTCGAGTCAGCATCCGCGATCCTGTTCTACGGAAAAGATGTTTTGAAACTGCCTCGAATTGTTGCTATCACTAACAAGGATAACGATGCGTCTGCGCAGCTTCTGGAAAAACTGGAGCTGCGTTTCGATCGCCTGATCAAGTTGCCGGGTGACGAGGACGAAATCAGGCTCTTTACTACCGAAGAGTTACAAAAATGAGACTTGAACGCATTCACCAAATTGCCGTCTTCGCTCGTGATCTCGAGGAGGCCATAACCTTCTATCGCGACACGCTTGGCGCCACTTACCTGACAAGGTTTGATCCGCCCGGTCTTGTCTTCTTCGATTTCGCCGGCACGCGAATCCTGTTGGAAAAGACGGGCCCAAAGGCGAGTCTCTATTTTCGCGTTGACGATATCCATTCGGCGCATCAGGAGCTAATGGAGAAAGGCGTAAAGTTCATTGCCGAGCCACACATGATCTTTCGTGACGACAATGGATTGTTTGGTGCTCCGGGCGAAGAAGAATGGATGGCGTTCTTTTCAGACCCTTCCGACAACATTCTTGCGCTCGCGAGTCGAACTGCGAAGAAAGACTGATATGGCTAAAGCGACAAAAGAAAGTAAACCTGTGCAGCGGCCAACCGCATCGGGCGAGAAGCATGTGGGACGCGTGCGCAAAGCGTGCCTTCAATTGCCGGAGACCACGGAAAAACTCTCGCATGGGGAACCGACCTTCTTCGTACGCAAGCGTGTCTTCGCGATGTGTTCCATTAATCATCACAATGATGGTCACATTGCCGT
>DASYRR010000040.1:0-5997 GCA_036004125.1 Pyrinomonadaceae bacterium | reverse complement strand
GGTGACTCTGAACGGGATGGTCGCTCGTAGTTGTCGGGTCGCGAGGGTCTTGAAGGTGCTTCACTCCCAGGCTCGCTGCGCGGTGCCTCAGTTCGCTGCGGTGCTTCACTCCGAGGCTCACTACGCGGCGCTTCAGTGCGCTGCGGCGCTTCACTCCGTTGCGGTGGTTCACTCCGCTGCGGCGCTTCACTCCGCTGCGGTGGTTCACTCCGCTGCGGCTGTTCACTCCTTTGTGGCTGTTCACTTCGTTGTGGTAGTTCGCTCCGTTGTGGTGGCTCCACTCTTGTTTGCGGGTCACTGCGCTGCGGCGGCGCTTCAACGGTCGGCGTTGAAGGTTCACTGCGTCTCTCAGGACGTATTGGTTCAATTCGTTCGCGACCCCGCATCGGTTTCTCACCCGAGTCTAAGTTTGTAGGTTCCTCACTACGTGGAGGACGTTGTATATCGTTGCCTGGACTCGCAGGTGGTCTTCGTTCTGGACGTCGTTCATCATTAGGAGTGTCGGACCCGGGATTCGTAGGCGTGACCGCGGGTCTTCGTTCCGGACGTCGTTCATCAACCCCAGTTCCGGGATTTCGTTCACCATCGCCACGGTCCGTTTCACGAGGCGCACGCACTGGTCGACCTACAGCACCCGTCGGCTGCGTGTCGTTGGTTCCGTCGAGCGTCGTATCGACAGCAGGTGCAACCGGTCGTGGATCTCGACCATTCAACACTCGCGTTCGACGTAGTTCCTCGTCGAGCGAAACGCCTGGCGTGCGATTCGCAGCTCCAGTCGAGCCTGTCGAAGGCGGTGGCTGAGAACCGAATCGTCCTGGACGCCCCCCACCAGTCCCGCCCCTCGCTGTCCCATCGACGATTGGCCGGTTCTCAGGTAACCCGGTTCGCAATGGTTGTACCCGTATCACCTGTCGAGCCAACTTTTCGTCTGCCCTTCTCGGTCTCAAGTCATCGCTGCCGATCCGTCTCGGGTCACACCAGGTAACACCGGGCACATGATGAGTATTGGTGTGTGGTGGGTCCGGTCTGTAACGGCCCGGGTTGTAGTGGCGTGAATGCGGATCACGCTGATAGTAGCCGAGCGGATACCAGCAATAATTGTCGCTGATATTGACTACAGCGACGAGAGCGGGACGCCACCAGCTGTAATTGCGGTAGTAGGCACTACGTGGACACCACGCCCAACGGCCTTTGTAAAAGACCCAGCGTCCATAGTGATACGGAGCCCACCCCCATGGCTCATAACCAACCCATGTCCAGCCGTAAGGCGCACACCACACCCAGCGACCATGGCGATATGGAGCCCAATCAACATACACATTGATGGCACTCGAGTGTGGTGACCACAGCCAGCCATAGTCAGTTGTGTAAGACCAATCGCCGTATGCGTCTAGATCTTCGGCGCCCCAAACGTACTGGTCGTAGTACTGAACATCGTATCGAAGTCGTTGCGCCAGATATCGCTCACGCTCATCAACCCAATCGTCGATTGCGTCGCGTGGCGAGTTGGCGATGAATTCCCAGTCACCCGCATTATCGCCTGCCAGAACGAGTTCGGCCGTACGGCCATCGCGAAGTGCAAAACCCGACGTATCGGAATAGATACGTGCGCTTCCGCCGTCCCGGACGGACAACCGTACCCGGCCGTCTCGCGGCACTTCGATCCGATAGATACCTTTCTTTTCAGCCGCCATAGTCGTGCGTGGCGCGTCAATCTCGAAATATTCGTGTTGACGATCAAACTTCGCGAGCCGAATTGTGGCGGTTCCCTCTCCAATGCTCAGCGCAACACCTTCATCGCGGAGCGTAACGATTTGCAAAGTAGTGTTTTCAGCGAGCCGTACAAAGTTTCGGGCATCGAATTGTATTTCGAGTCGCGAGTTGCGGTCGGTTGAGACGGTATCGCCCTCGACCAAAGGGAAGTTCAGTCGAGCGCGTTCCCAATCGGTATTGCCTTTTCGTTTGAGACTAACTTCTCCGGCGATCAAGCTGATGCGCACGACGCGAGCTTTCACGTCGTATTCATCTGCTTCATCGTCAAAGGCGCGTACAGTTAGGGGTGCGGAAAAGATTGTAAGGAGGAGAAGGAGAATGCTTGCATAGAGTCGGGAAGACGACGACATGGTAATGCTCCTTTGTGATCTCGAATTTTGCTTTTGTCCGATATGCTTCAGCTTGTCGTTGGTTTGACAAAAGGCGCCACAATGAAAACGAATCCGCAAATAAAGAGCGTCAATGCAAAGCCGAGCTCAGTTTGATTGCGAACGACAAGCTAAAGCATATCGGACATCAGTTGACTGTTGCTTGGCCCAGCTAGTTAACCTAAACGAGGAGCAAAGACCATGCCCAGAACAAGTTAGATTGAGCAGTCTTTCAAGCAATTGAGCTTTCTCAAGCAATGGTTGGAGTTGAGATCTGATGCCGCCGGTTGGTTCCAGGGGTGGAGTTGTCGCACTGTCGCAAGAAATCTAGAAAAATCGTGGCGACATCTTACGAGATCGAGCGCCACCATGTTGTGTTTCAGATTGCACAACCGCGTGTGAGGAATCTCAAATTTGGTTTTTGAATAACTACTCAGACGATACAACTCGCGCCCAACGAATAGTTGCCTTAGAACGTGCATACTGACGCACCATTTCGTGCGAAGCCACCAGGCAGATCTTAGCGGCAGAGATACAAGGAAGGGTGATTTAATGTCCGATATGCTTTAGCTTGTCGTCGTTTCAACTCCAAACTACGTGGGGCTTTCGATCGAAACACACCGACAAGCTAACACTTATCGGACATGAACAAACCCTCCTTCGATCTTATTGTCATCGGCGCTGGTATCAACGGAGCTGGCATCGCTCGGGACGCGACAATGCGTGGGCTTCACGTCCTATTACTCGACAAGAGCGACATCGGAAGCGGTACCAGTAGTTGGTCGACACGACTTATTCATGGAGGCCTCCGCTATCTCGAACACTGGGAGTTTGGACTCGTTCGCGAATCTTTGCGTGAGCGAGAGAACTTGTTGAGAATTGCGCCACACCTGGTCCGGCCCATCCCGATTTTGATTCCAATCTACAAAGGCGGCAGCCGGGGGCGCGCAACCATTCGGATCGGAATGGTCGCATACGATCTGCTTTCCTTCGATAAATCGCTCCCCCGTCATCGCCTGCTCTCGCGCACTCAGACGTTGGAGAAATCTCCAGGCTTGAATCCCGAGGGGTTGATTGGCGGTGCCCTGTACTACGACTGCCAAGTCGAGTTCGCCGAACGTTTGGTAGTCGAGAATGTGCTTTCAGCGAAGGAACATCGAGCTACGGTGTTGACCTATGCGACCGTGACGAAGATAAATGCGGACACCGTTGAGTTCATCCGAAGTGACTGTGACGAGACCGAAATGGCTAGAGCGACGGCTGTGATCAATGCGACTGGGCCGTGGGTAGATCGTGTGGTTGTCAATTCCGGAGTATCAACTCAACGACTGATCGGCGGGACCAAAGGCAGCCATGTCGTGGTGCGAAGCTTTAACGGTGCGCCACCGATGGCTATTTACGTTGAGGCAGAAAGTGATCGCAGACCCATCTTTGTTATTCCCTGGAATAGCAACTACCTGATCGGAACCACTGATGTTCGCTTTGAAGATAATCCCGATCAGGTCAGAAGCGAACTTTGGGAAGTCGACTACTTGTTGAAAGAAGCTAATCGAATCTTTCCCGCAGCAAACTTAAGCCGGCGTGATGTCTCATACACATATTCAGGTGTGCGTCCATTACCTTTCACGAAAAACGCGCATGAGGCAAATATCACACGCCGTCACTTTATTCGCGAACTTCCACAAAACAAGAATGTCATTTCCATTGTAGGCGGCAAACTAACCACCTATCGACAGCTTGCGGAAGAGTGCGTTGACCTCATCTGCAGAAAACTAGGGAAAGGCTCGTCCCGTTGCAAAACTGCTCTGATTCCACTTCCTGGAGCTGTTGACCTCAAGTCGTACACCAGCAACTTTCGCAAAACAAGCCAGCTGCCGACGCCGGTAAATGAGCGTTTGTTGCGTATTTACGGTTCACGAATCAGTGAACTTCTACAGCTGTGCGCAAAGGATCCAGCGTTAGCAGCTACATTCAACAAGCGCGCGGACGCATTAGCAGTCGAGATCGTCTTTGGATTCCAAGTAGAGGAAGCGAAAACGCTCGCCGACTGTCTGCTGCGACGAACAATGATCGGACTCAACGACGATCTGGCAATCGGAGATGACGAGGCGGCAGCAGAGGTTGGGAAAAGGTTTCTTGGCTGGAGCGAGCAGCGAGTGATGGCGGAAGTCTTAGACTACCGAGCGCGAGTTAAGACTCTACAACTTGAATAAACAAGTATCCTTCTCTGTGTACCTCTGTGTGAGCGGAGCCGCAACCAAGCTTGGACACAGTCAGTACCGTAACGCGGTAGCGTCGGGTCCGTAACCACCGCACAGTTAGAGTTGACCACGGACCCGACGCTACCGCGTTACGGTACTGACTGTATCCAAGCACGTACTCAGAGTTTAAACGATGCGACGAAAAATCTGCTCAAAAAGCAGAACTTAAGAACTTGCAACGCAGCGGTACACTGGGAAAGGAATTCAGTCTCCGTTTACTTCATTTACCATCTTCTGCAACGATTCCCTCGCGAACCGTTTTTGCAGCATGCGCGCAAGCGGAAAACTTAGTCTAACAAGAGGGTGCCGAGGTTTTGAGAAGGCGACTATGTCGTACCAAACTGAATCGTCGTCTCGATTCCACCTGACGATAAATCGCTCTTCGCCGCACTCCACATGCTCTGGCAAAGTTCCGTAAGCAAAACCAAAACGTGCGACCGGTCCGTCATCATCAACGACGTAAACAACTCGCGCCGCACTCAAAGACCACGAACCAAAAGCGCGTGCCTTGACAGCTACGGTCGATCCAACTTCCAGGGGAACTCCTCGCGGAACAATCGACACCCAACCGAGATCGAACTGACGCCAATTCTTCAAGGCCTCGATGGCGCGTTCATATCTTTGAAGTCCACGGCCGAGCTGGGCTCGATTGTGATCGACAGTGAAGCCTTCAGGCGGTTTGTTCTTCGTAGCACCCACTGCCGGATATGTGAAAGGCAGCCCCCTTTGACTGGCTATGAACCTCGAGACGGTTTGCGAAGATGGCTCGGTTAGGAGAAACATGCTGCCTTCGGATCTCAGATTTCAGAAATTTCAGATCTCAGAAAGATCTGCATTTATTGGTCAAAGCTTTTTCTTTTCGTCACTTGCTGTCATTCGCGCTCTTGGATGATGACGGTTATACGCCGAGCGTAAGTGGCCATCCGTGATATGCGTGTAGATCTGTGTCGTTGAAATGTCGCTGTGACCGAGCAGTGCCTGGACGGATCGCGAATCCGCTCCGTGTTGCAAAAGATGCGTGGCAAAACTATGTCTCAACGTATGTGGCGACACATTCTTAATGCCGACTTGTTCTGCTCGACTCTTAATCATTAACCATGCGAGTTGTCGGGTAAACGGCTTGCCCCGCTGGAGAAATACGTACCCTGATGAGTGCTTGCCATATCCTGCCTTGACCGCTGCATATTGTTGCAACCAATGGATCGCGCTCTTTCCGAGCGGCACGCGGCGCTCTTTGCTACCCTTGCCATGACAGACAAGTAGACCGGCCATCAAGTCGACATCCGTTTGACGAAGTCCCACAAGTTCAGAAACACGAAGACCCGCGGCGTACATGATTTCAAGTATGGCCCGATCACGAATTCCTTCTTCAGTGGAAACATCTGGGGCGGAAAACAGTTTGTTTATCTCATCCTCGGTAAGAAACTTTGGTAGGTAGTTAAACCGCTGCGGAGTGTCGAGGTCTTCCGCTGGATGATGTGTGATGTGCCCATCCAGCATCAGGAATTTGTAAAAGCCGCGTGCAGCGCTCACGGCGCGTGCTACTGACGTAGGCGCAAGGCCATCGCGAGAGAGACTGGCGATCCATTTCCTCA
>DASYRR010000039.1:0-21326 GCA_036004125.1 Pyrinomonadaceae bacterium | reverse complement strand
CTACCTTCACTGACTTCGATCACCGTAGCTTTTGCCGGCTCTGTCGCATCTGGATAAAAAACTTCTCGATAGGAAATGCGTCCGATCGGATTGAAACCGGCAGAAGTTTCGTCGCCCCGGCCGATTGAAACCTTATAACGTCCAGGTGTCAGACCAAACATTCGATAAATACCGCGATCGTCGGTGTTGACGGTGTTTACCGGAAATGTTACTCGGCCTGGTTGAGCTCGTGGATCAGGGGGTTCCGCTCGAAAAAGCCGAACTTGTTGCTGAATTACAGGTCGTTGGTCAGCATCGGTAATCTTGCCTGTGATTACCCCACCACGAACCAGAGCGAAGTTAATGTTTTCGACGTTTTCGCCGTCACCTACGACAATGCTGCGTCCTCTGGCATTGTTGTTATCGGAAAGGATGAATGCTGGAGCGCCAGGTATGACCTCGTAAGCACCGGCAACTACATTGGTGATCTTGTAATTGCCATCTTGATCAGTGATAGCCCGCGGAAAGGATTCAAACGGAGTGTAGTTTTCCGGTTTCCGCAAACCGACGGCGACACCGTTTGCTGGTTTATTTTTGATGGTCACTCTGCCAGCAACGGAGCCGGTCGCCTTTACTGTCTTCGTTGCAGATTGTGTTTGGGCGAAAAGTGAAAGCGAAGAAACGAGGACGGCTAATGCCGTTGCGACAGCTCGAGCAGTGGAAGACCTCATAAAGATGACTCCTAGAAGGTTACGAGGTGTGGCGGCGCGAATCATAGCGCAAGCCCCAGTTTTTGTCGTCACGAAGGAAATCATTGGTCATATATCATTTGACATTTTTCATTTGTCATTTTGGCTAATAGTCAGTAGTCCGTGATCAGTTGTCCGTTGTTAGTCGACGGAGCTAACCTACGGACCACGGACTACTGACAACTGACTAACATGCAAAATGGCGACTGAAAAATGTCAAATGATATATGACCAATGATTTTCTTGGTTGGGTACAGCCTTTGGTTGTCAGCTTAAGTAGCCGACTGTTAGGATCATTTGCAGAATGGCTCACCTGAAGATCACCGATGCAAGTGGCCGCCAATGGCAGTTCAGTTTTGTACCTCAAGCCATTTGCACAATTGGCCGAGCCCCCGACAATTCGGTGGTCTTAGACGACCCGCGTGCATCACGTTATCACGCTCACATCAAGCATAACGATCCTGGTACATTCACGATCGTGGATGGCGCTGTAATCAATGGTCAGCTACGACGCAGCGCCAACAAAGTTTTTGTGAATGGCGAGGCGCAATTTGAGCACCAACTGAAGGATGGCGATCGCGTAACGATCGGTGCCAGCACACTGCGTTTTGAGCAACCGCCGGAAGAACGCACAACAGATGTTCGGTACGACGACAAGCCACTCGGTCATACGCAACTCCTGATATCCGCGAACGACGTCATGAGCACCGTGCTGCGGTCTAAGGATGAGATTGAGGCGGCCATGCCTCAGCGCGACAAGATGCTTGACACGCTTCAGCGTAAAGCAAATATCCTGACCGCGCTTTACGAAATGAGCAAAACATTGGGTTCAGTTTTCGACCTGAACGCGATCTTTGAGAAAGCAACCGACGTAATTTTTAGATCCACTCCTGCTGATCGCGTTGTCGCCTTGCTTGCGGATGTTGGGACTAATCCTGATCTTGAAGACGTAAAGTTAACTCCGATCGCTATGCGCGCGCGCGATAACAAACTAGAAGCGCACGCGCGCAGACTGTCGATCGGGAGAACGATCACACGAAAAGTAATGAAAGATCGCGTCGCCTTGCTTTCCCAGGACGCTGCGTCTGATGAACAGTTCGCCGGAGTCGATTCGATAGTCTCGCAGGGCGTACGTTCCACCATTTGCGCGCCCCTGGTTGCGGACACGCGTGTGCACGGCGCTCTGTACGCCGATCGATTGGATCCCTTTGCTGCATTCAAGCCCGACGATTTGGAATTGATTAGCGCAGTCGCAGCGCAGACCGCAATCGCGGTGGAGAACGCGCGAGCCCACGAACGTTTGGCGCGTGAGGAAGTGGCGCGCGCAAACTACAGCCGTTTTCTTCCGGAGTATGTTGTGAAGCAGATGCTCGAGAATCCGGATTCATTCAAGCTCGGTGGTGTGAATCAAACAATCACGATCTTATTCGCCGACATCCGCGGGTTTACCAGAATCTCCGAACATGCACCTCCGGAGAAAATCGTTGGCCTTCTCAATCGCTACTTCTCAGCCATGACCGATATCATCTTTGCCCATGGTGGTACGCTTGATAAATATCTTGGCGATGGTTTGATGGCCTTGTTTGGCGCGCCAACGGCGACTCCCGAAGATGCGTCTAATGCTCTTAACGCCGCCGTCGCCATGCAACGCCGGGTGCTCAGTATCAATCTGGAATTAAACGGCGAGGGACTCCCTGACATTGGAGTGGGCATGGGGTTACACACCGGCGAAGTAACTGTCGGCTATATCGGATCGGAACGACGTTCCGAGTACACAGCAATCGGAGATGCCGTCAACACTGCATCACGTTTGGAATCAAATGCTCGCGGTGGAGAGATATTGATCAGTGATGCGACTGCCAAAGCAGCCAATAGTCGTTACAGACTTGAGCCTCGGGATCCGATCATGGTGAAGAATAGACAGCAGCCGGTCGCTCTTTGGGAAGTCGACTGGCAACGCGCAAGCGGAGCGTGGTAAGTCATTACAGTATTTTATCGGGGAGGAGCTTAAAGGTGAACAAGAACGGACAAACTAGACGTCCGTAGTTGTTCACCTTCCGTTTTCATGTCAATCATCGCCAAGACCGGTTCGTGGATTGGTCTTAATGCACTCAGAAATCTCGTGTCTGACTCGATGGCGATCGACATGGGATCCGCGAGCACGATCATTGCAGTGCGTGGCCGCGGTGTGGTCATTGACGAGCCTTCGGTTGTAGCCGTCAACAAGATCACTGGCGAAGTGATCTCAGTCGGCAATGAAGCCCGCAAGATGCAGGGTCGAGAGGCTCGTGATGTTGCGGTTATTGCACCGTTGGTTGACGGAGTGGTTGCCGATTTCGAACGAACCAGGGCGATGCTTGACCACTTCGTGAGGGAAGCTCGAAGTGGGATCTCGCATTTCAGCCGGCGGGCAATTATGAGTGTGCTGTCTGAAGTGACCCAGGTAGAACAGAGAGCTTTGCTGAGCGCGGCAGAAGAAGCACGAATCAGTCGTGTTTACATGATTGAGGAGGGGCAAGCCGCAGCAATTGGCGCCGGCGTGCCAATCACCGATGAACACGCTTCAGCAGTCGTTGATATAGGTGGTGGTACCACGAACGTCGCGACGATTGTCAGTGGATCGATCATCGCATCTCGAGCCGAACGAATTGGCAGTTCGGATATCGACTCCGCGATCATGGATCGTTTACGTCGCCATCGCGGATTAACGATTGGCATTCCATCTGCCGAGCGGCTGAAACTCGAGTTGAGCTCCGCGATAGAACCAAAAGACCCGAACAAGAAAATCGAAGTCCGCGGACGTGATGTACAAACCGGCAGCCCTGGTGCCGTCGACATCACTGCGGGGGAAGTCTATGCGGTGACAGTGCCGACCATTCGTCGTATCTCGGATGCGGTCAGTTCCATGCTGACGGAACTAGCACCTGAAGTGGCGGGTGATATTTATGACCGCGGCGTGATTCTAACCGGAGGCGGAGCATTGCTAGACGGGTTGCCGCAGTACTTGCAAAAAGAGCTTGGACTTGCCGTACGAGTTGCTGAGGATCCACGCTTTGCGATCGTGCGCGGCCTGTCTCAACTGTACGAAGAACCACTCCTACTGCGACGGGTAGCGCGAACAGAACCCCATCCCCTAATCGACGCCGAGGCTACTGCGTTCGAAACCTAATGAGTATTCTCGGTTTCTATAAACGTCAAATTACAGTCGCTCGAATTTACGGCATTCCGGTTCGTATCGATTTTCGCTGGTTTGTCGTTTTTATTTTGAGCGTTTGGCTGATCGCTGTGAATCTTGCGCGTGGTGGCATGTGGGCCGGAGGGTTCAAACTACATCCTGTTAGCGAAACCGCAGCCTGGATTCTGGCGGTTATAACAACTCTCGGACTTTTTCTTTCTGTCCTGGGTCATGAGCTGTCCCACGCTTTGATGGGCCGTGCGGAAGGAATAGAGATCGAAGAAATCGTGTTACATCCTTTTGGTGGGCTGGCTCGCCTGCGAAACGAGCCGGAGAGTCCACGAGCCGAGTTTCGCATTGCTGTTGCTGGACCAGCTGCAAGCTTTCTATTTGGAGTCTTGGCCTTTGTTTTGATGCTTCCAGCAGTGGCATTTGAGTATAAGCCGGCCGCGGGAGTTCTGTTTCTCATCGGGGCCGGCAATTTCCTTCTGGCCGTCTTTAATTTGTTTCCGGGCTACCCATTGGACGGTGGCCGAGTCCTGCGAGCGATGCTTTGGCGAAGGAGCGGCGACATTCGTGAAGCAACTCGAATGGCCGGCATTTGCGGAATGCTCATCTCGGCAATTCTGATCATCTTCGGTGTTTACATGGTAGTGGCTCCTAACTTTCGATCGTATTTCATGGGCCTCTGGTCAGTCCTGGTTGGTCTGTTTTTGTTTGATGCCGCATACGGTGTGGTCAAACACACTCGCGTCCACCTGCAGCACATCGTTGGTGAGGCGATGTCGGCGCCGTTTTCAATTGAGCCGGATTTGCTTATTAGTAGTTTGATCAATTCCGTGTTACCGCTTCATCGGCAGGTCGCTTTTCCAGTTGCGCACGATCGCCGATTACACGGAATTCTAGCTCTCGAAGATCTGAAATCCCTCCCACGCGAACGTTGGCACCTAACGAAGGCTGTAGATGTAATGCGTCCCATAGCGCCGAGGTTCTTTGTGGAACCTAATGCTACGCTCGATTACGCGCGCGAGTTAATGAAGCGCAATGGCATCGGTTCTCTTGCAGTTGTCGGCAAGAATGGGGAGTTGGTTGGATTCCTTCAGAACGGAACCTTCAAGCGTAAGAAACGCATGCGAGATGTACGGCAGCGGACGGTATGATGGTACAGCCTCGTTTGGTTTGATTTCTTTCTCTTATTCGTACCGGGCTTCAGCCCGGTGCTCCCGCCTACTCTCAAATATCAGACCATTGCCAGTACTTATTTTTTCCGCGATAATTCAGGCGAAGCTGTCATTCTGACCCGAAGGAATTCCTATGTTGGCCGTTCTCGGGGCGCTCTTTGCCAACGCACTGATCGCGCTATTGAAGCTGGTTGCTGCGGTAATCACCGGCTCTTCCGGCATGATGGCAGAAGCACTCCACTCGATCGCCGATACCACTAATCAGATCTTTCTCTTGCTGGGCCTTCGGTTTTATAAACGACCTGCGTCCAGCAAACATCCTTTCGGTTTCGGCAAAGAGCGCTTCTTTTGGTCTTTTATAGCTGCCATTTTTATTTTTGGCGTCGGTGCGACGTACGCAGTTTACGAAGGCATAGCCAAACTAAGGCACCCGCACCCGCCGACAAATCTGAAGTGGGCTTATTGGGTACTTGCGGTATCGTTTGTTCTTGAAGCTGCGTCAATCACTTTGGCGATCTATCAAGAAGTTAAAGAAGCGCATCACGAAGGAATGACGTTCCTTAGTTACCTTCGCGAGTCGAAGGATCCGACAGCCAAGACAGTGCTCTTTGAAGACTCAGCAGCTCTTCTCGGGATTTTGATTGCCGGTGCGGGTTTGCTTCTCACTGACTATCAGATTGGCGGAAGCGCGGGTGCTTATTGGGACGGCGTTGCGTCGATCATGATCGGATTAGTGCTCGCAGTCGTAGCATTCGTACTGGCCCGATCATCTCGTGGACTGTTATTAGGAGAAGCAGCAAACCAAAAAACTGTTGACGTGATCAGACAGGCGATTGAAAGTCATCCAAATGTTGAAAGAGTCGTTGAGTTGTTGACTATGCACTTAGCACCGAAACAGATTCTGATCAACGCGCACGTAAAAATGCGTCAAGATCTGAGGACGATGGACGTGGAACGTACTGTCGAGGAAGTCGAAGACCGAATCAAAAAGGCGGAACCAAAAGTCGAAATGATCTTTTTGGAACCCGCCCGTGACAACCAGTCGACGAATTGAACGAGACACGCCAGGGAAGAACCAGGGGATTTCGCGCGGGTTGGGAGAAACTAACTTGTTACTGCTTCGCCGCGATTCGGCCCATCAAAGTAAGACTAGATGTTACTGCTACTTCCATACACCGAGTATTTAAGACGTATCGTTGAGCCGCGCAACATCGCGGACATCGTTTTCGTCTTTTTGCTGGTATATGGAGTCATGAAGCTTTTGCGTGGCACCCGCGCCGCGCCAATGACCGCAGGGATTGCGGCCCTCGTTTTCTTCTACTGGCTTTCCCGCAAGCAAGAGCTGGCGACCCTAGAATTCGTTCTCAGTAACGGACTCTTCTACATTGGAATCGCCATTATCGTACTCTTCCAATCCGAAATCAGGCAGGCATTGATTACTTTTGGCAATCGCTTCCGCGTGCCATTAACTCGAGCTCATCGCGGTCAGTTTGGCGAAGGTGTGTATGACGAAATCATTCTTGCGGCGACAACACTGGCTTCAACTAAGACTGGCGCACTGATTGTCATCGAACGTAACGTTGGTCTAAAGAATGTAACTGACGGCGGCGTCAAACTGGATGCTGAACTCAGTTATGATCTGTTGGTGAGCATTTTTAACCCTGCCAGCCCGCTTCACGATGGCGCCGTGGTTGTTCGCCGGCATCGAATTGCGGCTGCCTCCTGCTTTCTCCCTCTTACTCTTAACCCGCGGCTTTCGAAAGATCTCGGTACACGCCATCGCGCAGCCATCGGAGTAACGGAGGACACGGACGCGGTTGCCGTCGTCGTATCAGAAGAAACCGGTTTGATTTCCTTTGTTCAAGCTGGAGACATCAGACGAGGTTTAGACGCCACCAAGTTGCGCGAAGCCATCCTCGGCGCTTTGGATGCGCTGCCTCGGAAAGAGAAGGAAACACAGAAGCCCGAAGCTGAATCTGAATCAGAAGAGATTGCGCCCATTTGATCTGTTCTCTTGAGACACTGGCATGCCTTTTCAGGATATCGATGAAGTTGCCGCAGAACCTTCGCGCCAGCCTAGTGGCGTGGAAAGAATCTTGCGCAAGATATTTGTTGAAGATTGGAGCCTGAAACTACTGTCGTTGGCGATTACTCTTGTTTTGTGGCTAATAGTGACAGGACAAAACGAACCGGTGACTACGCACGTCAATGTCCAACTTAATTTCGTCAGACCACAAGCCCTCGAGATCAGTAACGACCCACCTAAAACAATCGATGTAACCCTGACTGGCAGCCGCATTAAGTTGGATAACTTGCGGGGGCCTGATTTGGTAGCGACGATAGATATCACTGACCAAAGAGCCGGTGAGCGAATGCTTAGGTTGGCTGACAAGGTGCAGCTAACAGTGCCGCAAGGCGTGAAGATTGTGGGTTTTTTGCCAGCTGCTATTCCAATTCGATTAGAACCAATAGTTGAAAAGGAACTGAAGACCGAACCAAGGTACGAAGGTAATCCGGCGGACGGTTATGAGGTTTATTCGGTAACAGCAAACCACGGTAGCGTGACGGTACGGGGACCAGCCGATCATGTGAACCTACTCGAAAAGGCTCCTACGGAAACGGTCTGGCTCACTGGCCAGAAAGAGAGCTTTACTGCTACCAACGTGGCTATCGACATTCCAGACCCCAAAGTCGATCTGTTGGATCCAGCCGTGGATCTTCAGATCGAAATAGGAGAACGACGTATCGAAAAGAGTTTTCCGGACGTTCCTGTTCAAGGCCCACCAGGGATTCAGGTTCTTCCCCGTACAGCCGCAGTCATCGTACTTGGTCCCGCGCGCATGCTGGATGGATTGAAGAACGAAGATATTAGAATTGTTCTCAACACTGAGATGGAGCCTCATTTGGAGTTAACAACTGGTGTTCAAAGTAAGGTAGTTTTGAAATCGACAAATCCAATCAAATTCAATCGGTTGAAGTAATCAAATTGTTTATTAGATGAAATCACTCTTTGGTACCGACGGCATTCGAGGTGAAGCAGGTAAGTTTCCCCTCGATGAGCCAACCGTAAACATCATTGGATCTTCCTTGACAAGTTATCTCGGAACCGTTTCAAGTAAACTACCTGTAATCGTAATCGGTCGCGACACACGTGAATCGGGAGCTTGGTTGGAACGTGCGCTTATCACCGGAGCTTCTGCAGCGGGGGCGAAATGTCTTTCAGCAGGAGTAATCACCACTCCAGGCGTGGCATACCTCACCCGAGTACTGCACGCAGACGCTGGCGTCGTAATCAGCGCCTCACATAATCCTTATCACGACAACGGTATCAAGATCTTTGCGCCTTCAGGGCAAAAGATTGCTGACTCTGTTGAGCGCCGGATTGAAACGGACATATTCGCCAACGCCGGTACGGCGCCCACAAGGATGATTGAAGCTTTGTCTAATTCGTCATCCGAGAACCTGCGAAAGCGCTATCTAACATTCCTCACTGATGAGATCGGAAACGGACTGAAGTTGAATGGGCTGACGGTGGTTTTAGATTGTGCAAACGGTGCCAGCTCAGAACTGGCGCCCGCCCTATTTGAGGCTCTTGGTGCTCGAGTCATCGCAACTAACGTGGCCCCGGATGGCCGTAACATAAACCTTAATTGTGGCTCACTACACATTGAATCGTTGCAAGCGACAGTAGTTGCTGAACAATCGAATCTTGGGATTGCATTCGACGGTGATGCAGACCGATCGCTTTTCGTTGATGCAGCAGGAAACTTTGTCGACGGTGATGCCACGTTATGGGTTTTGGCGAATTATCTGCTTAAACGGCAGAGATTAAAGCAAGGGATTGTGATTGCCACAGTAATGAGCAATATCGGTTTGGAAATTGCGCTTCGTTCAGTTGGCGTTGAACTGGTGCGGACTGATGTTGGCGACAAGTATGTACTGGAAGAACTTCTACGGCGAGGAGCAAGCCTGGGGGGTGAGCAATCAGGCCACATTATTCTCCCAGAATTGAGTCTCGCCGGGGACGGGATGATTACAGCGCTAGGTCTAATGAGGGCGATGATCGAGGAAGGTGGAACCCTGCAAGATTTGACCTCGGGGTTTCGGCAGTATCCTCAGGTGTTATTGAATGTCCGGGTCAGGGAGAAAGTCGCCTTCAGTGATTTACCAGCTGTTCAGCGGGCTGTGAAGGAGGTTGAGGAACGCCTTTCGCAGAATGGACGACTGCTGCTGCGCTACTCGGGAACCGAGCCACTGGCGCGCGTAATGATCGAGGGCGCAAACCAAAGCGACATTGAGACGTACGCTGAACGGATCGCGAAAGAGATAAGACAAGAGATCGGGGTTAGTTCAGTGTCGCCGTGAAATTTCTACACTCGGTTGCGAGAAAAATCTACACAACAAGATAGATTTACCAGCCAGGCAAGAAGCACTGTCTAGGAATACTTCGTCCGATTCTCAGAGTAAAGTCACCCGATCATTCGCTGTCTAAAAACCTAGTTGCACGGCACAGGCGTTGCGATGTATATTGTGGGGCAAGAGAGACGGTTGGTGGATCCTCCGTCTCAAGTGGTTGCTGGGGTGAGGACAGTAACCACGAATATGGATGGGCGCGACGCACTCCCACGTATGTCGCGCCCATTCGCTTTTTTAGCCAACCTAATTTCAGTCAGAACGCACCGCAAAATAGGAATCGTTATTACGTGTTAGAATCCACATGTTTGTTCTCGAGCTTGTGGTCTTTCTGACGATCTAATTTTCGCAATGCATCGGCTTCAGATCTCACTCAACGGAACCAGGAGAACAAGCGACATCAGGATCGCACCGGGTATTCGCCGGGATGTCGGCGAACTGATTAGCCAATCATCGAGCTTCTCCCCAAGACGCGTCTTAGTGTTATCGAATAAGCGCGTCTTTCGTCTTTATGGCCGCGATGTGACCCAAAGCTTGCGCCGAGCAGGCCTTCAGATCTTTGAATTCCTGATGCCCGACGGCGAACGTTTCAAATCATTTCGTTTACTTGAACGGGCCACCGCTTTTCTCGGTGACAATCGCTTTGAGCGCAATGATTTAGTCATTGCGCTGGGTGGAGGAGTAGTAGGCGATTTGGCGGGTTTCAGCGCCGCAATTTATCTGCGTGGAATTCCGTTCATTCAGATGCCCACAACGTTGCTGGCCCAAATAGACTCATCGGTTGGCGGAAAGACGGGGATTAATCTTCCAGTTGGCAAGAATCTGGTGGGTGCCTTTTATCAGCCGCCACTGGTTGTCATCGACACTGAAACTCTTTCCTCATTACCGAGGCGAGAGTTAGTTTCAGGATTCTGCGAGATGGTCAAGCAATCTCTGGTTGCTTCTAAGTCTCTCTTCAAGGCGACCGTGAAAGCTTTGCAACACACACTAAGTGATCCGCGGAGCACGCAGACGGCAGAGTTTGAAGCTTTGATCGCTGCAAACTGTGAGTTCAAAGCATCAATCGTGGCGAATGATGAACGAGAAGCTACAAATCGGTTGGATGCCAAGTCACGACGTGTTCTGAATTTTGGCCACACAACAGCACACGCTCTCGAAGCCATCACAAACTATAAAGTCTTTCGACATGGCGAGGCAGTTGGTTATGGCATGTTAGTCGCTGGTGAAATCTCAAGGAATATGGGCTTGCTAAGCCAGACAGAGTTAGAATCGTTACGCGAGGCGGTACGACTCTGCGGCCGATTGCCAAAGGCTGAGAATCTGGACGTGGATCGGATCATTCGCTCACTGCAACACGATAAGAAGAGTGTGGCGGGTCAGCTCAACTGGGTGCTGTTAGACGGTATCGGCTCGCCGAGAATTGTTTCGGGGAGCCAAATAAGTGCGCGTGTTTTGCGTCTCTCGCTGCGCACCGGCCTTCAATCATTTGGGAGACAGAAAGACAAGTCCCAATAATGAACAAGGATCGCTCCAACGAACGCGGCGGCTCCACGCTTAAGTTTGTAATCGTGATAGCTATCATAGCGTGTGTAGCTTACGTTGGTTATATGTACATACCCGTGGCTTATCAGGCCACGATGTACAAAGATTTGATGCAACATTATGTCGATGTTGCGGCGTCGAATGGTTATCCACCGTCATGGGCAGGCGAGCAGCTGTTAAAGAGTGAAGCTGAATACGAGGTACCTTCAAGCGCGATCATAACTCCCGTGACCAAAGATAATCGTGTCGAGGTTCGGGTGCAGTACACGCGGCTGATTGAGTTTCCCGGGTACACCTATTCCTACGAATTTGATTACACGGCAAGGAGCACCGCTTTTCTATCGTTCAAGTAGCACGCAAATGGAGGGGCAAAATTTGACAGGGCGTGAGGTCAACCAAGACTTCGCGCCCTCATTTTTTGCATCGGGAAAACTATCTTGCTGCGCCGTCAAGAAATGCTTTTAGTTTCCTGGAGCGGGAAGGGTGTCGCAGCTTGCGGAGAGCCTTGGCTTCAATCTGACGAATGCGCTCGCGGGTTACCGCAAAGTGCTGACCTACTTCTTCCAATGTGTGCTCGGATCCTGTGCTACCCAAGCCGAATCGCATCTTGATCACCTTTTCCTCGCGCGGCGTAAGCGTGGCCAACACCTCATCTGTGATCTCGCGAAGGTTTGAAGCAACTACGGCATCGGCCGGATTGAGGATCGACTTATCTTCGATGAAGTCGCCCAGATGCGAATCCTCTTCTTCACCAATTGGTGTCTCCAGCGAGATCGGCTCCTGCGCAATTTTCAAAACTTTCCGCACCTTCGAGACTGGTATGTCCATCTTCTTGGCGATCTCTTCGCTAGTTGGCTCCCGGCCAAGTTCCTGCACCAACGCGCGCGAGGTGCGGATCAGTTTATTGATCGTCTCAATCATATGAACGGGAATGCGAATGGTACGGGCCTGGTCTGCGATGGCGCGAGTGATCGCCTGTCGAATCCACCAGGTTGCGTAGGTCGAAAACTTGTAGCCGCGTCTCCACTCAAATTTATCGACCGCCTTCATCAAACCGATGTTGCCTTCTTGAATTAGATCGAGGAACTGCAAACCACGGTTCGTATACTTTTTAGCGATGGAGACCACCAGCCGCAGATTTGCTTCGACGAGTTCGCGCTTGGCCTGGCCGGTTTGCTGCTCGCCGATAACAATTGCCTGCAGCGAACGCTTGATCTCGAGTGGTGAGATGTTGTTGTCGAGTTCGATTTGCAGTAGCCGTTTTTTGGCCGCCAGTATTCGTCGTCTAAACTCTCTTTGATCGTCTGCCTTGAGGCGCTTTTTAGTCAGGCGCTCAGTGAACGTATCGATTTCCCGTTCCGATTCGCGTACGGATTTTTGAACTGCACGAATGGAGTTGATGAGTCGTTGGCGGGCGCGCTCGGTTAGATTCAGTCTGCCTATCTCCTGCGCAATTTCGAGTCGCAGACGAGCTACTCTTCGTCGCAAGCGAGTTAGCTTCCGACTCTTCTTGCCACGCATCAATTTTTGTTCGATGTGAAGCTTTTCCAACTCTTTCAAGCCGACTTTGTAAATCTTGTTGATATTCTGAACGCCCTCGATCGTCCAACTGCGATACTCGTCAGCCTTGTCTTCATCGCCCGTCAGTTCGGCTTGTTCCGAAAACGTTACCGTCTCGCGGATGTTGAGCTTACCCGCTTCGAGATCTTCGCCAACCTTTAGGAGTTCGCGCACGGCGATCGGTGAACGCGAAATAGCCTTGTGAGTTTTAAGCTGTCCGCGCTCGATGCGTTTCGCAATTGCAACTTCCCCTTCGCGAGTGAGTAGGGGCACGACGCCCATTTCGCGTAGGTACAAGCGAACCGGGTCGTTCGTCTTCTCGAGTGTTCCGGCTGAGAGATCAAGTTCAATATCATCGTCGAGCTCTTCTTCATCTTCGGCAACAACCACCGCCGCTTGTTCCAGAAGTCTTTCGTCAGAATCAGCGACGGCGATGTTGGAGCCTTCCAGTTTTTGGAGGACGTCTTCGATGTCATCGGGTGAGACGACATTATCGGGAAGCTCACGATTCAGATCGTCGAACGTCAGATACTTTTTGTCGCCGCCCAACTCCAACAGGCGTTCCATGACATCGTCGCGATCCTTGTCTTCGATACTCACTTCTGACGGCTCCGGCAAACTAATCCTCGATTGCAAACACTATACTGGTCACCGATTTTCGAGCTGGGCAATTTGACGCTGAGGTTCGAATGACTTCCGCAGAAGGTCTAGATCAAACTTTTCCGATATCAATTCCAGAACTCTGGCTTCGTTTCCATCTCGTTCAGCAGCCGAGATCTCGGTGCTCAGTTCACGAATTCGCCGATCGATATTCACTAAACGGAGCGCGTCGAGACACCTCTCGACAGCGATTCGCAAATCCGCCTCTTTTTCCTCTTGCGGACCGAGGACGCCCATCAAAAGCATCGGCAAGAGTTCTTGTGCAGTCGTATCACCTTCGACCTTTTGCGTTAGCACCTCGAAATCGGGATCAACGCCTTGCTCTTCGATCTCAATGAGAGCGTTGAAAATCGACGCAGTAGCTAACTCTTCATAGTCAGACTTTTGCAACGAGGGCAAGATGTCTCTACGAAGTTTCTCATTCGCTAGTAACAACTCCAAAAGTCGCTGCTCGGCAACGGTGGGCTTGACACCCGTCCGGCGCAGGATTTTCTCTCGAGCGCTTCCGGTTACATTGCTCGGAGTACGCAGCGAGTGCCACAGTTCGCGACGGAGAGAGACGTCGTTGATTTGCAGACCATCCATTGCCATATCAAAATATTCGCGCTTTTGAATACGACTGTTGATCGCGCGTATGTATGGAAGAACGTCTTCGACAGCTTCGGCTTTTTCTGCGGGCCGGTGAAGACTGCGGTCACGCAAAGCGTTCTCGATCACGAATTGTATGTGTGGTTGCGCCTTTGCCCGTCTCTGTTGATATTCAGCCGCGCCAAACTTTCTGATGAATTCATCCGGGTCAGCATTCTCCGGGAGAACTAGAACTTTGACCTCGATATCTTCGGCGAGGAGAATCTCTATCGACTTCTTTGCGGCCTGCACACCCGCGCGATCGCCATCATAGTTGACGACCACTTTCCGCGCAAACCGACTTAATAACTTCACCTGATCAGCGGTTAACGCAGTTCCCAGACTGGCAACAACGTTACGGACTCCGAACTGGTAAGGCACGATTAGATCGAGAAATCCTTCAACGAG
Source organism: Pyrinomonadaceae bacterium (assembly GCA_036004125.1). Classification (GTDB taxonomy): domain Bacteria; phylum Acidobacteriota; class Blastocatellia; order Pyrinomonadales; family Pyrinomonadaceae; genus PSRF01. The sequence goes on along the minus strand of DASYRR010000039.1, from coordinate 7,032 downwards.
AATCGCGAATCCTCCGCGTCGAATTTCGTCTCTGGTTAGATTTAGTCCAAACAGATTTCGACCTTTTACATAAGCAGCGGTCTCAGGCGAATTGATGTACTTTGCGTCTTCATCTTTCAGCGTGCGACCGCCAAACGCGATAGGTCGACCTTGCGTATCAAACACTGGAAACATCAGCCGACCACGAAAGCGATCGTAAGAACCACCCTCATCTTTCTTCACCACCAAACCGCTGCGCTCAATCTGCGCTTGCGTTGCTCCCTTGTGTCGCAAGTAAGACAATAGGGCTTCCCAACTATCCGGCGAATAACCAAGTCGAAAGGTTTTCCTTGTGTCGTCGGTAATCTCGCGCCGCTCCAGGTAGTCGCGTGCGATCGAACCTTCGCCGCTCGTTTCCAGCTGTTTTTCCCACCACTCGAGCGCCCAGCCGTTCAACTGAATAACTTCGTCTGCTTCCTGGCGTTTGATCGCGAAGCGTTCATCATCAACCAACTTCGGCAGGGGCATTCCTACGCGGTCCGCGACGATTTTGATCGCCTCTGCAAATCCAACACCTTCGATCTCCATTACAAAGTTAAAGACGGTGCCACCTTTGTGACAGCCAAAGCAGTAAAAGAGTTCTTTAGTAGGACTAACGGAAAATGAAGGGGTCTTCTCCTTGTGAAACGGACAGCACGCCATCCAGTTCGCACCCTTTTTCTTGAGCTGCACATAATCCTGGATGACGCGGACTATGTCAGCCTGGCGTTTGAGATCGTCGACGAATGTTTGCGGGTAACGCATGGGGCGGTTATTGTCTCAACTCGACCAAGGTTGCGCCAGCACCGCCCTGATCCGGAGGTGCGGCAACAAATCGAGACACATGTGGATGTCCTTTTAACAAAACACCAATCGCTCGTCGTAGCGCACCGGTGCCATGTCCGTGAACAATTCTCACCTGGCTCAAACTCGCGAGTGATGCCTCATCGAGAAACTTATCAACCGCATCCACTGCCTCATCTGTTGTTTGTCCGATTACGTTCAACTCAGAACGACTCTCCTGTTCCCCAGACGAGAGGTGAACTTCGGTGCTTGGGGCCTTTCGCAGTTTTTCAAGTTTGCCTTTTGGAGTTTTTGACTCGGGTGCTGCTTCGACGAGTTCCAGGTTTTCTAGCTTCTCCCGGAATCTCAATGCTTTCACCCGAATCTCGGCTTCATCGTCTTTTATTTGATCGACGATGCCAACCGATCCAAATGAACGAAGTTTGACTTTGTCACCCACGACAATTTCACGTCCGGCAACTGCAACGTAGCGCGGAGCTTCTTCTGCCGGCGGCGATTTCGTTACTATTTGACCGTCGCGAATAATACGAACACCTCTAGTCTCGACCTCCCCGGAGGGGCTTGAAGGAACTGATTCTCCGACGGCCTTCGCCGCCCTTTGTGCCTCGCGTTTCATCTCGGCGGTCTGTCGGCGTGCCTCGCGCTCGACCTTGACGCGTTCAGCGCGGTCTTCAATCCTTGCGACCAAATCAAGTGCTCGCTTTTCTAACTCTGCAATAGTCTTTTGAACGGTTTGTTCGAAAGTCGCCTGGCGTCCGCGTTCGCGTTTCGCTGCCTCTTTATCCAACGAAGCGAACTTCTCGGCCACTGCCTCGCGTTCCTCCTCAAGTGCGGCCCGCAAAGTTGCTACTTCTTCTGATTCCTGCTTAATTCGTTTCAAGTATTCGCTTGCTTGAAGCGACGAGTCGTTTACTGACCGGGTTGCCGTACGGATAATTTCAGTGGGCACGCCGAAACGTCGCGCGATCTCTAATCCAGATGAGGCTCCAGCCACGCCGACAATCAAGCGATATGTCGGCTGCAGAGTTTTCTCGTCAAACTCCACGCTGGCATTGATGACACCGTCTTCGTTTCCGGCGTACATCTTCAGGCCGCTGTAATGTGTGGTGGCAATAACGTGCGCACTGCAAACGCGACGGAAATGAGCTACCACGGCAACGCCCAGCGCGGATCCTTCTTCCGGATCTGTTCCGGTTCCAACTTCATCGAGCAACACCAACGCCGGCGCTGTGCAAATCTCAAGCATGCGCGCGATGTTACCGACGTGAGATGTGAACGTTGAAAGATTTGCGGCCAGCGATTGGTGATCACCAATATCAGCCAGGACCGATGCATAAAAAGGAAACTGCGCAGACTTAGCAGGCACCGAGATCCCGGATAGCGCCATCAAGGAAAGCAGACCCGTTGTTTTCAGGACGACTGTCTTTCCACCGGCGTTTGCCCCGGAAATAACCATTGCATTCTCGTTGTAGTCGAGTGCTAACGACACGGGAACGACGCGGTTACCTGACGCTCGCAGGCTTTCTTCCAACAACGGATGCCGTGCCTCGTTCAGCTCCAGTCGGTCGTTTGAGTCAGTTTTATCGATAACCGGTACGACGCAGTTGAATCGTTTGTGAAACACAGCCTTGGCATTAATGACATCCAACTGTGTGACCGCAGCTGCAGCCATCTCTATTGCAGGCAGCTGAGCCCGCAACTCCGCGCTCAGGGTAAACAGGATTCGCGCAACTTCACGGGCCTCGGCTTCATGCAAACTCTGAAGCTCGTTGTTTGCTTCAATTGTTTCAAGAGGCTCGATGAAAGCCGTCGCTCCGGACGATGAGTAACCATGGGCCACCCCTTGAACTCGGCCCCGATGGTCGGCCTTCACCGGAATTACGAAACGGTCGTTGCGAATCGTTACTAACTCATCCTGAATTGCCTCCGTCGACCTGCGCATCAAACTTTCAAGCGAACGAGTTATTCGCGAGCGCAAGCTGCCTATCTCATGGCGAATGCGTCCGAGTTCCGGACTCGCACGATCATCCAGCTCACCAGAGGGGGTTATCTTGTTTGTGATGCGTGCGATGAGAGTGTTGAGATCGCGTGGGAGGTTTTCAACTAATTGCCACAAGACAGGTGCGCTCTTACGTTCTCCAAGGATCGCAGCGCGTGCCGATAGCGCTTGTTCACAGAGTTTTCCCGTTTCGAGAATGGCAAGGGCGTCAAGCGCATTGCCCTCGATCCGCAGCCGGCCGATTGTTTCTGCTGGATCACTAAATTCACTAAAGGCCCAGATGATTCCGCGATTGCGAAGCGCTACGACTTCGGCCAGTGCTGAGAGTTCTCGTCGCAACTCCGTCAGCGCTTCAAGCGGCGTGAGAGATGCAACATGGGCGCGACCCACCTCAGTCTGCGCACCCCGCTCAACAAGTTTGAGCAGTTGCTGATACTCCAAAGTTGTAAAAGCTTGATCGTTCATTTCCAGTCACAAGCGTCGTCGCCGCCTTTCCTGACCGCGAATCACTCCAGCGAACAATCTAGCAACGTCCAAAACCAAGACGTTCTTTCCACGAACTTGTGTGTTTCCTTGAATCAAACTCGACTCGCTCTCGTTAATGATATCGGCGGGTTTCACTTCCTCAACATCGCTTGCTTCGTCACAAGCGAGCGCGAGTTGTTCATCACCGCGCAGCGCGACAATAAATCCAGATCCTTCAAAAGTTACCTCACCCAATAACGATGCGACGTCAACAACCGTAAACATCCGCCCTTGGATACTGGCAACGCCCATTACTGACACCGGTGCGAATGGTAGCGGCGTCGGCTGAGTCCATTCGACAACAGTTAGTACATCTTCTTCGACTACACCCAGCGTCAACGAGCGGACCTGCAACAATCTTAATTTCCAACTGTCTTCAGACGAAACGTCACGAGTAGTTGTCACGATTTGTGAAGGTTACAACCTGGGCACGGAACAGACAAACGCGGCGCCGTTCGTGGTCAGTAGTCCGTTGTCAGTTGTAAAGAATAGGTCGTATAGGTCATATAGGTCCTATTTGCCCTACCGACGACTCCCCCTGCTACAATGCCACGCAAAACAATCGAAAGGACAACCAGATGGATGAGTTTGACCGTTATCGCGCGGCAATGAATGAGAAGTTGCTCGGGAGTGGTCACCTTGGCATCAAGCGTTTCTTTGCGCTCGATACTCAAGCCTATGAGGACGGCGCGCTCGACAAGCGAACCAAAGAACTGCTGGGACTTGTTGCCTCGACCGTGCTTCGTTGCGACGATTGCATCACTTATCACATCAAACAGTGCGTGGGAATTGGAATTACGCGCGCTGAGTTTCTTGACGCCTTCAATGTAGCGCTCGTTGTGGGTGGCTCGATTACGATTCCGCACCTGCGCCGCGCTATTGATCGCGTCGATCAGTTGCTTGAGGGAGAGAATGTCGAACCCGCGGTTAGTGTCGAGGAACATCAACACTAAAACCAAAGTGGTTTCCTCGGCCGTTGGTACAGGGTTAAATCATCTTGGGAAAGCAACCCTGGGCTATGGGACGTAACCGCGTTGCGGTAGAAGGCACCTTCGATTGGTTATAAGGGAATATCACTTGATTAATTACAAATACATTTTCCTGGCTGTGGCGTTGATCTCGTTTGCTTGCGCTGCATCGCGATCTGGAGCGGAGTCGGTTTCATCCAAGGGAGATTTATCAATGTCTGTTCAAGAAAAGGCCCGTGTTCGCGCTCCGGAAATCACCGGCGGGCGTGGGTGGTTGAATACAGATAAGCCTTTGTCGATCGCCGCACTAAAAGGGAAATTTGTTTTGCTCGACTTTTGGACTTATGGCTGCATCAACTGCATCCACATCATTCCTGATTTGAAAAAACTCGAGGTGAAGTACGCGAATCAGCTTGTTGTGATTGGCGTCCACTCGGCAAAGTTTCAGAACGAGAAAGAGACTGAGAACATCAGGCGGATAATTCTGCGCTACGAGCTTGAGCATCCTGTTTACAACGACGCAGATTTCAAGGTCTGGCAGAGTTACGGCGTACGCGCCTGGCCCACTCAAGTCTTGATTGATCCGGCTGGTTATGTCGTCGGATCCGTCTCCGGCGAAGGAAATTACGATGTCATAGAAAAGGCTATCGAAAAACTCGCTGACGAATTTCGCAAACGAGGTGAACTCAATGAACAACCGCTCCAGCTTGTTCTCGAACGAGTCAAAGTCGGAGACCTGCCGTTAGCTTTTCCTGGAAAGATCCTGGCCGACGCTAACTCCGATCGATTGTTTATCTCCGACTCAAACCATAATCGACTCGTGATTACGAAGCTCGACGGCTCCTTAGTTGAAACGATTGGCACCGGTGATCCTGGAACAGTTGACGGCGCATTCGACAAAGCCACTTTCTATCGACCACAGGGCCTGGCGCTGTCGGGTGATGTTCTGTACGTTGCCGATACTGAGAATCACTTGATAAGAAGAGTGAATTTGAAAACCCGCACAGTCGAAACCGTTGCTGGTACCGGGAAGCAGTCTCTGGAGTATTTCAGGCAAGGTCCGGCGACCTCCATCGCTTTGAGTTCCCCCTGGGATCTACAACTCGTTGGTCAGAAGCTTTATATCGCGATGGCTGGTCCTCATCAGATCTGGAAACTCGATCTAGAAAAAAATGAGATCTCCACGTTTGCAGGTTCGGGTCGCGAGGCCCGTCTGGACGGACCGTTACTTGATTCTGGTTTTGCGCAGCCTTCCGGGATTGCCACAGACGGGACGAAGCTTTATGTGGCTGACAGTGAATCCAATATTATTCGTTCAATCGATCTAGCAGCGGGCGAAGTTAAGACACTCGTGGGCGGCGATCTTTTTGAGTTTGGTGATGTCGATGCCACGGGAGATGAGGTCCGACTGCAACACCCTTTGGGTTTGATCTCAGCAGGTAATAAGTTATTAATCGCCGACACTTACAACCACAAGATCAAAGAGCTCGACCCTAAGCAGCAGAAAGTAACTACGCTTCTCGGTACGGGCAAACCGGGACAGACGGACGGAACATCACCATCGTTCTATGAGCCTGGGGGTTTGACCCTCGCGGACGGCAAGCTTTACATTGCGGACACAAACAATCACGCAATTCGGGTTGTTGATCTAAAAACGAAACGGACCTCAACACTGCGTATTAGCGGGCTTACTCCACCTGCGAGATCGATGGAGAAAGTTGCAAGCGATACGGTTCCGAATGCTGAAGACATTAAGCTCCCCACAAAACAACTTCGTGCTGGTCCGGGGATTCTGGAAATCAATGTCGACCTACCCGTCGGATATCACTTGAATCCAATGGCCCCGCAACGCTACAAGGTTTCAGTCGACAACGAAAAAACCATCACCATTGAAGCGACAGCTGCGTCACGTTCTACAAAGGACCTGAAGCTTCCGCTCCGAATACCATTCACCGTTTCAAGTTCGGGCTCGGCTACTCTTCGTGCACAGGTAACGCTGTTCTATTGTCGCGAAGACAACACTGGTACCTGTCGGATCAAGACTCTGGTTTGGCAGGCACCGATTGAAGTGACGACGTCCACGAATGCGTCAACTGAAATGAAACTGCAAGGGAAGCTCACTGCGGAGTGAGCGCTGGGAGGTCTTCAACCCCTATCTTTCTTAAGGAGATTCGTCGTGTATTCGGTGACGCTTGGCGGTTGTACCATCTCTGCCGTGTTTGGTCGATGCGCGTCCAATGCGATGGGCGAGCCAACTTGAACTGGTGGTACGTACTGGAGGGGCGGAATTGATCGTTGGGGAACCTGAACCGCGACAAAGTTGGTATTTTCCACAAATAGTCGGCAATACAACATCCAAACGAGACTGACGAAGAGAGCAAGCAGCGGAACCACCAAGAATACAGGCTCCTTGGAAAGGCCTGTCAAAAGGAAGCCAAACGGAAGAAGAATACCGCTGAAGAAAGTGACTTTCGCTGCGCGAAGTATCCACTTTCGGCGTGGTGAGAGCTGCTTGTTCAGAACATCGACCTTCGTTAAAGCACGGCTTCCGCTCAGCCATATGCTCAGTTCATAGAGAGAAAGACCGCATCGTGAACAGTAGTGAACCGCGTCCGGTTGCTGCTGACCGCATTGTGGGCAATACATTTTGAACCTCGTCGTCAGGTGGGATTCCTTAACGTAAAAAGTTAACGAACGAAAATCAAGAACGGTTCCCTG
>DASYRR010000038.1:0-6571 GCA_036004125.1 Pyrinomonadaceae bacterium | reverse complement strand
CCGCTTTGGTATAGCGAACCAATACCACCTACGCGCCCTGTACCAAAAGCGGTGACAGGTCCCCGCACTCCAAGGAGGCGCCCGTCGGACAGCTTTCGAGGTACGCGCTATGCACAGACGAATCGTCTACTCGGTCTCCTTTCTTCTAATTTTCTCGATTGCTGTTTTCGGACAAACACCGGATTGGTCTGGAAGGTGGGCAGGAACCGCCACGATTGAGGGCATCCCTGGCGGCATGGAGCTCACGCTCTCGAAAGACGGCGACTCCTGGAAATCGACGATGAGGTTGCGCGTCGCGGGTCAAGAGCTTGCACCGTCGGTAGAGAATCTTCTTATAAGAGGTGCCGATGCTTCCTTCAGTGTCCCAGTTGACGGAAGGGTAGCGAAGTTCGCTGGCAAGTTTGAGGGCAATGCGGTAAGTGGAACCTACGAGATTTTCGCAAACGAAAAGAAGATCGGCGATGGCACATTCGATCTGACTCGAGGCGGTCAGATGCCGCCCTTACGAGCGAACCCTGGGCAGGTGGCAGATCCAAACTTCAACTCGAAAGTCGCCAACCCCGCTTACAAGAATAATGGGCCCCGGGTCTTATTCGATGAGGCACACAACAACTTCCACACAGCCACTGGTCGTTATAAACCGTTTGCGGATCTCATCGGAAATGACGGCTATCAAATAGTGCCGAACAAAGACAACAAAGTCATTGCTTTCACTGGACAATCATTGAAAGGGCCGGAGGGCAGTTTCGCATTCATGAGACTGGCCGATTCAGCTGAGGATGTGTTTGGAGACGAAAAGCCTGTATCAGCTGCCGGTCGCGCTCAGGGGATCGCGCTTAATTTTGGCAAAGGTCGCGTGATCGTCATGGGTGAAGCAGGAATGCTGACTGCACAAGTGACCGGTCTGCAGCAAATGCCATTTGGGATGAATATTCCGGGTATCGACAATCGTCAGTTGGTATTGAACATGATGCATTGGTTGACGGGAAAGCTTTAGTGATTGCCGATTTCCGATTGCCAATTGTCGATTGACTTCTTGGTAATGGCATATCGTCAGCGGGTTGTCAGAATGCCGGAGGTCTTTCAATCGGCAATTGGCAATCGGAAATCGGCAATGACCTCAGTCTTCGTCTAACAACCTCGTCGTATTCTCCGTCACACTGGGTTGCGAGACCATTTCACGAGTGTTTGGGCGGACGGGCCAATCGCTGAGGGGATTTATTTGCGGTGGTGGTAATTGTGAGCGCGCCGGTTCGGTCACAGTCGGCTGCACCTGGACCTTCCTGATCGGATCCATTTTTAGAAATAGGAACGCGTAAAGAAACCTGAAGAGACCAATGAAGCCGAGCATGAAGAAAGTAAATGCGCCAATCTTTGCGATACCTTCGTAAGGGCCGCCGACGTCAAACCAAAAAGTGCAAGCCAGGGCAACTGCCCACGAAAATGTTGTCAGTATCACACTCTCGGTAGCCATGCGTGAACGCACGGAGCGCAGGCCCTTCTTGTCCTCAATAGTGGGAAGTGTGCCATCGTTGGTGAGCAGTAATGCTACAGTCACCAAAGGAAAGCCACAGCGCGAGCAATAACGCATCTCATCCGACGTTTGTGATTGGCTGCATTTTGGGCAGAACATTGATTTGGCCTAACGGAGTCACTAAGTTGCCAAGATGTTAACGAATACAGCTGAGTCAAAGTTCGCTAGAGAATAGTTGTGTGGGATAAGAAACGACAAGTGATGTGGATTGTGGCCGGGCTGATTCTCGGCACCTATATTTCTTATTCGGATTCACTCGACGAAGGTGGCAAGTTCGTTCCCAGTTTTTTCATCTTCATGGAAACGCTGGTACTGATAATTATGGGAGTGCTGTTCTTCATTTATTCGAGGAAGAGGCGTTGAGCTTAGATCGAAAAATCATTGGTCATAATGACCAATGGTTTTTGATTCACCCCGTCACCCCGTCTCTCCGATCTCCCCGTCTCTTCCCTTCATTTCTCACTTGGTTACCTTTAGTAGCTTCTCGGAATAATTCAGGCTCGCTAGTGCTGGGAGCGCAGGCGTCCTCGCCTGCTGGCACCCTCCACGTATCTCAGTTGAAACCAGCAGGCGAGGACGCCTGCGCTCCCAGCACTAGCGAGCCTGAACTCTTCGAGGGACCTACCAAAGGTCACCACTGAACACGGAGTCTTCAAAAATGACAAATGAAAAATGGAAAATGATATATGACCAATGATTCCCTTAACGAGGCTGCTGCATCGACTTCGCCCGAACCGTAATCCCCTGGTTCCCCAGCACCAACAAGCTTCGCGCCTGACCAAATGGCGCACTTGATGGCACGTACGAAAGTACATACCGATCCTTCCGCAATTCATCGCAAATCGCTTTCGCCGCCTCAGACGGATTGTCGATCGAAAAGATCAGGCCGCCCGTTCCTTCCGCCAGTTTGTCTATCACCACGCGGGGCTTAGGTACATCGCGCCGGATCGCTCCTCGAGTTCGATCCACGGCCTGCACGGCATACACCATGATGTTCTCTATCTGCAGTTCTGCCACTGTTTGCTCAAACGTTGCTTTGCTACCTCGATCCAGTCCATCACTAATCACGACAATGATTCTTTTCTGATTCTGTAACGGTCGTAGCGCTTCCTCAACCACGGCGCGAATGGCATCGAATAAGAACGGCTGCCCCTTTTTGCGAAATAACTTGAGCGACGATTCGATTGACTTTGCGTTATCGGTCCAATCGGCAACGATCTCAGCCTGTTCGTCGTAACCAACTACTAATAGTTTGTCGCCTTCAAAGATCTCGTAAGCAAACTCACGTGTAGCGGTCTCGAGCTTGTCAACGTCGGCGCGAAGCGTCAGCGAGTTGTCTACGAGAAGAACGATGTGGGCAGGTGATGGATCGGGGGTGAAGTTCTTGATTGCTTGTTCGATACCGTTGTCATAGACAGACAATTCTTTACTGGTGATAGGAGTTTTGCGTTGGTCGTCGCGCCTGGCGACGACACTCACCATCACTCCGCCGGCGGCGTTGGCAAGTGGACGATTGCCCGATTGCGCCAGCAGCGAGCCGGCGAGGGAAGATGCAGCCAACATTGCGAGCAGCACCCGAGAATAGTGTTTACGCCTGTTACTGCCAGGTTCTGAGGTGGTTAACGCACCCATTGTACCTGCCACTGAGCGACTTCAATCGCCTGAAGCTTTGGGAGGAGAAGCCTTTTCGGTAGTTTGCTTAGCTGGGGAGCTCTCTTTGGTTTTCTTTTCTGTTTTTTTCTCTGCTGCTGAATCGGATTCTGACTTGTCGTCCTTCGTTGCCTTGCCGGAATAGTCAGTCACGTACCAGCCCGAGCCTTTGAACTGAATCGCCGGTGCCGAGATCATTTTTTCCAGTTTGCCGCCGCACTTCTTGCACTTCGTCAATGGTTTGTCGCTGACCTTTTGAAAGGCTTCAGTGTGCGCCTTGCACTTCCGGCATTGATACTCATAAATCGGCATGAACAGGCTTGAACTCCGTTCTTCGTAGCTGTTTTGGATTATACGGGCCGTGCTCAGGAGGGCGCAATTAGCGCCTCCCCCAAAACCAAAACGGCAACCCGGGGGCGTTGGGTTGCCGTTTTGGTTTTGGGGAGAAACGAGCCACCAGTCTTAAAGGCTCGTCTTCCTTGCGCGGGACGACTGCGCGGGACGCTGCGGGACGGTACTTACTGTCTGACTAACGCGATCTCCACTCGCTCGTAGCTCTGTTCATTGCGCGATCGGGCTGCGGTGGATTCCCGTTCGATGGCTTTCTCTCCTCTAGACTTCAAAAGCTGCCGGCCCTCGCGCTCACCTGCGGTCCAAACTTCTGCGAGGAAGTATTGGTTGCCGTAGCGATGGAATACCAGTTTTCCTTTGTCGGCAGGCTTACTACTCTGGAGTAGGCTCGAAAGACGAAACATTCCGGCGCCATTCTCAGTTCCGCTTATTCTCAACGTTTCGCCGGTTGATGTCGCCGGCTGAACCGAATACCTACCAGCACTCATTTCCTTATCGCCTACAACAAAAGTAAAAGGGATATTTGCGATCTGGCGTTTGGAAGCCTGTCCATTTGCGGTAGCGACGGCAGTGACGAGTGACAAGGCTACAACGAGCAGCAACATCGTCAGGCCTTTGATTATTTGTTTTGCCATGGTTTCTCCTTGGGGCTCTCTGACTCTCCCGAGTCTTGTTTCTAGTTCTGCTGGTCCCTTTGCTAGACGCGTGCCACGAAAAATCCGTGCGACAATGAACAAAAGACTCGAGTTTTTGACGGCTTGTCGGTGTTGCGCTATCCGATTGGATAGGCGAGCTATCTCGATGGATAGGACTTACGAAGCGGCAGATCCCAGATCTCAGATCTCAAATCTCAGACAAACCAATGGGTCCTTCGGTTCTTAAGATCTGAGATTTGAGATATTTGAGATCTGAGATTTGCCGCTTGCCAGCTTCCCAACTTGATAAGGTTCGCAATGCGCGAGTGCCCGCCAAACTATTGCCCGAAAACATTCCTCCGCGTAGACTCTGTTTTACCTAAACCCTGACCTAATAAGTTCAAAAAATGCAGCCGCGACTTGCAGCCATTTCGGGCAAACTCAAAGGCGGGATATTCACTATCGACGAGGAGTCGCTCGTCATTGGTCGGGAGACTGCCGCGAATCTCTGCGTCGCTGATGCATCTGTCTCACGACGTCATTCAATGATTGAGAAGAAAGGCGATGATCGCTTTGTGATCACCGATCTGGAGAGTTTGAACGGCACGTTTGTGAACGACGTTCCGGTGAAGAGTCGGGTGCTACAGCACGGCGATCGCGTTCGCATTGGTGAGTCACAGTTTCTTTTCCTGATTCAAGACGGTAACGCCATCTCAAAATCGAGCCAGGTGAGACTTGATGAAAAACAAGTGCTTAGTGGCTCAACGGTTCAGGTTCGCTTCGACGACGCGCTTTATTTGATGGCCCGCGATCTTAGTGCCCTGATGAAAGTCAGCACGACGATCAACGCCATCCGCGGTATCGAGACACTACAACAGCGTCTACTCGAGCTGCTGTTCGAGGTTGTTCCCGCTCAACACGGCGCAATTCTTCTGACGGTCGACGACTCGTTTGACGATGACTCAGTGTTTGCGCTCGATCGCGCTCGAGGAAAAGAACAAGCGGTCACAGTGAGCAGGACGATTGCCCAACAAGTCTTGCGCGATGGAGTCGCATTGCTGACGAATGATGTGGCAAGTGATCGAGAACTCGCCACAGAGAGCATGGTTTCATCACAGGCAGTTTCCGTGATGTGCGTTCCACTCATCATGTTAGATCGTAAGCTTGGCGTCCTGTATCTCGACACAGCTTTGAGGGGTGACGAATTCAACAAAGATCACCTTCAACTGGTTACGGCTATTTCTTGTATAGCCGCCGTTGCGATTGAAAACGCCCGTCACTTCGAATGGCTCGAGAGTGAAAACCGCCGACTGTTGGACGATGTAAATCTGGAACACAACATGATCGGTGAAGGCGCGGCGATGCAACGCGTCTATCACTTTATCGGAAAAGTAGCGCCTACGGATTCGACGGTTCTGATCGCCGGAGAAAGCGGTACCGGCAAGGAGCTGGCGGCGCGCGCCATCCATCGCAACAGCAAACGAGCGCAGAAACCCTTCATGGCGGTGAATTGTGCCGCGCTGACTGAGACTCTTTTGGAGAGCGAGCTGTTTGGTTATGAAAAGGGTGCCTTCACGGGCGCCTTTGCTCAAAAGAAGGGCCGACTTGAAACCGCGGATGGCGGCACGGTGTTCCTGGATGAAATTGGTGAACTCTCACCAAATCTGCAGGTGAAGTTGTTGCGAGTGTTGCAGGAACGCGAATTTGAACGCGTGGGTGGAACACAAACGATCAAAGTTGATCTTCGGGTGATAGCGGCAACAAATAAGAACCTCGAGGAGGCGATAGAGGCAGGTGAGTTTCGTCAGGATCTCTTCTATCGCCTAAACGTGGTTTCTTTTGAAATGCCCAGACTGCGCGATCGAAAAGAGGATATACCGTTACTGGCAAGCTACTTTGCGCAGAAGTACAGCGGCAAGTGTAACCGGCGCGTCACCGGTGTCTCAGAAGAAGCACGGACGTATCTGGCTGCCTACGACTGGCCGGGAAATGTTCGTGAATTAGAAAATGTGATTGAACGCGCCGTTGTACTTGGGACGACGGAGTTGATTCTACGAGATGATCTACCGGAGACAGTGCTCGAACGAGACCCTGGTGTGTCTGCAACTGGTTACCATGAAGCCGTCGTGGAAACAAAGAAGCGCATTATTCTCGATGCGATGGACCAGGCAAAGGGAAGCTATACGGATGCCGCCAAGCTTCTCGGTGTCCACGTGAATTACCTGCACCGGCTCATTAGAAATCTGAATCTGAAGCAAGACCTCAAAAGTAAGTAGTTCGGTGAAAATAGAAGACTAGAAAAGAACCAGTTGGAAGGGGACGCCTCCTTGGAGTGCGGGGACTTGTCACCGCTTTGGTATAGGGCGTTGTAGATGCTGAGCTTCGCTGTACCAAAGCGGTG
>DASYRR010000037.1:0-9718 GCA_036004125.1 Pyrinomonadaceae bacterium | reverse complement strand
GTGCGGGAACCTGTTACCGCTTTGGTCCAGCGAACCTCAAGCACCCACGACGCCCTGTACCAAAGCGGTAACAGGTTCCCGCACTCCAAGGAGGCGCCCGAAAATCATCACTGCGAGGGCACGGAATGAAAAGCTCGTCCTTAAGATTCGTAGTGCTGTTAGTAACGATCCTTGGAGCCGGGCTAATTGTGAACGGTTGGGCCTATCTCGGTGAAGCACACGTTGAGAGGAAAGAGTTGAAGAACTTTCCGGATCAGATTGGGACATGGCAGAAGGTGGGTGCAGATCAGATACTCGATGCACCGACCCTAGAGGTCTTAAGAGCCAGCGACTATTTATTGCGCAACTTTCGACGACCCGATGGTCAAACAGCGAATTTCTACGTTGGGTATTATGCTACGCAACGTGAGGGCGCCTCGTACCATAGTCCGCTGAACTGTCTACCGGGTTCGGGATGGACACTGGCCGAACCGGGAAAAGTCGACCTGCCTGGACCAGACGGCCGCAGTTTCACAGCTAACAAATACGTGATCCAAAACGGCAGTCAACGGAATCTGATGTTGTACTGGTATCAAGGACGTGGTCGAGCCATCGCCAGTGAATATTGGGGCAAAGTCTATACGGTGTTAGACAGCGTTACCATGCGTCGCTCGGATGGTGCGTTGGTTCGCGTAACAGTTCCGATAATAGATTCGGAAGCAACTGCGCTTCAGTCAGCGACTGAACTGGCGGCCGGTGCTATGCCGGCGTTGCCAGAATTTGTGCCTAACTAATTGAGAAGTGTTAATTTGAAATTCTCTGCGCCAACTCTGCGATCTCTGCGTCTCAGCGGTAAGTGTTTTCGATCCCGTTTTCACCGCAGAGACGCAGAGATCGCAGAGACTACGCAGAGAAAAACCGAAATTTGGTCTTAGCAAACTTTGCTAGCTGCAGCCAGACTTTGCGGAAGTTGTCCGAAATTGAACGTTTTTTATCTTTGTCTCGGGTTTGAACCATCCAAAGCAATTGCCCGCCAAGGATGTATAAACCCGGAAGATTCGAATCGGCTGACCTTCAAAAGGTCGCCATTACGGAGTGAAACAGATGAATAGCGAGTGCCGAGGTTACCTTTACTACCCAATCTTCCTTTGTCTTATTCTAGCGGCCGTCGTCTCACTGGCCGGCTGCACCAATCCCGAAAAAGCGAAAGCCGAACACCTCAGCAAAGGCGAAGCCTATCTGAAAGATCAGAAGTTTCAGGAAGCATCTCTCGAATTTCGTAGTGCTCTCCAGTTTGACGACAAGTTTGCCGCCGCGCATTGGGGCTTAGCTCGAGCCTTTGAGGGACTGAACCGGTTTCAGGAGATGTTGGCTGAGTTGCAGCGAGCCGTTGAACTTGACGCGAACAACCTTGAGGCTCGGAACAAGTTGGGGAACTACTACCTCGCCGCCAGTAGGGGAAAACCAGAAGTAATCTCCATGGCTGAGAAAATGGCCCAGGAAGTCCTTCAGAAAGATCCAAATAACATCGAAGGCCACATCCTGATGGGCAGCGTCCTGTTTGCCAAAAACGACAAGGAGAAGGCGTTTGCGGAGCTCAATCACGCCATTGAGTTGGACCCGAATCGAGTTGAATCGTATTTGAGTCTGGCAAAGTTCTACATCGTTACTCGCGAAACTGCCAAAGCAGAAGAGACATTCAAACGCGCAATCTCTATTAATCAGAATTCGGCGCTAGCCCACAGCGAGTACGGTAAGTTTCTCGTCCAAACCAATCGTCCGCAGGAAGCGGAAGCGGAGTTGAAAAAGGCAGTCGAGGTTGCGCCGAATGACCGTCCCTCCCGATTTGTTCTGGCGAGCTTCTATCTCGTTAACAAGCAGCTCGATAAAGCTGAGGAGGCTTACAAGGCGCTGGCGGCGTTGGATCCCGGCAAACCAGAGAGCGAGGCCACTTTGGCTGACTTCTATTCGGCAATTAATCGGACGGATGAAGCCATCAAGATCTATCAAGACATCGTAACGAAGGCGCCCGACTTCATGCAGGGTCGCTATCGACTCACAGAGATTTTGTTGGCCCGCGGCGATATTCAGGGGGCGACGGCGCAGATTGATGAGGCTCTCAAGAAAGATAAGACAGATCGTCAGGCACTGCTACTGCGTGCTCGTGTGCGCGCCCAGGGAGGACAAAACGATGGCCTGAAGGCGGCCGTCGAAGATTTGAAAGAAGTCCTGAGACAGGAACCAAACTCGCGGCCCGGCCTCTACTTCATGGCCCAGGCTAATTTCAGTTTGGGATTGACTGATCAGGCCCGCGCTTTCGCAGGAGATTTGGAAAAGAACTATCCCGACTATTTGCCTGCGAAGTTGATGAATCTCCAGATCACACTCGCCTCAGGCGATGCAAAGACCGCAACAACATTGGCTACTGACTTACTGGATCGTTTGAGTAAAGCGGCGCCAGACCGCGACCAGTCACCACAGCTGCTGGCCGAACTTCAAGAGCGGACCCTACTCGCGCGGGGTTCCGCACAAATGCAACTAAGAAATTTCACTGGCGCCCGACAAGATTTTGAAGCGGCTCGGAACATTGCTCCTGGAGATCCAAATCCGTACAACAGTCTGGCGCTGCTCTCACTCGCCGAGAACAAGCCTGACGAGGCAATTGCCGACTGGGAGAGCGCTCTCAAGAATGACGCAACAAACTTTATCGCTCTCAACGGACTAACTACCCACTACGCTGCCAAACAGGAGTTTGATAAGGCTCATAGCAGAATCGACCAGGCCCTGGCCGCTTATCCGAATAACGCTCCGTTGCATTTCGTCAAAGCTAACGTCTACGGCTTTCAACACAATGGCCAGGGAGCCGAAGCCGAACTGCGCAAAGCCTTGGAACTCGATCCCAACTACGTCGCTGCCTATCATGCCCTGGGAGCACTTTTCATTAATTCACAACAAGTAGACAGGGCCATCGCTGAGTTCCGTAAGATCATCGAAAAACGTCCAGACGATCAAACAGCCTACACAATGATCGGGATGTTGGAAGATGCACGCAAGAACTACGATGCGGCAGTCGAAAATTACAAGAAGGCTCTAGAGCACGATCCAAACGCGCCCATTGCGGCAAATAATCTTGCCTGGCTTTACGCCGTTACTGGAAAAGGCAACCTCGATGAGGCTGTAAAGCTCGCGCAGGGGGTTGTCCAAAGAAATCCGAATATTGCTGGATTCGTCGACACGCTTGGCTGGGTCTACTACAAGAAGGCCCTCTATGCCGCTGCTGCAGAACAACTGCAGAAGGCTGTTTCATTGGATGAGCAGGCTGCGAAGAATGCGAAAACCAATCCAAGTGCTAACTATCACTACCATCTCGGGATGGCCCTCAAGGAAAAAGGCGACGCACAAGGCGCTAAACGCGAATTGGAGGCGTCAATACGTCTAGCTGAAAAGGCGCCGTTTGCAGATATTGACGAAGCAAAAAAGGCGTTAACGTCTCTGTAAGCGAAAAGGAGTGTTGTATGAGCGTTGAGTTTCGACAACGAACCCCCGGTGAGTACCTAAACATTATCCGAAAGCGGAAGTGGCTGCTTATTCTTCCCGTCATCGCGATAACATCCGCGGTCGCCTGGGTGGTCTACCGTCTACCGGATGTTTACGAGTCGACCACGCTCATTGTCGTCAAGACTTCAAACCTTCCTACCGGCGTTGTTCCCAATGCTACGGAAGACAGTATGACGCGACAGCTCACTGCCATCGCGCAGATTGTCACCAGTCGTAGCTCTCTGGAGCCACTCGTCAAAAACTATGACCTCTACAAATCGGAGCGTCTGCGCGGAGAGCCGATGGAATCGATTATTGCCATGATGCGCAAAGACATCAGTGTGGATGTAAACACAAGTCGCAACGACATCACCAATGGCTTCAATATTACCTTCCGGGGAAGAGATCCAAAGATCACTCAGGCGGTTACGGCGGAGTTAGCCAGTAAGTACATCAATGTTCAGACCGCAGACACGATATCCAAGGGTACTTCCGCCAAAAACTTTATCGAGACGCAGGTTGCCAAAACCAAGGAAGAACTCGACCAGATCGACAAGAAGCGTTTGGACTTCATGCAGGGAAATGTTGGTAACCTGCCATCGGAATATCAATCGCTTGCTTCTCAACTGACAGGCTTGCGCGAAAACCAGAAGGCTTTGATGCAGGAAATTGGTCGCCTGCAGGATGGTCGCACTGCCGCTACGAATCAGTTGGCGCTTGTGAAGAGGAGCACTGAAGAAAATAAGAGGCATGCGATTGAGGACACGACTGATCCGAAAACGACGCTTGCCTGGTCCCAGCTAGTAACGCGGAAAGCAGCGCTCGAGGGAGAGCTAACTCGACTTAAACAGGAACTAAGAGAAAAACATCCTGATGTCCTGGCGAAGCAGAAAGAAGTTGATCAGGTCAAGCAAAACATGGACGACATGATCGCCGAATGGAAACAGAAGATTAAAGATAAAGAAGAGAGCTACAAGAATACTCCAGATCTCACCTCCGCCAGTATTACTCAGCAGATCCAGATGGCCGATAGCGACATCAAACGCCAGCAAGCCGCACTCGCGGAGAATGACAAGCAGATCGCTGCTCTCATTCAACGTCTTAATAGCGTTCCAGGAGCTGAAGTCCAACTCGGCGCGATTCAACGCGAATACGATACAAAGAAAGCTGCCTATGATCAGCTGCTGCTGCAACAGTCGAAGATCAATCTTGGCGCTGATGCTGCTTCACAACAGCAGAGTGAGGGTATTGAAGTCATTGACCCTGCGAACTTGCCATCGAAACCCGTAGCACCGAAGAGACTGATCCTCTCCGCTATTGGATTGGCGGTTGGGTTTGGTCTTGGATTTGTGCTCATCGGGGTTTTTGAAGTACCCCGACTTCTAACTATTCAAACGAGTGAAGATGCTCGTCACTACACAGGCTTGCCTGTCCTCGTCTCTGTTCCTGAATTGTTGACACCGCAAGAGGCTCGCGCTGTCCCTCGACGGCGTCGACTTCTGCTTGCGGCTGGAATGGCAGTGACGATTGTAAGCATTCCTCTGCTCGCATTGGCTTTAAAGCTTACGCACGTTTTCGAACTCCTGTCGCAGTCGTCAGGACGTTCCTAAGTATTACTTGCGGGACGCAGGCGTCCCAACTGGAGGTCCAAGAGTGTACGCAGAATTCTACGGGTTAAAAGAATTACCTTTTGCGCTGACACCCGATCCACGCTTTATTTACTTCACCCCGTCGCATACCGAAGTGATGGCGAATTTGCACTACGGTATCGAGAGCGGCAAGGGGTTAGTAGTGGTAACGGGCGAGGTGGGCACCGGCAAGACCACGATTTTGCGCTGGATGATGCAACGATTGGATCGAACGGTCCTGGTTGCCTACATCTTCAACCCACGTCTATCCGTAGCGGAGTTCTACCAACATGTCGCCACCCTGCTCGACGTGCAGAAGTGGGAAACCAAATCGGAGCTCCTGCTGGAACTGGGCAGAGCACTCGAGTCGCGACACTCTCGTGGTCTGCGAACCGTATTGATTATCGACGAGGCACAAGGTCTATCGCCGCATGTTCTCGAGGAGATTCGGCTGTTGTCCAACTTCGAGTCGGATACGGCAAAACAGCTTCAGATTGTTTTGACCGGTCAACCCGAACTCCGCGAAGTTCTAAACAATCCGGACCTGCGTCAGTTAAAGCAGCGCGTTGCATTGCGTTGCGTCATCAAACCGCTGCCGAATATTGAAGAGACCGATCGCTACATCACATCACGTTTGTTGGTGGCCGGGGCGGAGCGCACAGACGTGTTTTCACCCAACGCAGTCGACTACATCTTCCGTTGTTCGGAAGGTATTCCACGCAACATCAACAATCTGTGTGACAACGCTCTGCTGGCTGGTTACGCGGCCGGTGAGACAACAATCAATCGTTCGATCATCGAAGACATCGCCGAAACTTTCGACATGTTGCCGCGTTCGGCCGGCATACAAGCAGGCGAGGAACGCGAAGCGCCGGCCAGAATATTCTCTTCAGCCGGTCGTGCGGAATTATGGGCGGCCGGCAATTCGACGGCTGAAAAAGAAATTGAGAACAAGCCGCCAGTGCCGGTTGAATAGGTGAAACGAAAAACGATCTTAGTACTTTGTGCTTTGAACTTTGTAGTTCTCCCATGTTCGTTGGTTTTTCAAAGCACCAAGAACAAAGCACAAAGCTCAGAGACGTGAAGGTAAGACTTCTGAGCCACTAGTGAGGTGAATTATGGGAAGAGTTTTTGATGCCCTGAGAAAACAAAGCGCCACCGAAAAACCTGGTGACGCCACGCGACAATCAACAAGTTCAGAGCGCCGTAGCGAAAGCCCCAGCGGAACTGGGTTGCCTTCCTCGAGACAGATCGAAGAGCAGCTTTTAAGTGGCTCCTCGATCATGTCTGTCTCGTCTGATTCGGCGCGAAGTTCAGCGTCCTCTGCGCACACTGCGGATGTACCCGACGGGTTGGCACTCCCCGGCGGAATTGCTTCGCGTGATGCTGGGGCAACTTTGGACGCTGCCGGGTCGGCGCGTGCCGGAGGATTTGTCAGTTATGACATTTCGCCGGCGCGCGTCGAGCCTCATCTTGTCGCGGTGAGTCAACCTCGTTCTGCGTATTGCGAACAGTTTCGTTCACTGCGTACGCGGATACTCCAGGCAGGTGAACGACTGCAGACCCGCGCAATCGTAGTTACTTCCGCGGGTATCGCTGAAGGCAAGACTTTGACTGCGCTAAATCTCGCGTGGCTGCTCGCTCAGACCGAGGGGGTCCGAGCGCTGATCGTAGATAGCGATTTGCGTCAGCCGTGCGCTACAGACTACCTCGGAATTGATGCGCCTATTGGCCTGTCAGAGGTACTGGGTGGAGAGATTCAACTAGAGGACGCGATCGTTCGTCTTGATCCAGCCGGGCTCTATTTGTTGCCCGGAGGTAAACCGCGAGACGACGTCGCCGAATTGTTGTCTGGTCCAGGCTATGCACGTCTGCTGACAGATGTCAGGAGAATGTTTGATTACATCATCATCGATGCGCCGCCGTTGGGAATCTTCACTGATGCTAATGTCCTGATGAATCGCGCGGATGGGGCACTCCTGGTAGTTCGAGCCGGCAAAACGCGTTACAGCCAGGTCGACAAACTGCTCGAGCAACTGCCAAAAGATCGCATGATGGGAATCGTGCTAAATCGCGCGGAGGAACAACCTGACTCGTCGTCTTATTATTACCAGCATCGCTACTACAATAGAGATCGACGTTTGACTGAACCAAACGCAAACGTAGTTGCAGAGAAGGAACAGGAGGTAGCCGTAGTTAATTGAGAGTCCTTCGTCTCAATGGACGGACTGTATTACTGCTTCTCGCCGAAGCGACACTGGTCTACGGCGCGATTATCGCAGCGGTGTACGTGCGCGTTGGCATTGCAGGCGCGCCGTTTGAACTCATCGAGAAGAATGGCTACTTGAAAGCAGGCGTTGCGACGTTCTTTTGCCTTGCCGCTTTCTACCTCTTCGATTTGTATGACTTTATTGTTATGCACGATCGGCGAGAGCTGGTGCTGCGTTTAATTCAGGCGCTCGGACTCGCGTGGATCGCGCTGGCGTTAGCTTTCTATGCGTGGCCCGGATTGATGCTGGGTCGCAGCATCTCTCTGATTGCGCTGCCGCTCGCTTTGAGTTTGATGGTTGGCTGGCGCGTATCGATTCACTGGTTTCTGGGCCACCCTGGCATTGGTGAACGCATCCTGATCGTCGGTTCCGGCAAGCTCGCCGTCGAAGTTGCCAGTGAAGTATTGAGTCGGCCCGATGCCGGCTATCGAATTGTTGGTTTTGTTGGCACAGACTCTGAATTACTTGGTAAGAGTCTGATTAATCCGCGCGTCATTGGGCTTACTGAACAACTCGGCGAAATCGTCAAGAAAGAAGGAATTGACCGCATCGTTGTTGCTATGGGACAGCGCCGCGGACAGTTACCGACCGACAGATTGCTGCAGCTAAGTTTAGCCGGCGAGGTTTCAATTGAAGAAGGTGCATCATTCTATGAACGCGTCACGGGGCGCGTCTCATTGAACATGATGCGACCCTCGTGGCTGATCTTCAGCGGACGAGGACGACAAGCACGACTCACTACAATCTCGCGCAACGCTGTTCACTGGTTGGTAGCGTTGATTGGCTTCACGCTTTCGCTGCCAGTAATGGTAGTTACTGCTCTTCTTATCAAATTGGAATCGCGAGGCCCGGTCTTTTACAAACAGGAAAGAGTGGGTAAGAACGGTCGGACATTCGTTTTGATGAAGTTTCGCTCAATGAGAGTGGATGCTGAAAAGTCTGGCCCCGTTTGGGCGAGCAAGAGAGACGATCGCACGACACGTGTTGGTCGTATCATTCGCAAAGTTCGAATCGACGAGATACCGCAGTTTTGGAACATCTTGTGTGGTCATATGAGTTTTGTGGGTCCGCGACCGGAGCGTCCCCATTTCGTAGCCCAGCTTGCCCAGGAGATTCCCTACTACGAACAGAGACACTTGATCGCTCCCGGCCTGACTGGTTGGGCCCAAATCAAGTATCCGTACGGAGCTTCAATAGAGGATGCTCGGCAAAAGCTTCAGTACGATCTTTTCTACATCAAGAATTACGGTTTGCTGCTCGATGCAATCATCATGTTTGAAACGATCAAGATAATTCTTTTTGGTCGTGGAGCTCAGTAAGGACAGGTTTCTGGAGGTTTGAAAATGAAGAGGAACAATAAGCTCATCACCTTTGCGTTGACCCTGGCCGTCGCGGCCCCCGTGATAGGTGTTTTTGGCCAAACGCCAACCGACCCACAAAAAACGCGTCAACGAACCGCGGCGCCCGAACAGGACAAGAACAAGAAAACAAAGCCGGCACAACCCGCGAACGGTGACAGACTCGAACCTGACGATACTGCACGCACACCGAGCGATGTTCCGGATGAAACTCAGGCCAATCGGGTCGAGCAGATGTCTGAGGAAGCGGCCGTTGTTCCTTACTACAACAACTTTTTCAGTACTTACCGGTTGGGACCCGAAGATGTCATCTCTGTAAGCGTCTTCAATCAGGATCGCTACTCGAGGGCGGGGATAATCATTCCGCCGAGCGGTCGTGTTTCACTAACCCTGATTCCGGGCGGAGTTTTCGTTAACGGTAAGACCGTGGATGAAGTGGCCCAGATTATTTCCAAGCGCTACGACGAATACATCATCGACCCGCAGGTTACGGTGTCGCTCGATAAGGCTGCGTCATATCGTTACATGGTTCTTGGAGACGTCGCACAACCCGGAGTTCGCCTGATGAACCATCGGATGACAGTGACCGAAGCGCTGGCTGAGGCTGGCGGTGTTTTGAATACCGGGAATAAAAAGAAGATTGTCGTGCTTCGCCGTCAGAGCACCGGCATGCTGGCAACGATTCCTGTGAATGTCTCCGCTATCTATCACGGCAAGGCGCCTGACAGTGTCTACCTCGTGCCAGGTGATCAGATCGTCGTCCCGGGTAACACCCTTAAGAAGATCCAGACAATCATGGGATTGGCACAGGCTGCGAGTTTTGCCCGCGTGTTCACTGGCGGGCTGTTCTAGTTTTCGTCATGGGCGCTTCCTTGGAGTGCGGGGACTTGTCACCGCTTTGGTACAGAGCGTTGTAAATGCTGAGATTCGCTGTACCAAAGCGGTG
>DASYRR010000036.1:0-13674 GCA_036004125.1 Pyrinomonadaceae bacterium | reverse complement strand
GTACAGTGCGTCGTGAGAATCATTTTGTAGCCGCATTCGGAAGTGCCGCTGTACCAAAGCGGTGACAAGTCCCCGCACTCCAAGGAGGGACCTGTAGGTTGAATCAATTCCCATGTCCAATCGACCTGCCAAGATCGTTAGAATCATCGCGCGTTTGAATGTAGGCGGGCCTGCGAAGCATGTTGTCTGGTTAACTGCCGGACTAGATCGATCTAACTTCAACACTTTGTTGGTTGCAGGAACAGTTCCGGATGGCGAAGGAGACATGGGTTACTTCGCCGAACAGTGTGGGGTAGTGCCTCACTTCATTCCGGAGATGAGTCGGGAGATTTCGCTCAAGGATGCGGCCACGATATGGAAGTTGTACCGCCTGTTTTTGCGCGAGCAGCCCGACCTCGTTCATACCCACACTGCCAAAGCTGGAACGGTTGGCAGAGTCGCCGGATTTTTTTATCGCTGGCTGACGCCATCACTGATCATCGGCCGAGCGCGCAAATGCAAGTTCGTTCATACCTACCACGGACATATCTTTCATAGTTACTACGGCAAACTAAAGACCCGTGTCTTTATAACGATCGAACGAATGCTCGCGTGGTTGGTGACAGATCGATTGGTGGTGGTGAGTGAACAGCAGGGTGAGGAGATTTGTCAGAAGTTTCGTGTTGGTAATGAGCGCCAGATGAAAGTAATCCCTCTAGGACTCGATCTTGCCCTGTTCAATGAAAGTTTGCGGCGCCGACAGCGTTTTCGACAAGAACTAGGAATTGACGAGCACACAGTTCTTGTCGGCTTAGTCGGTCGGCTCACGGAGATTAAGAATCACGAGCTGTTCCTCGAAGCAGTGAGCCGATATAAAACGATTGCCTCGCCGGAAGGTTCAAGTGTGCGGTTCGTGATCATTGGCGAGGGCTCATTGCGCGAGGATCTCGAAAGACAGAGTCGTTCATTGAATCTGTCAGAAGATGTCGTGTTCGTTGGCGAGCGAACTGATCCGGAGTACTTCTACCCCGCTCTGGATGTCGTGGCCTTGACTTCGCGAAATGAGGGCACTCCCTTGACACTGATTGAAGCAATGGCGAACAGTCGCGCAGTGATTGCAACGAATGTAGGCGGCGTGGTTGACCTGCTTGGTACGGCTGTTGAAGACGGAGTCTTCCAGGTTTGTGAACGTGGCATCAGTGTTCCCGCTGGTGATCCACGGGCATTTGCAGCCGGCCTTTGCAGACTAGTCAACGACGGTGCGTTACAGATCAAGCTCGGCGGGCGCGGATATGAGTTTGTGCAAAAGTACCATAAAAAAGAGCGTCTATTGTCGGACATAACGAGGCTGTATGATGAACTCTTAAACGTCGTACCAACAACCGTTGAAGCGCAAACAACCAGTCGCAGCGGTGTTCAATCGAGGGTGTAGAAGAGAATAATTTTGTGAAGCACTTTCGTTGTGGTTTCTCTGCGCAACCTCTGCGTAGCAAGTTCTTAAGTTCTTGTTTTTTAGCAGATTTTCGGAAAGACCGTTGAGATTACGACTACCTGCTTGGATACAGTCAGTACCCGTCACGCGGTAGCGTCGGGTCCGTAAACGCCCACACTGTTAGAGGTGACAACGGACCCGACGCTACCGCGTGACGGTACTGACTGTATCCAAGTTTGGTTGTGGCTCCGCTGCGCTGTGTCTCTGCGATGTTAAGCTTAATTACCAACCTTTAACCGCAGAGACGCAGAGTACGCAGAGGTTGCGCAGAGAAACATGAAGAGAAACGCAGCACGCCAAGTAGCCCGTAGAAGGAGACCCAACATTTGCGAGTACTCATAACCGGTGGTGCAGGTTTTATTGGATCACACCTTGCCGATGCTTATTTAAAACGCGGCGATGAGGTTTACGTAATCGACGACCTATCGACCGGCCGAATCGAGAATATTCAACATCTCAAAGGTCAAGCCCGCTTTCACTACACAATCGACACAGTTCATAACCAGCCACTGACTGCCGAACTTGTCGATCAGTGTGACGTGGTTTTTCACCTGGCAGCCGCCGTCGGCGTCAAGCTGATTGTTGAGAGTCCTGTCCGGACCATCGAAACTAATGTGCGCGGCACAGAGGTTGTGCTTTCAATTGCGAACAAGAAGAAGAAAAAGGTTCTAGTGGCGTCGACTTCCGAGGTCTACGGGTTGAGCACGGATGTGCCTTTTCGCGAAGATGGCAACCTGGTGATGGGCGCGACCACAAAAGGCCGTTGGAGTTACGCTTGCTCGAAAGCGATTGATGAGTTTCTTGCTCTGGCCTACTGGAGAGAGAAGAAACTTCCCACGGTTGTGGTTCGCTTATTCAATACGGTTGGTCCGCGACAGACTGGTCAGTACGGAATGGTGATTCCAACTTTTGTAAAACAGGCATTGGCTGGGCGCCCAATAACAGTGTACGGCGACGGAACTCAAAGCCGTTGTTTTGGTTATGTGGGTGACGTGGTCGGCGCGTTAATAAACTTGATGGAACATCAAGAAGCGGTGGGCAACGTTTTCAATATTGGTTCGAACCAAGAGATCTCAATCCTGCAACTTGCCGAGCGAGTGAAAGAGTTGACGCATTCGGACTCGGAGATTGTCTTCATACCTTACGACGAAGCATATGAAGAAGGTTTCGAAGACATGCCGCGTCGCATCCCTGACATTTCCAAGGTTCGCGACCTGGTCGGGTTTAAGCCAGAGATGAGTCTGGATGGCATCCTCCAGAGCGTGATTGATTATCAGAGTGGACGGCGGTCAGAGCTGGAATGATTAAGCGATGGCACAATTCGACACCCTTTAGTAGTAGCTTCAAAGAACTGAGCGCCCTAATGCTGGGACCGCAGGCGTCCTCGCCTGCCGTGCGCCCACCAGATACGTGGAGGGAATCAGGCAGGCGAGGACGCCTGCGGTCCCAGCATTAGCTGGTCTAGTTCCCCTGAAGGTACTACTAAAGGGCTCCGCTACTAAAGGGCTCCGCTTGCGTTGACGGCGCATATCGAATAGCTTTCCTCACGCAGTTCAACGCTTAATAATCTGACAGTCTTCGAACACCTGACCCCGGTTAGATATGCCTTTTAGCCCGCGAACTCTGCTGGCGGTTGCCGCTTCATTAGTTCTCGCACTGGTTCTCACGCCCTTAGTGAGAACGCTTGCGCGGCGCTACGGAATCGTCGCCAAGCCGAAGACTGACCGTTGGCATAAAAAACCAACTGCGATGTTGGGCGGAGTGGCCATCTGGGCCTCAGTTGTAATCACGGTTCAGTTTCTCATTCCCCACACGACTTACTCCTGGGTGATTTTACGAGCCAGCACCTTTCTGTTTCTGGTTGGTCTCCTAGACGACCTCATTCACATCAAGCCGTACCAGAAGTTGATCGGCCAAATCCTGGGCGCTGCGTTTGTCGTCTACTACGGATTGTCACTCCCCTGGACGTCATCGGTGCTGGTAAACATGGCCCTGGCCATCTTCTGGTTAATCGGAATCACAAACGCGATCAACCTGCTCGACAACATGGACGGCCTGGCGTCGGGAATCGCGATTATTGCGGCAGGCTTTCTTTCACTTAGCTTTGTCACCACTGGTCAGTTCAACGAGGCGCTGATCCTGATCGCCTTTGCCGGCGCACTTTTGGGTTTCCTGGTTTATAACTCAAACCCTGCATCGATCTTTATGGGCGACTGCGGCTCCATGTTTGTCGGAGTATTCCTTGCGAGTTCCGCCCTGGTAAATGTTAGCGGCGGAAGATCGAGAAGTTTTCTACCTGTCCTTGCCGTACCGATTCTAGTTCTCTTCATCCCAATCTTCGACACAACGTTTGTGACTGTTCTACGCAAATTATCTGGCCGCGCGGCTTCGCAGGGTGGGCGTGATCACACGTCGCATCGTCTGGTCGCGCTGGGTATGTCTGAACGGCATGCCGTCTGGATGCTTTATTCCTTCGCCGCACTTTCCGGATTGTTGGCGATTCTCGTGCAGCGCGCGCGTTTGGATGTGAGCTTAGCCGCCATAGCAGGCTTTAGCGTCGTGCTTACTCTGATTGGGGTTTACCTCGCGGGCGTGAAGGTTTACGACCAAACAGACGAAGCCCTGGCATTAAAGGACAAACCTCTCTATGCCTTCCTCGTCGACGTTTCTTACAAGCGACGAATATTCGAGGTGCTGCTGGATGTCGTGCTGGTGATACTGTCCTACTGGTGCGCTTACGCGATTAAGTTTGGTCCGTTTTCAGCCAGTCCGGCCTGGCAGTTGTTTATTAGAACTCTGCCGGTGCTGGTGTTTGTGAAGATGTCTGTCTTCCTCGTAATGGGAGTTTATCGAGGACTCTGGCGCTACACGAGTGTTGGAGATCTGATCGTTTTCTTAAAAGCAGTCGTACTCAGTTCAGTCGCGAGTCTCATGGTTGTTCTCTTTGCTTTTCGTTTTCAGGGGTTCTCGCGCACAGCATTTGTTATTGACGGGGTTTTGATGTTTCTGTTTCTCGCGGGAAGTCGCGTCGCCTTTCGCCTGTTTCGACAGCTGTTGCCCGTAACCTCCTGGGATAATGGTCGTCGAGTTCTGATCTATGGAGCCGGCGACGGTGGTGAATTGCTGTTACGAGAGTTGCGAAATAATTCAGAACTCCGGTTATCGCCAGTTGGATTCCTGGATGACGACGCTGCCAAGAACGGCAAAGTCATTCATGGATTACGTGTTTTCGGAGGCAATGGCGATCTTGCTCAAGTATGCGAACAGGAAAAAGTTGATGAGGTTGTAATTTCCAGCCTCAAGATGTCCGACGAGCGGGTTGAGGAAGTGATCCGTAGCTGCAGCGAACGTCACATTGCGGTGAGGCGAATGCGAATCACGATTGAAGATCTCACTTCGAAGGTGTCGGATATGCTTTAACCTTCAGCTCGGGCGCCTCCTTGGAGTGCGGGGACCTGTCACCGCTTTGTTACAGGGCGTCGTAGGTGTTGAGATTCGCTGTACCAAAGCGGTGACAGGTTCCCGCACTTCAAGGAGGTAAGGATAAGTTTAATGGCCTCAGAATTGATTCAGATCGACACTCGTAAAGCTCTACCCAGAATTGTCCTCATCCTCCTGGTGGTCGTGACTACTCTCTGGTCGTACTACGCATTTCGCTGGTACATAGGTAACACGATGGCGGAGTACTTCCAGGCAGCAGGAAACAGTCTTCATATCGCCCAGGTTGCCAACAATCTTGCTCCGAATGATCCACTTACTAACTGGAGACTCGGTCAGGCTTCACAAAAGGCTCTGCCGCTCGATCAATCTGCAAGCGCGCTCATTGAGTATGAAAAGGCTGTGAGTCTTTCGCCGAGCGACTATCGAATGTGGATGTCTTTGGGAGTTGCGAGAGAGCAAGCAGGCGATGCAGTAAAGGCCGAAGCCGCGCTCCGGCAGGCCATTGCTCTGGCTCCGTCCTATGCGTATCCGCATTGGTATCTTGGCAATCTATTGCTCCGCAGCGCTCGTTACGATGAAGCATTCGCGGAGCTCAGAACCGCAAGCGAAGCGTATCCCGAGGAATTGCGGCCACAGATGTTTAATCTCATCTGGCAAGTCTATGGCAGCGATTTTGATTCGCTCGGAAAAGCTGTCGGTTCCAACGCTGAAGCTCGCTCCCAATTTGCCCTCTATTTGCTCACGCAACAGAAGTTCGACGAGGGGTTACGCATGTGGAACGTCCTCAGTGAAGTCGAGAAAAAAGCGAATAAGGAGATTGGCGATTCAATAGTCAGTACGCTTGTTGCGTCGTTCAGATTTCACGATGCGGCCGCGATTTGGAATGCTCTTGCGCCGAATTCCGCTTATCAAGTGGACGAAGGTCAAGTCGACGATGGCAGTTTTGAAGAGATTTTTACGTACGGTCCAGATGTCGTTTTTGGTTGGCAAGTGAAGAGTGCACCTCAGGCGCAGATCGGAATCGATCCCGAGGTGAGTCACAGCGGCAAGCGCAGCTTACGTCTTCAATTTCTGGTGCGTTCGCAACTCGAAGGGATCGGCGTGTCTCAGTTGGTGACCCTAGCGAAAGACTCAACCTATGATTTTGAATGCTTTGTCCGCACTGACAAGCTGCAAACAGGTGGCGCTCCGGTGGTTCAGATCATTGATGCCAACGGCGGTGCGCAGCTCGGCGCATCCGAAGTAGCTCCCAATGGTACTAACGATTGGAAGAGACTTGCATTGACTTTCAAGACAACGAGTAAGACCGAGGCAGTGGTCCTGAAAATTACCAGGGCTTCATGTGGGGAGGAGACCACAGTTTGTCCAATCTTTGGTAGCGTTTGGTATGACGACTTCAGTTTCAAGCGACACAACTAACGTCATCATGTCCGATAAACTTCAGTTTGTCGTTGACTCAGCTACGGACGCGCAAAGACCCCCGGACGCCCCTAGCTCCAACAGCGACAAGCTAAAGCATATCGGACATTCAATTGCGGAAAGCTCGCCGCTTTTGATCCCAACGACGCCTCGTCAGCGAATCGCCCGTCGAATTCGGCACACTCTCGCGAGCAGGTTTGTCTTCTTAATTATTTGCGTCGCTATCGTACTTTCAGCGCTCGCTTACGGAACTGTTCACTACTGGGCCCTCGCATTATTCAATCTTGGTGCATTGTTAATCCTGATTCTGTGGGTCGTCGACGCCTGGAGGCTGGGAACCTTTAGAGTCAGCCGTAACCTGCTTCAACTCCCTCTGCTGGGTACAGTAATCCTGGGCCTGGTTCAACTATTACCGCTGCACGCGATGTCCGGTGATAGTTTGTCGGTCAGGGTTACTCAAGCCTTGTCGTTGGATCCCTACGCGACGCGGTTGGTACTGGTTCAACTGTCCACGCTGCTGATTTACTTTGCCGCGACACTTGTCTTTACCGACACGCCTCATCGTCTTCAGCTCCTCGTCAGAACCATCATGATCTTTGGTTTCTGTCTGGCAATCTTTGGTCTGACACAATCATTTACTAGCCCCACGAAGGTCTACTGGGTTCGCGACTTGGGCCAAAGTACGGCATTTGGTCCTTTCATCAATCGTCACCATTTTGCCGGGTACATGGAGTTGACGATCGCGTTGCCGCTGGGCCTGCTTTTCGCTGGAGTCGTAGAGAAAGAAAAGCGTTTGATTTATTTCTTTGTCGCCGGTTTGATGGGAGTGGCCCTGGTGATGACGAGTTCGCGCGGCGGAATAATCAGCCTCGTCGTCGAGATATTTTTCTTTGTGATCGTTACGAGCATTTGGCGCTTCGAACCTGCAGAACAACGCCATAAGCACAGTCGTGTAAAAGCGGTTGCTCTTCGACTAGGACTCGGCGTTGCTTTGCTGGTGGCCTTGTTCGGTGGTGTGATCTTTTTGGGTGGAGAGTTGTCAATAACCAGGTTTATCGACAGTGTAAACACTGACGATCCAACCACTGGTCGTGCTCATTTCTGGGCGGTCACCCTCGACATCATCAAAGCACATCCGTGGTTGGGAACGGGCTTAGGTGCGTTTGGTGTTGTCTATACGCATTACGACTCGCGCAACGGTCTTTACCGGCTCGAGCAGGCCCATAACGACTATCTGCAGGTGGTTTCCGACGGCGGAGTCGTCGGCGCTGCGTTAGCACTTTGTTTCGTGGTCATCCTGTTCCGGCGTGCGTTTGTTCGCTTCAATTCCAGGGACGAATTTAGAAGAGGCGTAGCGTTAGCAGCGGTAGGCGGATGTTGTGCAGTGCTGGTTCACAGTTTGTTTGATTTCACCTTGCACACCACCTCTAATGCGTTGCTCTTTCTAATAATGGCTGCGCTGGCAACTTCAAATGGCAGAGTCGAGCAGCCACCGCCCCCGCGGAAGAAACGAAGGAGCAGAAGCCGTCGGCAGGAGCAGGAGCAGGAGCAGGAGCAGGAGCAGGAGCAGGAGCAGGAGCAGGAGCAGGAGCAATTGTCAGGGGCATGAGGTCGGAGCGGGAAAACGGAGTCATTGGTCATTGGTCATTTGACATTTTTCAATTGTCATTTGGATCCCCTTTAGTAGCTACATCGAATAATTCAGGCGCCCTAATGCTGGGACCGCAGGCGTCCTCGCCTGCTTGGTTACGGTTGATGCGTCTGGAGGGTGATGGACGGCTCAGTAGACCAAGAGGCGCCTGAAGTGCAACCAAGCAGGCGAGGACGCCTGCGGTCCCAGCATTAGGGCGCCTGAATTATTCGATGTAGCTACTAAAGGGGATCCAAATGACAATTGAAAAATGTCAAATGATAACTGACCAATGCTTCCGTTTTCCCGCTCCGACCTCATGTCACTGACAACTCCTGCCGCTTGCTCCTGCTCCCGACGTGTATGGTGTATCATTCGGTCAATTCAAATTCTTTCCCGATAATCGAACCGAAGGAGATGCCAACCCGTGGCTTCGGCAGCCTCTGCAAAAACTGACTCAAGAGTAAGCTCACCTTCCACTGAAGCGACTTCCATACCCGGATTATGCCTGAGCGCCTCGTTAAGGCACGGAAAGGCAAACGCTCTCAACCACAGGGCTGATGGCCAGTGGATCAAGATGTCGGCGGAACGCTTTGTTGAGCGCGTGAAGAACGTCGCACTTGGTTTGGCCGCGCTCGGCATCAGACCTGGTGACCGCATCGCGCTGCTATCCGAGAATCGCCCCGAATGGTCAATCGTCGATATGGCGATTCTCAGCCTCGGCGCTATCAACGTACCGGTTTACACAACTCAGGCAGTCGATCAAATCGAATACATCCTCGCGGATTCCGGGGCGAGGGCAATGTTCATTTCCAACCGAAAACTCTTTCGCCATGCGCGTCCGGTGCTGGCCAACCGCAACCTGGAACATTTGATTTTCTTCGACGCTGACGCCGCCGAAGATATCGACGGTGCTATCCAACTCGAGCACCTCGAAATATCCGGAAGTGAACAAGGGCGCGAACGTCCCGAAGCTTTCGACGCTTATCTGCAGGCCGTGCGTCCCGACGATCTCGCCACGATAATCTACACTTCAGGCACCACCGGGGAGCCGAAGGGTGTGATGCTTACGCACAACAACTTCATGTCGAACGTCTTGTCGATCACGGCGGGTTTGCCTATCGGCTCGACAGACGTTGCCCTGTCCGTTTTGCCTCTCTCACACATTTTCGAGCGCGCTGGTTTCTTCGTCTTTTGCTACAACGGCCTCTCGGTCTATTACGCGGCATCGTTTGACCAGGTCGGCGAAAATCTGCGCGAGGTTAGGCCGACTGTGATGACGGCAGTGCCGCGTCTGTTTGAGAAGGTCTATCACCGCATCGTGAAGAAAGGGATGGCTGAGAAAGGTTGGAAACGGCGAGTTTTCACAAGTTCATTGGCAGTTGGCCAGCGCTATGGCGAACGCAAAGATACGCGGCGCTGGATCTCACCCGGTCTGCGTCTCAAACAAGGACTCGCGAGTCGCCTTGTGTTTTCGAAGTGGCGCGAAGGAGTAGGAGGTCGACTCAGATACTTTGTCTCGGGTGGTGCGCCCTTATCGCCGGCATTGTCTTACTCTTACCTGGCGGCGGGAATTCCAATCCTACAAGGATACGGTGCAACTGAAACGTGCATCGTCTGCGCCAATCGCCCGGATAACAACCAGGTCGGATCCGTAGGCATACCTTTCGCAGGGATAGAGTTGAAGATTGCGGAAGATGGCGAGATTTTGGTTCGCGGTCCAAACGTGATGCGCGGTTATTACGGCCAACCTGAAGCGACTGCCGCGGTACTCAAAGACGGCTGGTTTGCCACCGGCGATGTTGGCCACATGGATCAGGAAGGCCGGCTCTACATCACAGATCGAAAGAAAGACCTGTTCAAATTATCCAACGGCAAATACGTGGCGCCGCAACTCATCGAGAGCCTGCTCAAGCAGAGTGAGTTTGTCAGCCAGGTGGTTGTCGTCGGCGCCGGGCGTAAACAGCCGGTCGCCCTGGTTGTGCCGGATTGGGAAAGCCTGAACAAAGCGCTTGCGGACACAGGTGAAGCTTTTCCAAAAGACAGGACAGAGCTGAGCAAACATCCGGCCGTAATTCAAATCGTCCAACGCGACATTTCTTCGCTGACCTCATCACTTGCCGATTACGAACGCATCAGACGCGTGGCGTTGTTGCCAAACGAATTCACTATCGACAGTGGTGAGCTAACCCCCACTCTAAAAGTGAAGCGCCGCGTGATCGACGAGCGATTCGGCGACGTGATTGAGGCGCTCTATTCCTAAAATGTCCGATATGCTTTAGCTTGTCGGTGGTCGCCGCCCAAGTACTTCAGGATATTTGGTGATGCGACCACCGACAAGCTAAAGCATATCGGACACCCAGACATCTATGTTCACCCAACGACTGTTTCTGATCGGCTTCGCCGGACTTGTTGGCACATTGTGTCGCTATGGTTTATCCGGACTGGTAGCCAGACGTTTCGGTGAGACGTTTCCCACTGGAACACTTATCGTAAACGTCCTTGGTTGCTTCCTTGCCGGCTTTCTTTACTACTTGTTCCAGGAACGTTTTTTAGTTGGAGAAGTGGTGAGAACGGCGGTGATGATTGGCTTCCTCGGGGGCTTCACAACGTTCTCGTCGTTTGCGTTGCAAACTCTAACATTACTGAGAGATGGCGAAGTTTTTCTGGCCACCTTGAATATTGTTATCTCAAACGTTGCCGGTCTGTTGACGGTGTGGGCTGGCTATTCACTGGCGCGGCTGGTTCAGGTGTAGATATGAGGCAACTCGAGGAAGGCTACTTACTGAGAATTTTTATCGGTGAAAGTGACCGCCACGGTCATCATCCGCTTTACGAAGCTATTGTGCTGAAAGCCCGTGAACACGAACTTGCCGGTGCCACTGTGCTGAGAGGTCTAATGGGTTACGGAAAGAACAGCGTGCTGCACACCGCGAAAATTCTGCGACTGTCAGAAGACCTGCCGATCGTAGTTGAGATAGTCGACAACCTGGAAAAAATTGAATCGTTTCTGCCGTTCTTGGAAGACATGATCGGCGATGGCTTGGTGACGCTCGAGACTATCAAGCTGATTCCCACCAGACCTGCGCACAAGTAGTGCATCCCTTTAGTAGTACCTCAATAGAATTTGGCGCCTCAGTGCTGGGACCGCAGGCGTCCTCGCCTGCTGACGTCAAACTCAAGCTAGTCAGGGTATTGAGTATTTGGTGGCATTTCTTTTGCAGCTTACTGGCACCTCGCCTGCTCAGCGGTCTAAGAGCAAGCGGAAGTATTTTGGCCCTTGAATTCATTCAATCATGCGTGAGGGTAACCAGGCAGGCGAGGACGCCTGCGCTCCCAGCATTAGAGTGTCCAATTCCCTGAAGGTACTACTAAAGGCTATCGAAATAACGTCGATCACCTTTAGTAGGCCCTTAGTTGGAAAGACGAATGTTAGTGCTGGGACCGCAGGCGTCCTCGCCTGCTGACGTCAAACTCAAGCTAGTCAGGCTCGGTGGACTAAAGCAAGTGGAAGTATTTTGAGCGCTTGGATTCAAAGCACCGTTGTTCGAGATTCACGCCCGGTGCCCAAGTATCGACTCCGCCAGTATCCGCAGATTCATTGGTATCTCTGGTGGTCTTTCTCGGTACCTGGCCCTCGCCTCGTGATGAGCCAGCAACATGAGTTCGGCCCGACAAAAATCACAGTCAGTTAGATGGTACCGGACGAGCGTGGAAACTTCGGGGGAAAGTTTCTCCGAGCGGAAGTAGAGAAGTGTTGTGGAGGAAGGGCATCCTGCGGTTTTGCTAAATGTAGCGGTCTTTTCTGAGCCTTTCATCCGAGTCCCCCTTAATGTCCGATATGCTTTAGCTTGTCGATGTTTTCCAACGAGAACCCCTCCGTAGAATTACGACAAGCTAAAGCATATCGGACACCTGAAAGCGCTGACAGCGCCCAATAAGTAGGTCCAAACCGGATCCGGCATTGAGATGAGGTACCTAACGGGGGCAACGAA
Source organism: Pyrinomonadaceae bacterium (assembly GCA_036004125.1). Taxonomy (GTDB): domain Bacteria; phylum Acidobacteriota; class Blastocatellia; order Pyrinomonadales; family Pyrinomonadaceae; genus PSRF01. The sequence goes on along the minus strand of DASYRR010000036.1, from coordinate 1,718 downwards.
GGGCGCGCTCCTCTGCTGAAAACAGGGCGGAGTCGGTTTGTTCAACAATAGAAAATGCCGAATCACCCTCTACTTCCAGAGTTTTAAAACTCTTTTATCGACAATTCTCGGTGGTGTCCTAGTTTGAACTCTCTGCGCACTCACTGCGTCCTCTGCGTAGCAAGTTCGTAAGTTCTTGTTTTTTGTACAGATTCTCGACATATCGTTAAAGATTCTGAGTACGTGCTTGGATACTGTCAGACCGTCACGCGGTAGCGTCGGTCCGTTGTCACCTCTGCTGTGGTTGGTTACGGACCCGACGCTACCGCGTGACGGTACTGACTGTATCCAAGTTTGGTTGTGGCTCCGCTGCGCTGCGTCTCTTGCGGTAAATGATTTCGGCCGCCTTTTAAACGCAGAGACCGGAGAGACGCAGAGGAGCCGCAGAGAAGCATGTAAACCAGCACACCACTCAATTTCCTCAGGCTTTTTGTCTCCTGTATTGGCCGTAAAAACTTGTTGCCCATTATTTAAAATGCTGTTACCATCCCATTCGTTAGTCAACGAGTGGTGAGCTCGCTGGCGTACACTCCAGGAATTGCCCCCGTTTCGTGCGGTTCTACCGGGCAAACTTAAGAAATTTCCACGCTCGCCTCATGGCAGCACCAAACGTCTCCATACCGTGAAGTTGGACAGAATCTCTTTAGGCTGGAGCCCTGGCATTACAGTCCGCATTCTCAGGTTAACTAAGCCACCAACCTCTCCCGAAAAACAGAGAAAACCCGGACAAATTCATTCTTGGCCGTTCCGACACGAACACTCCAATAACCCACCTCCGACACAGGGACGAGCAACCGAAAACAATCCCCAATGGGAATACAGCCAACCGACAATTCTGTGAAATCGATAAGTGAAGATTACGACAAGTCGCTTGAACCTGAGACTGCTGAAAAGCAGGTCGCGCCTCGCTCACGCCGAAACGAACGGCAGGGTAAACAGGCAAAGTGGGTTGAGAGCCTCAAGTCGTCTGACGTAAGTCGACTGTGGTCGGACCTTCATCGCATAGTCTCCCACCATCCGCTGGTGCGCGCCTCTCGCAGCGCTGGGCTGTTGGTTGAAGAAGGCGGCATGGGTGCCTACACCGATCTCACCCAGGAACTTTTTGTTCAGCTGCTTAGCAAGAATCGCTTCGAACACTATCTCGAAACGGCGATGACCGATTACGAGATTGAATGCGAAATTAGCCAGATCGAGCTTACAAATCTGCTCACCGCCGAATTGCGGAAGCGGCATCCGGAAAGCTATCGCCTCGCCCGTCGTATTTCCACGCTAATCCAGTCGAGCACAAACTTCCGTCGCTTCGATACGAGCGGAATCGACGACGAGCCTCATCGTCGTTTGGCCGATCGCGTCTACGGTTTGAGTGAATGGAACGATAAGAAACTGCGTCGTGGTTCACACGAAGTCGAGCAGCGAGTGCAGATAATTGCAGTCCGCCAACGAGACACGCGAATGGTTGGTTGCACTGGAGATTCGCAGGTGGTGATAAGCAACCCAGACCTTGAAGACTTGATCGTTTCGGTGCTTGATGCGGTCGATTCACCGGTGGACGTCCGCACCCTCCGCAGTCTTGTAATGTCGCGTTTGCCAGTGATGGACATCTACCTTGTTCCGTTAGACGGCGACGACAGTGACAATGAGAACGGCAACGCCTACGAGCCGGTTGACCGCCGCGAGAA
>DASYRR010000035.1:0-20732 GCA_036004125.1 Pyrinomonadaceae bacterium | reverse complement strand
GGTCAGCACCGGCGTCTATCGCTTCACGCGCAATCCCATGTACCTTGGCCTGCTTCTCACACTCTTGGGCTGGGCCGCCTTCTTGTCGAATCCAGCGTCGCTCCTGTTTGTTCCCATCTTCGTTCTGTACATCAATCGCTTCCAAATCAAACCCGAAGAGCAGGTGTTGTCGTCGCTCTTCGGAGCTGAATACATGGCGTACAAGAGCCGGGTGCGTCGGTGGCTCTAAAGACAAATGAAAAATTATGATGTTGTAATTGTTGGCGGTGGTTCTGCCGGGTTGAGTGCCGCGCTGCTTTTAGGACGGTCGCGCCGTCGCGTTCTCGTTTCTGATACGGGAAAAACCCGGAACGCGGTCGCTCACGAATCACACGGCTTTTTCACTCGTGACGGAACTGCGCCCGCCGAGCTTGTACGAATTGGACGCGAACAATTGCGCCCATACGAAACGGTGGAATTATGTTCGGTAGGAATTAAAGCGGCAAAAGCGCAGAGCAAAGGTTTTGAAATCAAACTGGACGACGAAACTCGCATAGCTTGCCGCAAATTATTGCTGGCAACCGGAGTCGTTGACGAAATGCCGGAGATTGAAGGTTTCAAGGAATTATGGGGCAAAAGCATTTTTCATTGTCCGTACTGTCACGGCTGGGAAGTGCGCGACCAGCCGCTTGCGCTTTATGGCAACGGTACTGTCGGGTTTGAACTTGCCGAAATGCTCAAAGGATGGAGCAATGACCTGGTGCTTTGCACCGACGGCGTGGCGACACTCTCCGAAGATGAAAGCAGACTTTTGTCTAAGAACAATATTTCGATTCGTGAGGAACGGATTGTTCGCCTTGAGGAAAAAAACGGGCAGCTTGAGAATATTGTTTTTGCGAATGGTGAAACTCTTGCCCGCAAAGCTATTTTCATTCGTCCGAAACAACAGCAACACTCAGTCTTAGCGAAACAGCTAGGCTGCGAATTTACCGATTTTGGAACGGTCAAAGTAGATGACTTCGGGCAAACAAGCGTTCCCGGCGTCTACGCTGGCGGCGATATGATACACCCAATGCAACATATCTCCTTTGCCGTGTCGAGAGGCGCACTTGCCGCAGTAGGAATAAATCGCGCATTGCTTCAGGAAGATTTTCGCTAACGCAAAAAGAAAACCTTTATCTCCAACGGCGGCATAACAACGGCATGATGGACGGCGAACCCCTTGCCGAGCCAACAAGGCCGTCGTGAGCTTTAACGCCACGCTGGCTGTACCAGGCCATTTTCTCTCGCGTCACGAACGCATAACCGCATCGCCTACTATGAACACACCAGCCAGGGAACATCCCACGATCAAAGCGCACCGACAAAGGCCTGTGGTGCAAAAAACATCCGAGCCACTGGACGCCGCCTGGCTGCGGCAGTTGTGTCTCGACGCCGGCGCGGATGACGTTGGCTTTGTGGAAATTGATTGTCCGGCGTTGGGAGAAGAACGCCCGCACATTCAGCGTGCTTTCCCGCACACGCGCAGCCTGATCAGTATCGTGCTGCGGATGAACCGCGACAACGTGCGTAATCCCGCGCGCTCAATTGCCAACTCGGAATTTCATCACACGGGCGACGAGGTCAACGATGTGGCGCGACACATCGTGGCGGCACTGGAACGCGCTGGGATTCGGGCCATGAATCCGCCGATGGGGTTTCCGATGGAGGCCGACCGCTGGATGACCGAGCGGATCTGGACGGTGGCGCACAAGCCGGTCGCGGTCGCGGCGGGGTTGGGACACATGGGCATTCATCGCAACGTGATTCATCCGCGCTTCGGAAATTTCATTTTGCTCGGCACGATTCTGGTCGGCGCAGAGATTAGCGAGTATTCAAAGGAACTCGATTACAACCCGTGCCTGGAATGTAAATTGTGCGTGGCCGCGTGTCCGGTCGGTGCGATTGGCGCCGATGGCGCGTTCAATTTCTCCTCGTGCTACACGCACAATTACCGCGAGTTCATGGGTGGGTTTGCCGACTGGGTTGAGAACATCGCTGACAGCCGCAATGGAAAGGATTACCGGCGGCGCGTGAAGGATTCGGAAAGCGTTTCGACGTGGCAAAGCCTCGGCTTCGGGCCGAATTACAAGGCCGCGTATTGCATGGCGGTGTGTCCGGCGGGCGAAGATGTGATCGGGCCTTACCTCGCATCGAAGAAGGATTTTACCGATGACGTGGTGCGTCCGTTGCAGGCGAAGCGCGAGCCGGTGTATGTCGTGCGCGGCTCGGACGCCGAGGCGCACGTGCAGAAGCGTTATTCGCACAAGACCGTGCGACATGTGCGCAATTCGTCGCGGCCGCGGAACATTGCATCCTTGCTGTTTGGACTGCGCCTTTCGTTTCAGCGCCACGCTGCCGGCAAACTAAATGCCACTTATCAATTTGTTTTTACCGGCAACGAGTCCGCGGAAGCGACGGTGATGATTCGCGAAGGAAAAATTACGGTCGAGAACGGCTTCCTCGGCAAGCCGAACCTCAAGATCATCGCCGATTCGGAAACGTGGCTGGGATTTCTGGCGGGCGAGCGGAATCTTTTGTGGGCGTTGCTCACCCGCCGCGTCCGGTTGCAAGGAAACCCGAAGTGGTTGCTGGCTTTCAAACGCTGCTTTCCATCGTGAATTTCAACCGGACTGATTTATGCCCTCCAAAGTTCTAAGCCTCAATCAGCTTAGTTGACCCTTACGATTGAAACATCAGCCACGCAGGAACGCCTCGTCTCGCATGCTCGGGTGGCATTCATTCAAAGTTCATTTAGTTAAAGGGTATTGTCAGGTTAACCAGCGGAGGATGTGAGCAGAGTGTAAACACGGCATACTGCTCTAATGAGGCCACCCGCATCTCTCTACTTCTAACAACTCCGTTACGGTGAACGTCACCTCTTGCTCTGTGCCAAAGTCATGGATCGCCAGGATATTGGGGTGCGAGAGCGCCGCTACAGCCATCGCCTCGCGTTCAAAGCGTGCGAGAGCGTCGGCATTCTGAGACAAGTTGGCAGGAAGTACTTTGATCGCGACGTTGCGGTTCAGTCGAATGTCTCTGGCGCGATAGACCTCCCCCATTCCGCCTGCGCCTATGCACGCGCCAATCTGATAACGGCCGATGCTCTTACCTTCCAATGAAGACGATTCCTCTACTGCGATCATTTTCGCTGCCAGGTTCAGTGCCGGAGTTCCCAGGAAACTCTGGGCCTGAGCGTCGGCTGCCAGCAACGATTCGACTTCCCGACGCAGGTCCTCATCGCCGGCACAGGCTTGGTCCAGAAAAGATTCACGCTTATTCGACGCACATAATTGTGCGTTCTGATAAATCCCTTCGATCTGTTTCCACCTGTCAGGTTTCATCGGTTCGTTCGTCGCGGAGTTCTCTAAAAAGCCAAGCTCGAGCCAAGCTCCACTCTCGTTTCACCGTCCTGGGCGATACATTCAAAACTGCTGCCGTCTCTTCGACATCCAGCCCCGCGAAAAATCGCAGCTCCACGATCCGACTCTTCCGCGCGTCAAACTCGGCAAGCGTATTGAGTGCGTCATCTAATGCAATGATCTCAGAGCCTCGGCTTGCCGATATCAAGACAGCTTCCTCAAGCGCGACGAGTTGCGCTGACCGTCCTCGTTTCGCGGTTTCGCGCTCTCGGGCAAAGTCGACAAGAATGCGACGCATCATCTGCGCCGCGACACCGAAGAAGTGCGCGCGGTTTTGCCAATGTGCGTCTCGCCAGTCGATCAGCCGCAGCCAGGCTTCATTAATAAGGTCGGACGAGTGCAATACATGGTCGGCGCGCTCTCCATGCATATATGCCCTTGCCAAGCGGTGCAGCTCCGCATAAACGAGCGGAGCGAGGGCGTCCAGTGCTGCAGCGTCACCATCCCGCCAGGCACGTAGCAGTCGAGTGATTTCTCCGGCGGTAAGTTCTGGCATAAGTCGAACCCAGGAAGCCCAGTGAGAGAGAGGTGCGCGAATGCTAGCACTTGCTAGGCTGAGGCAGAAACGTTTGTCTCTTGTGGCCCCGAATGCGGTGGGATTCCGCCTTGCTAATTGGAAGACACAACCTCAGGCAAGGAAAAGGAGCAGTTATGATGAACCACACAAAACATCACCAGATCAAGCTGCGGAAATTCCACCTTCGCAATAAAGCGATAATCACCATCGTTTATCGTATCTTAGCGTCTCTTGTAACAGCGATCCTCTTCGTCGCCTGTTTACCAATTGAGCCGATTGCCTTGGCCGAAGATGGCAACAAGGAATGGGTTACGACTTGGAGTACGGCCCTACACGAACCATCGCCCGGCCCGCCGGGACTCACAAACACCGGTTTCAACAACCAGACGCTTCGGCAGATCGTTCACACGAGTATCGGTGGTGATCGCGCACGTGTGCGCTTGTCTACTTTTGGGGCCAGTGCTTTGGTCGTTGGCTCGGCCCACATTGGTCTCCGCGACTCGGGTGCGGCAATCATCCCAGCATCCGATCGGACTCTGACTTTCGGCGGCCAATCGTCAATTACAATTCCACCTGGAGCAAGCGTACTCAGCGATGCGGTGGACCTTGACATACCCGCGCTGAGTGACGTGGCGGTGAGCGTCTTCCTGCCGGCAACTACTGGACCAGCTACGTGGCACTTCGCTGCACTGCAAACGTCGTACATCTCGCCGCCCGGAGATTTTACGGGTGCCGAAGTCATGCCAGTCGCATCAACCACGCAAGCCTGGTTTTGGCTTGCGAGTGTTGAGGTAACGACTACGAGTCAAACTGGGGCGATTGCCATCTTAGGTGATTCGGTCACTGAAGGGACGCGGTCTACACCAAACACCAACAACAGGTGGCCCGATCACTTAGCGCGGAGGCTGCTGGTTGAAGAGGGAAATCACAAGCTGGGTGTGCTGAACGAAGGTATAGCGGGTAACAAACTCATGAACCACATCATCGGGCCCAACGGACTCTCCCGATTTGATCGCGACGTGTTGACCCAAACAGCCGTGACTCACGTCACCGTGCTCCTGGGAAATAACGATCTGCTATTCGTGTTCAGCCCGACTGATGTCGTGACCGTAGATCAGATCATCGCTGGTCACAAACAGCTAATCAGGCGCGCGCACGCTCGCGGACTTAAGATCTACGGTGGCACGCTAACGCCGTTTGACGGATTCTTCTTTTCCTCTGCGCTGAAAGAGGAGGCACGGCAAGCGATCAATGCGTGGATCCGCACGAGCGGCGAGTATGACGCGGTGATCGATTTCGATGAAGTGTTGCGCGACCCGTCTTTCCCATCGCGCCTGCTGCCAATCTACGACAGTGGGGATCATCTACACCCGAACGATGCTGGTTATCAGGCGATGGCCAACGCAATCAATTTGAAGCTGTTCAAGAACGTGGACGACCAGTGAACATTTCATTCAACGCGAGTTGTTTAGTTATTCACGCCTGAAGAGTATCCAAATCCCCCCAGGGGAAGTTGGCGGGATTCGATAACAAATGCGGTTCTGTCACGAAAATAGTCTTAGTGAAAAAGTTGGAAAGCTTGCGCCATGCAATGAAACTAAAATTGACTTCAACTGGCATCGTCTGACTATGCCTCAAGCGCTGATCAAACAATGTCGTGGACCAAAATATGCAACGTTCTATGAAACGCTCTCAATCCGCGCTCCATGTTGTCGGAAAGTGCAAAACGTGTTATGTGTTGAGCCACCACTGGTAGACGGGATGATCGGAATATCTGATCCTTCAGAAAATCTACTCGTAAGCCCTCCAGTAAAATCCATCATTCTTTTTGTACAGCGATCTGTGAGTTTCCAAAGCTGGAAGAGCTGCTAACCCGCATCAGCGACTCAAAAGCATCGAGTGCAAGGGATTTGTCTTGGCGACGGCGAATATTAATTCATAAGGGACTTAAGTCTTATTCACGCCGACCGATTTCATAACTCTGAAGCCCGCAGCGTACACTACTCCCATGGTCTCACAGCGAGTGAGCGTAAGTTATTGATTCCAATGATCGCCGCACACAACCCGAAGCCGGAGATCTAAGACTAATTGTTTTCATTCTCGGCAAAATCTCGGCAAAGCAAGAAAGGTCTGAATTGAGGAGGCCTGTAATGTACTGAAATGGAGGGAGTTTTGGTAGCGGGGGGCGGGATCGAACCGCCGACCTTGGGGTTATGAAAGCGCCCTGAGAGGTGTGCATCGAGTGACATCTAGTCACATAAACTTACGATTCATTACAACTTGCCGCCGTTACTGGACCATCTGGATTTGCACCGATTCACATTCTTTGACACCGATTTTCATCCAGTCACGTGACTATAGCGTGACAAAATTTCTTGGACCACCAGGCAATTTCATCAAATGACTTCTAAGCTTGGTTTTTCCTAGCCGCGCTTCAGCAAGAGCCTTCATCCCTTCGGTTAGCTCACCGAATAGATTCCGACGCTGGCTGCGTCGCCGTTTTGGTTTGACTGTATGTTTCATCGAGCAAAATCTTATCTAGCGCTGAGTGAAGTAAAGCCCGCTCAGAACATTCCAAGGTCAGGCGCGCGGATTCGCGACTTACTGAGGGAAAGCATTCTAGAAACTCTTCAAGCGAGTAATTGCTTTCGATGTACTCGAACAACGTCCTAATCGGTACGCGAGTCCCCCTAAAGACTGGCGTTCCTCCAAGAATCTCCGGATCAATTGTGATGAGTTGGCCAGCATTCATGTGTTGACTTTAGTTCAGGTCAACCGGTGCCGTAAATCCTACTAAAAGGGGGTCGAGCATTCAAAATGAGTTCACTGATGGCTCAAAAGAGCGGCGCTAGGGACAGAGTGTTTTTTAAAGAAACACAAAACAAAAAAAACCGGCCATAACGAATACGCATGCGTTGACATAATGGCCGGTTCGGAAATATACTCCTCTTAGGTGTCGAGAGTCTGCGGAATTATGGATTAGATTAGATGGGTAAGGTGGATTGCTTTGAACTTTCCGGGTTAAAGATGACGTTTAACTCGTCTGATCATCTTCCCGAACACTTTCATGTTAGAAAGCCGGGTTCTTGGGAGATAAGGGTTTTCTTTCTGCTATGTACGGAAGACCAGTTGGTATATGAGGTAAAGTGGGGCGGCGATCCTGCAAGGCGCGACAAGCAGTCGATTCTCGAAGGAGTGCTGAGTCACCGAGTCGAATTGTTAACGGAGTGGGAAACCAAGGTTTTGCAAAATACAAGGGTGAGGCATGGGCAATGAATACAGCTGAGTTTACGATTCTTTTACACGACCAGGAGGGATTCGAATCTCTGCCTTCGACGGGTCAGTTCAAGGTGCTCCGACAAGGAAGGCCTTCGACCGCAGTGAAGGCCAAAAATATTTTTGTCCTGACTTCAGCGACGATGCTTCCGCGGGTGGCGGAGTTCGTCAAATCCGCCAATCGAAAGCACCACCTTTGTGCACTCTTCGTCCGTCAGGATGCAGACCCGGACTGGCTTCCTCAAATCTTCTCGCGAGCTAACCTAAGAGTTCTGCGAAACACTTTAGTGCATACCGGGCCGGAACTACCTCGAAGAGTGATTAATGCTTGGAATCTTGGTGCTCAAGAACAATTAATCGCTAATGCTAGTCTAGTAGGGGACAAACTGTCCGTCGTTTCCTGTGCGCTAGAGGAGTTCGAAATCGGTTTCGATGCTTACCCTGCTTTGCGGTCAATTCCAAAGTCTGAACGAGCGCATTTTGAGGTGGTAGAAGAGGGTAGCTCGATTCATTGGCCAAGCTCAGACGTACATCTGGATCTCGACGATATAAGGTATGCGACTAATCCTGATTGGCGTGCGCGCGCGAAGAGTATTCGAATTCAGCACGACCGTAAGTTCGGTGAGGCGATCGCTCGCGTGCGTAAGAGTCGTGACCTAACGCAGTCCAATATTAAGGGGCTATCAGAACGTCAAGTCCGTAGAATTGAGAGCGGCGAACGAACAACCGCTGAGTCTCTCGAATTAGTGGCCTCTGCATGTGAGATGGAGTTGGACGAGTTTCTAAACGAGGTGGCGCGAGTTGCTGCAAAATAAATATCAATGATTCGAAACCCATATACTGACTCATGAAGAAACTGTTAACGCGAAAAAAGGCTACAAAACCGTCAGGCAGGCAAACGGCACAGGAAATGGAACGAAAGGTAAATACGAAGACGGAAAAATTCAGCAACGTGACGGTCGCCATGGGAAGCGAGAACATTTTTGCTGATCTTGGTTTCTCCAACGCAAACGAGCATCTCTTGAAAGCAAAACTAGCCATCATGATTGCTGAAGTGATCGAAAAGAAAGGCTGGACACATGCTCAAACTGCCGAGCGGACAGCTCTGGAGCAGCTCAAAGTATCGCGTCTTCTCCGTGGCCAGCTTTCTGGCTTTTCGGCAGACCGATTGTTCGCTGTACTGAATCGTCTGGGTCACAGTGTTGAAGTTCGCATCTCGGCAAAGGAACAAGCCCCGGAGAAGTCTCATACGTGCGTTATGATCGCCTGACCATTCAGCTTGTTTGGCGATGCCATTTTGGCATTCAGCTGTCAAGATTATGTCGCCTCCCAGATTTTTTGACGTTCAACCGGTGGACGCGAGCACGCTCGCGAGCAACCTTGCGTTGCTCGGATATCCGGGGTTTGCATATCTCAAATCAGAAGGCAAGAAGAAGCCGGAGGAAGTGCTGCTTTCTGCGTTGAGCTCTGACTACCTTGAGGGTCGTGCGGCGGAAGCTTTGCCTTGGCTATTGGTGAGGTACACGGATCTCGATTGGCCCTCTCTCATCAATACTGCCAACGCAAAGGGCCTTCAAAACAAGCTCGGTTTTCTTACCTGCCTAGCGCGCAGAGTTGCCGAAATGCGTGGAGAGACTGATAAAGCTGCCGTCCTGCGTAACCAGGAGAGAGTTTTAGAACGTTCGCGCTTGTTAGCGGAGGACACCTTTTGTAACGACTCACTAACGTTGTCCGAGAGACGCTGGCTCGAAACGAATCGAACTGATGACGCTAACACTGGCGAGTCTTAACAGATCTTTCCTCAGACCACTTGACCGATGCTTTCTAATCCTGTCCCGAAACTGTGGCAAACAACTCGGGACACAATGACGAGTGCCTCTAGTTCCAACCGTTGAATAATATGTCGAAAGAATTCTCAGGTGCACCACAGTTTGTAAAGTACTTCGCTCCTCTTCTAGACGCACTTCAGCAGCTTGGAGGTTCTGGAAGAGTCGATGAGGTACGTTCCGTGATCGCGCAGCGTCTAAATCTGTCAGAGGAAGAGCAATCGGAACAGCTTCCAAGTAAAACGCAGGCGCGGTTCGATAATCAGGTGCATTGGGCCCGATTTTATCTTACGAAGGTTGGCTTGCTCGGCTCATCGCAACGCGGAGTTTGGACATTGACGAAAAAGGGTCAAGCCGCTCTGCCTCTTTCGGACGTGCAAGCGAAACAACTATTCCGCAATATCTCATCAACCTTTGCGAAATCCAAACGCGGCAAGGTCGCTGAACCGGTTGGCCACGATGAAGAGCCGATCACTGAAGAGAGTTCACTGGTCGGTCAGAACTAAAGAGCTTTCGGCAAGGCTGCTGGCGTTGTCGCCTGCAGGGTTTGAGCGGTTCTGTCAGCGGCTCCTAAGAGAATCAGGCTTTCAAGAAGTAACAGTGACGGGACGTTCCGGTGACGGCGGCATTGATGGAATCGGTATTCTCCAGGTGAATGCTCTAGTGAGTTTTAAGGTTTTGTTTCAATGTAAACGATATTCGGGTTCGGTGACGGTGACTCAGGTGCGCGACTTTCGTGGGGCAATGATGGGACGCGCTGACAAGGGAATCATTCTCACGACTGGATCGTTTACAGCTGACTCCCGAAAAGAAGCAGTACGAGATGGAGTTCCTCCGATTGAACTCGTTGATGGTGAAAAACTGATTGGCATGCTCGAAAAGCTCGAGTTAGGACTTAAGCCACGGATTACCTATGAAGTGGATGCTGAGTTTTTCAGCACCTTTGAATGAGCATGTAAAGTAGTTCCAGCTACGCATTTTAAGTCCCGTGAAGGTGGTCCAACCTGATCGTACTAGACGATAAGAGCCAGTATTTATGCGCTTAGCAGTCGTCAAGGTATCGGTTCAGCTGGCTTAATATCGACACGTCCCGCCACCATGTTAGCCCTATGTTTGGGATACTAACCTTATCTCTGGCCGCCTGTCCGCGTGGTACTTAGCCGTCTGTTATTACATCGACTGGTTCTGAAGGAGTAGTTACCGTTCGTATAACGCGACCATCATTCACATCGATAAATAACAACGCACCTTTGTTTTTTGGATCAGGTACAGGTCTCTCGGTTCGCCCTACGACCAATAGTTGATCGTGGCTGAGGGCAATTCGTACTCCACAAGATTGGGATGTCTTGTAAATTGGCGATGGAGCCGGTCTCGAAAGCTGCGGTACATCAGATTGTGAATTTAAGGGCACACCACCATCAACCAAATTGACGACGCTAAAACCATCTTGATATCCGCACATACCCAAAGCATAGAGGCGAGTCCCCTGAGAATTCACTGCAAACTCCATGACGTGGTTGTTTTCAAAATAGGTGTCGTAGGCGAGTAACGATTTGCCGTCAGTATCCGTTTCTATTATCAGTCGACCGCCGGCAGTTGCGAAAATCTTATCTCCTCGTAACTTGAAACCTCCATGCACGCGAATACATCCCAGGTTGGAGTCATCGTTCTCCTTACACCGTTTGAGTCCATTTGATGAAACATCAAACCAATCGATTCCCGTTGTATGAGAACCATGGTAACTAATGAATAGGCGGTGTTCATCCTCCGAAACATTCGCTTGATAAATCGCCCAGTCATATTTGGCGGGCAATGTAACTGACCACCTGTCGAGCTCTGATTCGATATTAGGATCCAACACTGTCACGTTTATTGAACCAGCACAGTTTCCAAAAACGAATAGCCTGTTCGTTAGCGGACCGATCGCGACGCTCCGAAAAGTACAGTCGGTCCTTGACAATGGAACGATCTTTTTTATCGTTAGGTCAGGAAGGTCTGTTACAAACAGCTGATTTGAGATCAAAACGATTAATGAGTTGCCTTTCTTGCTAAGCGCCATCAGTTGTCCAGCAGAAGATATAGACACGTTCTGCGAAAGACTCTGTTCGGCAACCACCTGGCCATCTGCTATACGAACCGCGATAACACGACTGTCAGCTAATAACGAATACGCAGTGCCGCTAACCGTTCTCGATTTTGAACAGCAGCCGAATACAACAAGTATTAATGCCGCACCAAGAAGAAATGTTCGCCTGATATGTAGGGGTAGGCATTCGACTCTACTAGTTTCAAGTTGAATCACGCGAGTTCGTTCCTCTATCGGGTGAGCGCAGCAATCGAGGAACCGGCCATCGCAAAAAGTGTCATACTGCGCAAAATCCAAAGCCGTCCCTGCACTTTTGTGAACCACTGGTCCGCTTGGAGAGCTGCTTTGGCATCGTACATCCCGAACCGTGAGTAGGTTATGGGTGTAAGGAGCACAGGGAGTGCTCTTGCCAGTCCAAAAATTGACATTAGCTCGCCTCCTACTCTCCAATCTGCAAGCGAAAAACAGGAAATCAGCAGAACGTGATAGCCAATGAAAGTAATGATTGTTAAGAAACCAGCTCCTAACACTGACCCAAATGCGAAAGCAAAAGGAACATTCCCCAAAAGTGCCCATCGCTTCGGTATGATCCAGGTTCTGCTAGGCACCCGCCACTTCGCAGAATGCAGTTCAGCCGTTCCATATGTGATAGAAACACCAGCTAAGCCAATCAACGAATAAAAGTGCAACTCAGGCGTAATCCTCAACACCAGAGATCCAAGCCAACCAGTTATTGCTCCTACTGTTGCGGCGGAAGCTGTGGCGGCAGCCACAAACACAAGTAACCTGCCAACTTCAGTTCGCTTTCTAATCCCGACCGGGACAGAGATCACAAGGATCGTGTTGTGCCCTCAAGGGGACGACATACTTGAAACGCCGGTAACGGCCGCGAGAAGTGCAAGATTTACAAGTTGAAGGTTTGGGCTAATGGCATTAGTAGCAAACGCAATGAGCGCAATACTGAACGAAAGAGCCAAACCTATATGGAATGATCCGTTGTATCCTAAATACCCCGAACGATTGGAAATCTTCTCTAAGACCAAGCGCAGTAGCACCATACAGACCCCCCATCATCGATCGTATAGCAACGACAGTCACAACACGTCGTTCCATATTCGCTGCCCCAGCAATTACTACCTCCTCCCGGACAATAACCCCCTTGAGGTGTACACGAATTACCACATCCAGGACCATCAGTTGGGCATGGATATGTAATATAGGGGTTGCTGGTGCAGTTACCGCTTCCTCCTGGCCCAGAACATCCACCCTGAGCGAGTACTGCCGGCAAGGGCCGAAACACTGCAGCCAAGCCCGCTAGAGCGGCGAAACCAGTACGGTAGACAGCATTTGATAGAGGGTGTCGAGGTTGATACGTAAGAAATACAGATTGTTCCATACACGCAAGAAACAAGTTCGTGAGCATCTCTAACCTCCTTCGCTGATGTTAAGCCGACTTAGAGACAAAAAGCTGAATGTTCTTGGGTTGTTCTGTTAACTGTTCCATGAACAAATCCAAAGCGAGGCCGTCTTTCGGATTGCCTTTCCCGCGAACTATCCCTTTGCTGTCAGCTATGAATACAAAGGGTGTGCTATGAACTCGCAGTCTCGTCCCCAAATCCCATCGGAGATCGGCAACTACAATTACGCTCGCTGGAAGATCACTCGCAAATTTAGCCACTCCCTCCTGGCTGCCTCTGCAAACAAGGATTGTGTCCACAACTGAATTATATTTCTCAGCAAAAGCGGCAAAACCGACTTTCAACCTTAGACATGGTTTGCAATTAGTCGCCGCCAAGAACACTAGCTGAGGACGCAAATCTGAGCTTCCCAGATCAAAATGTTTTCCCTCAACGGTGGTCAATCGTGCAGCAGGGAGCGGTTTACCGACTTCTGGACCTTGCTGATCGCGTCCGTCGCGGCTGTTGAGCATCATCTGCCCGTTGAAGCGATATAGAAAGAAAACAGCAGCAAATAGAACTGTCACAATCAACCAGAGCGCAAGGTACGTTACCCAAAACAAAGTATTGTCCATAGAAGCTCGATTAACGCTTACGATGACGGTCTCCGAACTAAAGACTCGATTTCCGTGGATAACAGATAAACAGCTGTTCCCGCACCCAACATGATAGCGGCCAGCACAAATACCAATCGTGGCAAGGCCCAAATAGGGAATTCAGTACCAGTGCTCTTGAAACTACTAACAAATGAAAAACTCGAAACCAGCAAGAAGACTATGTTTCTTACCCGCTGGGTGATACCAATTTGCCCGTTTTCATTCGCTCCAAAACACGCGCAGCCACCTTTGTAGCCTCCCTGAACGGCAGCGGCTTGAACAAAAATGAAAGCGACAAACAATAGGATTACAGAGACAAGAGCATACTTGATGAGCCATCCGGTAAACAGCCATAAACCAATGGCAACTTCGATTGATGCCAAGAGCCGTGCTATCAGATTTCGGGATCCGATTTCAGGCACACCGACGGCATTAATGAGCGGCTCCAGGTTGGGCGGTCGAACGACTTTCATAATTCCCGACGCTAACAATATGCTTCCTATTGCCAGACGACCAGAGATGCCAATCAGCTCGATTGGAGGGTAATCAGATACTAGAATCACGATTATTTTAATGAACTTGCGACAAGGATTAACTCGTCTCGAGTAACTCCGGTTGTTCTAAATCCGCGAACGCCGACGGTAAGATCTTGCCACTGAAAGACAATTGAGTGCGCATCCGTCTCATCCCATTCAACACGAGTTCTGCCGGGAAGAAGCATCCACATTCCACCATAGTATTTTGCCGAAATGTCAGCGCTTGATTCGCATTGGAGCTGAATTGGTTCTCCTACTTTATTCTTAATGCCCATGAATTCCTTTTTTGGTGAGGCCGCCATATAAATGGTAAGTGGATGAGACAAAGCTTTAGGATGTGACCGATTCCTGTAGAACAACGCAATTTCTGAAGAGCCACCTTCGAATCCATCAGGGAGGTCTGTGTATACAGAAGGAGAGCCAAAGTTTTTCGGTTAATACGTTGGCTGTGGATAGTATCTAGACGCAGGCATTTTGGATTTTGCGAGAGTGTTTCCAAACACCGGAGTCGTCGTTCGCCAAAACGCGAGACTGCCAGCAAAAGCAGTGACTTGGTAGAAGAATTTCCTTCGGGATCTATTTGATTTTTCAGGTTCCGACGAGAAGCGGCTGATTTTGGACTTTGACATCGCCTTACCTCCTACCCCTCAGAGGGGGGCCGAGTAATGGTTGGTTCGAAACGAGGTGTTACCAAAGTTCTGAAACTGCGAGGTATGAACTCTGGCGAGAGTCGGACAATGAAAATTGAGGGCCACTTAATAAGACGACGTTGTGCCAAAATATTCACGGATTTCCTGCGCTTTGTTTACAAGACCGTCAGCAGTAAGCGGATCAAGAATGACATGCAAAGTTACCTTATTGTGGACAGCTTACGCGACTCACGACTGTTTTCGGGCCACGCTTTGCGATCGTGAGCAGTGTCCAGAACCGACAATGACGGCGGTAAGATCGTCCTCAACTGAGAGTAAATGACATATGGAAATCGTCGTGTTAACGCTCTCTCCAATCGCAATCTTCGTTGTTCAGACCCCAACCATTCGCGAACGCCACTTGAATGTCCGCATCGCTGGCAACATCTGAGCGAAGACGGGTAGTGCTTTACTTGGACTTGGAGTCTGTACTAGAGGTGTCAGCAAGAAGGGTCGAGTACCTCGAAAGCGAGTGTGAGCGTGACGAATCTTCGCGGTAGCGTTTGAGACGCTCTTCAGCTAATCGCAGATGACTTTCTGGAACTGGAAGAGCCCCTGGGTCTTCCGAGATTTGATTCCAGAGAGACTGCAAGTAACGCACTTGTTCGGCTTTCGATAGAGCGTCAAAACCAAGAGGTGCTGGTACAGATGCTTCAGGCTTAAACCATTCGGCGTCATGTTCTACACGCGAGGAAGTATGGCCCTTGATTCTAGCATTGCACCAGTGCGGGGCAATAGAGTTGAGCAGGACGCCCTCCGTGACGGGTCTACTGGGTGTTTTCAACTCTTTATCTGTTGTTCGTTGCACTCTATCCGCGACCGGAAATCCCCTAGTGCTTGTTTGGCAAGATAGTCGCCTTTTTCCCTTGCGTAGTTCCGAAGCTTCTTCCACTCGTCAGTTGTCAGAGTGTCATCCGCAAGCATCTGAAAACCGAATGCAACGAAGAATTGAGTGCGCACGATCTGATGGAGTAGAAGGCGCTCCTTTTTTGAAAAACCGTACTCGCGATCGAGCCTGTCCAGCACCGCCATGCGGCACGAGTCGTGTGGCGTGAGATCGGTTCCAGCGACCTCTTGCACGATCCTAAACCAGGTCTCATCGGTCACTCGAAAACCGATCGTGTGTGGATAACGCGGGTTCCTTTTTGCCATCAGTCTCTCTCCCTCAACTATCGCTTGAACATGTTTGCAGCGCATGCGCTCTGCATGCTGAGCATGCACGCTGCTATCACCGCAAACAGCAAACACCGATCCCGAGTTTTGTAATGGTTAGCCTGGCTAGCGATTTGTTTGCTGTGCATGCCCAGAGTTTGCTGCGTAAACGTGACGTGAAAACCTGTAGGGGTGACTTGTCTGAAAAACTTCAAGTGCGAAGCGCTTCCTCTCATAAGCGTCAACTTCGAAGTAATCAAAACTTCTCGGCAGATCAGTTCACGCTGTCGACTTCGAGAACATAACCGCGATGTTTGGTTCGGCGTTCTGGCTTTGAAACGAGACCAGCGACCAGGGCGTCTGCAGCGCGCAAGTAAGTAGTGGTTGCGTTCTTAATTGTTCGCCTTAGATGACGATTGAATGGTTGGATCACTTGCCGTTGTCCTAAGCATATCTGCCAATTGAAAACAGTCTTGAGGTGCGGTAACTGTGATGGTGAAACTCCGAACCGTAGCTTCAGTTGCTTCCTGGATTTCGACTCGCAGGTGATCAGTTTTGGTTCGCATTGCGTCGGTTTCCCTCTTCTTGAGTCTTAGTAATCATCAGGTAAGTGACTCATTCGGAGTTAATGTAAACAACTTGCATGCCCACGGGATGCAAACTGTGTTAGGAAAGAGTTCTGTTTCTTTTGGAAAAGATGAAGCCTTCTGTGAGGCGTCAAGTTTGTTTGACGGTGTCAAGAATTCTTGACGCGCGTCAACTTTTCTTGACGAGGTACCTTGAGAATTTTGGGCGGGCAAGGAATTTTTTTCGCGGCTGAAAGTGACCCTCTTCGAGTCGAATCGGCCGGCCCATTTTCCGGGCCACCCGGCCCATTATTCGGGCCGAGCGGCCCACTATCTGGGCCACTGATCATTTTCTAATTACATGGTCAAAAAGTGACCACTACATGGTCAAAAGATGACCACACTGGATCTGTAGTCGGCGGACAAATAGATTCACCAAGTGATTCTTGGAGAGAGGTGCCGAAATTTTTGTGTACTAACACAATGAAATGGCGGCAGGACAAGGAGTTAGGTTGGACGCCCGGGTGCCGAAATTTGAAGATAGACTGCCGAAAAAATGATGAGGGTGGACCGGAAATCTTGCAACTAACGGAGAAAGCTAACAGAGACGGTGCCGAAATTTGCAAATGCCTGCCGAAAAAAGTCGGCACTGGCTAGGGAAATGCTTGTAAGTAAATGAGAAATGTAGTTGCCGGGGTGCCGAAACTTATTCGTCACTGCCGAAAAAGTTCGGCAGTTCTATCGATTAACCCAGCGTGTAATGTTATGCATTGCGGCTTCAAATTCCGGAGTTTGGCTGTGATTTGGCTTTCGTCATGAACTCTTGAACGAACTCAGCATGCTCTGCCTTAGACAGGTTGTGTTCGAAGAGTCTCTGCAAGCCGATAAAATCATCAACTGACAGGTGCTTAGTCAGATTCTGTCGGATACTTAGATTCGTGGGAATCATTTCATAGAAGTTAACGATCGCGGCGCCCTGACATTTCTCATCGTCTGACAAGAGACACCAGGAAGCGAAGCGAAATAGACTCGCGATCTTTGCGTCTGACAGGGATTGATTCTCAACTCCTTCAACCTCACAGTCCCACAGCTCAATCCAAAACATCGAAACATCTTCAGCAGCTTCGACTCGATCCCGGAAGGCTGGAAGTAACTCGTACGCGGCTTGTCTCCATGCTTCAGTCGACATTTGTCTCCCCACAGAATGGAGCATAACACGCGCCTCGTTGATCCTCTTTGGCACTCACCTTGCGAGGTCTCAGATCTTGTCGATCAATTCAAGTGATCGAGAAGAAAATGGCACGAGATGCGGTTCCCACACACAGACAAAGTGGTAATGAAACGCTGTGGAGGTGATGTCATGCAAGTTCGACAAACTAAAGAGCTGCCAATCTATTTGACGCTGAAGGAAGTTGCTGAGCTGCTGAAAGTGAAACCGAGAACAATCTATGCCTGGGTGAGCGAGCGCAGGATTCCGTTCGAACGCAAGGGTGGGCTGTTGCGCTTTCGGTTGGATGCGGTGGTGGCTTGGAATGAACCGACGAGGTCCGACGACAGCTCGACGTTGAAGCTCATTTCGGATCTCAGAATCTAAGATCTCAAAAGCTGAGACCCCAAAGTCTAAATCGAGATCTTAGACGGGGTGTGCGTGTTAAAGTTGTCATGTCGTGACTGAGCGAGTGAATAAAGTGGCATTGGTGCTTGAGCCTGAATACGGCGAAAGGCTAATCGGGCTAGCCGCTGGAAGTCATGTTTGGGTGGTGAATACTCCCACGAATCGTGCGGCCGCCACCGAATACTGGAGCCGGAATCCAGGGCATAGGGTCGAAACAGGCATTACCACTTTCAAGTATGCTGAAGAAGCGTCCAGGCTGGAAACGTACCTGGGTATTTTGGACAGGCTAGATCTGCATCATGCAGAATACTCGTCGAATCCACCGTACTCCGAGTTGGAAGTTATCGGTTTACCGCTCACAAAAAAGGCAAAATTAGCTGCCCGGGATTTGGGATTCGTCAGGTTTGAACAAACGGCTGAAGGCTTTCGTGCCGTACCCTGAAATGACGAGTCAAAATGAGCCTCACCAAACTTCATGCCTGAAAGTAACGCAAACGAACTTCGAGATATTGCCTTTCGAAAGATCGGCCGTAACATGGTCAACTTCCAACGTTTCGAGAGAATGCTGAAGCTCGCCATTGTTCAAAGCGACGTTCGAGGATATGCATCAAAACTGGCCCAGGTTCATCGGCAGAAGACAAAGGATACCAAGCGCAAGCCACTCGGCTGGTTAGTCGAGGAATTCTTCAAAACTCTCTATTCGAATGAATTGTCCGATGAGGGCGAGCCCAATGAACTCGACGAGGTATGGATGGAGATCTTCTTCAGGATTGATGAAGACAAAGACTCAATTCGCAATCGAAAGCGCTAACTCCTACAACTTGTAAAGGAAAGAAACTGGCTAATCCATACCTCGGTCGCCGAATTAGACTTCAAATCAGTCGAGAGCTGCGAGAAACTCATTTCTCAACTCGACGAACAAAATGATCGATTGACGCCGCACTACGACTACCTAATGAGCTTAGTTGGTGACATTCATGAAAGGCAGCAAAAACTTTCCAAGCAGTTGGAGACCCATTTGCGCAAGTCATTGCTCGAAGGAGGCGATTCCGCCTAACCCACCTGTCGAGGCTTAATCTCATCTATCCTCAATCCTTCTTCGTCCAGAAATCGAGCCAGCGCGGCACATAGATTGATGTTGGACGGAAGGTGGTTTTGCCGAAATCAGACGACATCGCAGGCCAACAAACAAGCGATCTCAGATCTCAGAATCTAAGATCTCAAAATCAAGATAGTAAGAAGCAAAGCTTCCGCGTGGTAAACTGCGCCCGCTCCTGTAACGGCGGCAACCGGAAAGGAGCAAAGAATGACAGTTCGAAAAAGAGGAGAGCACTGGTACGTTGACATCAGTGAGAAGGGCCGGCACCGAGTTCAACGCTTGCTTAAGGGTGCACGAACGAAGGCGCAGGCGCTGAAAGCTGAAGCCAAACTCAGGACTCAGATCTTTGAAAAGAGATATGGGTTAGTGGAAAGGCCGGAATGTCGTTTCGACAAATTTGTCGATGGTTCATTCCTGCCGACGAAGAGACTCAAGAAGAGCTACAAGTCG
The DNA here is from genome assembly GCA_036004125.1 of Pyrinomonadaceae bacterium. Taxonomy (GTDB): domain Bacteria; phylum Acidobacteriota; class Blastocatellia; order Pyrinomonadales; family Pyrinomonadaceae; genus PSRF01. The sequence continues at coordinate 1,427 of DASYRR010000035.1, read as the reverse complement.
ATCGAGAGCATCTGCAGAGCCCTCAAAACATTCTTCGGTAAACATTTCATTTCCGAAATCGATACCGAGATGATTGAGCAGTACAGGCAGATTCGGGTTGAACAAAAGACGAGGCTGGGAAGGAAACGGAGCCCATTAAGAGTCAACAAGGAGATGCAGGTGTTGTCGACGGTCTTCACGCTGGCTCTCGAAAAGAACCTAATCCTTTCGAGGCCCAGGACAACTATGTTTCGGGTCTCCGGGGAACGGATTCGGTATCTGAAGCCAGATGAAGAGCAGCGACTTTTTGAGAAGCTTGATAAGTGCGAATGGCTGAAGCCAATCGTTCTAATCGCGTTGCACACTGGTATGCGGCGAGGTGAGATTTGTGGCCTTCAATGGTTTGATCTCAACTTCGATCGGAGTCTGATTCACGTTCGGAATACGAAGAACGGTAAGGACAGGATTATTCCGATGAACATGACAGTGAGGCAGTTACTGGAGACGCAGAAAGTGCTTCGTGCTCGACCGAGAAAGAACCGCGATGGGACTCCGAAAGTTCCAAGCACGTTTGTGTTTCCTAGTCCGCGAACTGACGAGCGACTCGTGGAGATCAAGTACTCGTTTGCACGAGCCGTCAAAGAAGCGAAGATCACGGATTTGCGGTTTCACGATCTTCGACATACTGCAGCGACGAGGATGGGTGATGCCGGTGCGGATGCCTTTACGCTGGCTGCGATCTTCGGTTGGTCTGACATTCGTATGGCGATGAGGTACACGCATGCGATGGAGGATGCGAAGCGGAGAGCTGTGGAGGCGATAGCGCAACGTCAGAGCGCAATTGAGGTTCGAGATGGGAGGCTAGCAGGCGGGGACGCCTGCGGTCCCAGCAAGAGCGATCGCGGTTCCACGGAGGATCGCGGTGGTAAGAACGCTTCGGGTTCAGATGAAGGAGTTCACGGGTCCGTAAAAGATGATGAAGAATGCAGTTATCAAATTTTACGTGACAGGAGCGTGACAAGACAGGATCGGCGAGCACTTGGCTCGCCGTAACTTCTTGAAAACATTGGTAGCGGGGGGCGGGATCGAACCGCCGACCTTGGGGTTATGAATCCTGAATCGGACGCTGCAGCCAAGGCCTTCCAAGGAATAAATCACCAATTTCCACGGAAAAGCAGTTGTTTGAGCAGAACATAACGCACGCAACTGTATACAGAGCACAGAAGATTACAGCAAGGTTACAACAAGCCTTTACAGCTGGTGTGAGGTGGGTCTAATTACGCTTGAGCATGAATTAGACGACGAACCCGGTCCTGAAAAAGCACGTCAATCTTTCGCGGCTCGATCACTGCTGTTACTTCACCGACACCGAAAGTTGTATGCATCATGGTCTGGCTTGCACGATATATGCGTGTCCTATCATAAGGCGATGCGACTTGCGCTAACCG
>DASYRR010000034.1:0-9183 GCA_036004125.1 Pyrinomonadaceae bacterium | reverse complement strand
TAGAACTCTTCGCTCTGTCGCATCGGTGTCCGCAAGTCCGCTTCGCCCGTCATTACCATCGTCGGTGTCTTCACATTGGCCACGTAGTGCAATGGAGAGCGCACCGCATACTGCAGCGGATCCTCCCAAGGATACTTGTCGAACTGGTAGTACCAGTTTGGGCCATCCGTAGTTCCGACAAACGAGTGCCAGTTGATCACGGGTCGCATCGAAACGGCAGCCGCAAACCTATCGGTGTGACCCACTATCCAGGCGGTCAGTACGCCGCCACCGCTGCCCCCGCACACAAACAGATTCCTCTCGTCGATCCAGCCTTTCGCTAGCGAGGCGTCGACGCCCGCCATTAAATCGTCGTAGTCCTTGCCTGGATACGAATACTGAATTCCGTTGACGAAGTCCTGGCCGTAGCCCGTCGAGCCTCGCGGATTCATATACAAAACGCCGTACCCATTCGCGGAGAAGTTCTGGAACGACCAACTGAATGCGACCGAGTACATTGACCACGGTCCGCCGTGAATCCACAGGACCATCGGGTACTTCTTTGCCGGATCGAAATCGACCGGCTTGATCAGCCACCCTTGTACCTTCAATCCGTCCTTCGAGGTGACCCAAAGCTCTTCGGCATCGCCCATCCTGACGCCGGCAAGAACATCCTCGTTAACATCAACGAGGCTCTTCATGTTCGCCGGATCTTTGACGTTGAAGGTGACTAGCGTGCCGGGTTCTTTGAAGCTCGTCCGAACTCCGGCGACTTGTCCATTGCCGGCCATCGAATAAGCATCGATCATTTGAGTGCCCTGGGTTATTTGCCGAGTCTTTCCGTCAACCGAGAGGAAATAAATATGCGATGAACCCTTCTCCTCCATCTCGTAGTAAACGCCCGTGCCATCCGGCGCCCAGTGAACGCCTTGCGGAGAACTTGGGAGCTTGCCGGCCCACAGTTTCTTGCTCCCACCCATGTTGTCCATCAGGTAGAGACTGGCTACGTGATTGGTAAACTTCTGCTCGTCATATCCGGTATAGGCAATCCAGCGGCCATCGGGCGAGACTTGTGGGTTTCCGTCGGCACCCTTGCGAGTGGTCAGAGCCTTTACCTCAAGAGTCTTCAAATCGATCGCGTAGATCTCGCTGTCACCACGCAGGTATTCAGCGTCCGGCTTTCGAATCGAGGACACGTAGATCGTTTTTCCGTCGGCCGACCATTCGGGTGTGTTGTGATTGTATTTACCCGAAGTGATCTGGCGCGGCGTGCCTCCGAGTACCGAGTCGATGGTGTAGAGCTGAGTGAAACCCTGCGGCAAAGGCCCTCTTCCATCTGCGGCCCATGCCAGCCGGTTAACGATCACGGCAGGTTTGGCCCACTGCGCATTTTTCGGTTTCTCGGGCAGCTTGACCGCGAGGATTGGATCATTGTCGGCTTCAAAAGCAGTGAAGGCGATTGATTTGCCGTCCGCCGACCAGTTGATTCCCGCCGGTGCTTGTTCGAGATGAGTAAGTTGAGCGGCCTCGCGCGTGTCCACCCAAAGGACGTGCAACTGGTTGGTGCCGTCGCGGTCCGAAAGAAAGGCGATGCGCTTGCCGTCGGGCGACCAAACGGGCTGACTGTCGCGCCATGTCCCGCTGGTAAGTTCTCGAGTTCTAGAGCCTTCGAGATCGACAATCCAGAGGTTGCTCACGCGCTCATCTTTGACCTTATCAACCCAGGAGCGAGTGAAAATGATTTGTCGACCGTCAGGAGAGATGGCGGGATTGCTGACGGTCTCCATATCCATGAAAGTCTCTTTGGTGAGCGTGCCTTTATCGGGTTTTCGCTCGGCTCCTCGCCCTCCTCGCTCGGTTCCTTGTTGCGACTGGGCCAGCGCCAGCCCCGAGAGCGAAACCAGAAGAAACAACACCACCGAGTTGGAACGAAGAAGCCTGTGTCTAATCGTCATCATCGTCGTACCTCCTGCTGGATTGTCTTTTAAGTAAGCGAACGCGGAGCGTTCCTTTTAGTTTTGTGAGCGAGTGCCGTTGCCTTCAACGCGGCCGTCACAATATTGCGCCGCGAGACGAGAGTCAAGGATTGGGTTTGTTTCAATCCAAGGATCGCAAGGGGCCAACTAACGTGGCAGGGTAAACTGACATCAGGCGGCCGCAGACCGCGATGTTGGAACGATGGACCTGCGCGACGGGCATCTGTCAGCGTATTTGCAAAGTCCAGCTCTTTCGATGAAACGTTCGGCGTCAAATACGCTTTGAGCGCGGAACTCTTCAGTGTGTCGCCCACATGCTTTCGCGATCGAATTCGGTCTAGGGGGTATAGGTCTTTTAGCGGTCATTGATATCATAAGACCGTTTAGCCTGAGACCTTTGTGAAGATGCTGATGCACACCCAGAATCCCTGCCAATTCCGCCTGCCCTACTTCACTCAGGAACGATATGAATGTCCTCATGAGATTGTCAAAAATGGCAACGGGGAACCCTTCTGCTTATTCCACATTAAGAAAACGACTTTGGAAGAAAAGAAACGAATGTCCGAAGACGAGTTACAGAAGTTGACTAGGTTGGAGTTTGGTTTTTCAAACTATTTTGTGCACTTCATAAAGGACGCTCACACGGCACAGGGGCAATTCATAGATTGTAGAGGCTTTCGTTTTCCAGAAACTAGCATTAGAGAAGGCGTCGCATTTCACAAGAAAATAGACTTCACACACGCATCATTCGAGGAGTTGTCATTTTTCGCAACAACCATGACTATTGGAGACCAAGAAGTGAGCGCTAAGGGCATTCACTTCTATGAAACCGCAAACTTTACGGGAACACTTTTCAAAGGCTTTGCCGGTTTCATTCTTGTGGCATTTCACAAGGGGGCAACATTTACAGAGGCCACGTTTGAGGACAGGGCGATATTTGAGAGAACCCACTTCGGTGCCGATACGTCATTCGACGAAGCGACCTTTAAGAATGAGGCAGATTTTGAAAAGGCAAGATTCTCTGAGTCCGCTTCCTTTCATAAAGCATCCTTTCAGAGCGGTGCGAATTTTGCGCAGAGTCAGTTCGAAGGTGGCGTGGACTTTAACGCCGCTATCTTTGGTGGAGCTACAGATTTCAGCTTAGCACATTTGGCGAAGGAGACTAGTTTTTCAAAAGTGCAATTCGGAGAGGGCACTCAATTCAATTCAACCATTATTCCTGACAAGATTTCCTTCGACGGTGCCAGCTTAGCTGACAACTTTCGGTTTAGTCCGTTCTGTCTGCCTGACGCTGAGTTTACATCTCTCACGTTGCCAAGGGTCGGGAATGTAACCTTTGAAAAAGTTGATTTAAGTAAAGCGTCGTTCTTGGATACCAATCTAGAACTAATCACATTCAGAGATGTCAAATGGGCACGACCTGCGTCCGGCTTTGGGGCGTTGTTTCGTGGAAGCCGATGTTTATATGATGAATTAAGACCGGCAACCGACCTTAATAGGTCACTCGTAGCTACTAGGGACTATGAAAAGATTGCCGAGAATTATCAGCAACTAGTTCTCAACTACGAAAAGAAACGTGATTACGATTCCGCTGAGGACTTTCATGTTGGCGAAATGGAAATGCGCCGCAAGAAGAGAGGGAACAGGGTTGCGTTTAGATACAATGCGCGTATCTCGGACAAGTTCAAAAACGAGAGCCGAATTTTAACGAATGGGCGAACAGTTATAACCTCTATAGGATTCTCAGTAACTACGGGACAAGCTATTGGCAGGCGTTTTTTGTCCTAGTAGCATTCACCTTCGCTTTCTCGATTGCATTTCTTTTCGCTGGCTTTGAGCCGATTAAGACTGATACCGGAGCGCCGAGAGTAATTGAATACAACCTGTTCCCAGATTCGGCACATACCCGCACCTCTATTGGAAAGATGGCAAGCGATCTCGGCGAGTCAGTTCTGTTCACTCTTTCGATCATTACCTTTCAAAAGGAACGCTTCTACGAACCTGTGGGTTGGCAAGCTAAACTCTGCCTCTATTCGGCAGTTCTGTTTCTCACTGCACAAGCTGCGTTAGTCCTTCTCGCTTTAAGACGGCGTTTTAAGCGCTGAGGACAGTCAGAGAATGTTCGCCTGGAACTCATAGGCAACGGTTCTAGAATATTCGGCGTTTTTCAGTTTCCGCCTAATCGTTCAAGTCGTAGTGCGAGAGATAGGAGTTTTTGCAGAAGGCTCGAGAGATTTAGAGGATCGAAACTTAAAACTATGACCCAGTCTTGTTGATTTCAGCTTAAGCCGCTTGCATCGGTGACGATAGCAACAGTGCGATTGGGAGATTCTTCTTGTCAATTTAAGCATCGAACAAGTTGGCTCATATTCGTCCTTCTTCAGCATGACTGCTTTCGTCGCGGTGTCCACTGAATGAAGGTGCTTCCCCGGCAGAGCCAGAAAGACAGCGCTGCAAATAGACAGACCGATCATGCATCGAGCCCATCTGGCGAATAGACTTTCATCGCGGAGTTGAACTCTCGTTTTAACACCCAAATTGAATTCGATTACAACTGGTTTCATTTGCGACCTCGCGACACAGAATAGCGGGGCCGATTAGGGTTGAATACGCAGGAATTGGTGAGTCTGCGAAGATCTTGCCTATTTGATTTTCATTTTGGTGAGAGGTTTCTTCACTCGGGGGTGGCCGGACGGATTCCTGCGACGCAGAGTCAGATTACAAAGCGTTGCGGTAAGTCGAATTCCATCAGAGACGGTCTGGCGCGTGGCGTTTACTCGTTTGCTAATCGCAGACTGTGACTCTCCTTCTATTTGGTATGAGATCAACCATTCAAAATGCGCCAGCTGAGTTTTCATTCGTGGTCGAACCGCACCCGAGTTCTGTACAAATCTCTGCTCTGTCTTGTCTAAATGCTTTTTCATTTCTTTTTCAAACAACGATCTCATTAAGCGTTCAATTTCGATACGCGATGTTCTCAGAGGGTGCCAAGCCCACTCGAGTTTGAAGTCTTCGACTTCTACTGGTATCTCCCAATTGATTCCCATGTAATTCCAATCTCGGTTGTTTCGCTTGTCTGGGTCCATCAACCATGTTGCGAGTGTGAAAAAGGCGAAGGCACGACACCAATCCTCGTCGAGATTCCATCGCCTGGACCATGCTAACAACGAGTCCTGCACCGGTTCGAAATCGGCTGCCTTGCCGTCGTTCATGTCTCGCCAGATGGCAGAGGTAACGTAAACGTGAGCGTTCGCTTGGTGATGTTCCTCAGGCGTTAGCTGTTCACCCCGAAGACGTCGGTGGAATTCGACGGGTGTTTCCCTAATCGAGCAGTAAACGTTAAAGGGTCCGAAAGCTAAGTCATCGAGTACTGCTGGCGAATTCCTCTTAATCGCTCTGAGAAAAGCCAGTTGTGCTCCGCGTTGCGAAAGGAGATGATCTGGGGTGTCAAAATCTGTTTCCGTTAGCTGCATAATCACTCTGATCGAGAGGTGGAAGTATCAGGCCATGCGCCCTTAGTGACATGCCTTTGAAACTAAGAGGAAGATCGGAATGCGCTTTCTCTTCAGATATTTGCGATTTAGAGGTTAATTAAACTAGGGTAATTGATAAATATCAAAGCAGGTATTGTTAGCATCAATTGATACCACGACAACTTCAGTCGCATTCATTCTAGCGGAGCACTCTGTGCAACGCTATCGGCGCCAGCCAAATGAAATAGACAAGATTTATAGGATTGACAGCAAAGACGGTGGCGGGGAGCTTTCCATACCTAAACCCGCCCGATATGCTTCGCACCCTCACCCTACTTCTTCCAGAGGGAGAGGGGAAAAGCAGCGTGTGGTGCTGAGCTCGTTGTCCTTGATAGCTTGGCCTCAAAAGTAATTTCGCCGGTAAGAAGTTTTCGTGTTTAGTTCGTGTGACTTCGTGGATCGTTCCTTTTGTCCAGAAACCTAAGAACGATCCACGAAGTCACACGAATTAACACGAACCAAAACACTCCTGCTTCGAGCTAAACCCGACTTTTGAGTCAAAGCCGTCCCCGATGATCGAAGCGCTTCCTTAATCGAGTTTGCGAAGTCGAGTTCCACCCCTGACACTCGAGATAGTGATCACAAGTCCACACGCACCAATTTGCGCTTCAAAGTCAGACTGGCCGTCGGTTAAGCGCTTGAGATTGCGATGTCGCTAACAACGTTGCCGACTAGGCTGTCGGCGACGAATTGTGCGCTCGGGATTATCGGACAAAGCCAACTCGACGAAGTCGGTAATACTGCTCAAGCACGCGCCCGCGTTTGTCGATCTGTTTGATATCCATGGACAGCCCGCGGGGCCAAGATGACATGGCCGATGACGTTTCCGTCAGTCTGCAGTGGAGCCATGAGCACATGTCCGGCAGTCGAAATCATTGCCAAAGCTAGGATTCGAGGGTAAGTTTTGGGCATGGCAATGACCTCAGAGAGCGTGGCATTCGATCGCGGCGTACGGCCGATGCTGGAGATTGTTTTGCCCGAAAAGGCAGACGCTGTGATTGGTTTCAAAGCTGATCCTGAACTGCAAGCTCGCATCGAAGAACTCGCCCGAAAATCGACGGAAGGTAAACTCACGGAAGATGAGCCGGCTGAATACGGGCTACGTGCGAGCAAACAAGTTCGTAGCGGATTCTCAGGACAAGCGCAGCAGATTGCCAACTCACGTCATTAATGATCAGTCCAAAGATCTCGTCGGTAATACCCGTCGGTTGCAACCATGAACTAAACCATGCCTTACGCATTACTTGCTGATCTGATCGTAGCTATACATATTGCCTACGTCGTTTATGTCGTAGGTGGATTGGTGGCGATTTTGATGGGCGCGTGGCGAGGAAGGACATGGATTCGCAATCCTTGGTTTCGGATTACTCATCTAGTCGCGATTTTGATTGTCGTGATGGAAGTTTTCCTGAAGCTTAATTGCCCGCTGACCACCTGGGAGAACCAAGCGCGAGCGTCGGCGCAGCAACCGGTCGATGGCAGCGCTTTCATGGATCGATTGTTATCCTTCATTTTGATTGGGTCAGCGCCGAGGTGGGTCATAAATGGCGCGTATTGTGTCTTTGCGATCGCGATTTTAGCTACGTTCTTCTTGGCACCGCCAAGGTGGAAGAACGCGGGAAAAAAATTAGCCGTGGATGAACGCGGATAGACGCGGAGACGTTCACAATCCCAAATCTTCTCGATACAGTGCCGCGCCCTCAATCATCACAGTCTCAGGATCGGGATCTGGCGAAACTCTATGTGACGAATGCTGCCCTGAATCAGGCGGTCCGCCGCAACAGCGATCGTTACCCTGAGGACTTTATGTTTCAGTTGACGGCCGAAGAGATGACTCAATTGAACCGATCACAAATTGTGATCGGTTCCGAAAACATCGCGACCCTCGTTTTCGACCATATGTTTTTACCGAACAGGGCCGTTGCTATGCTATTCGAGTGTATTTGCGAAGCAAACGTGCGATCGCGGTGAACATCGAGATCATGAGGGCGTTCGTTAACCTCCGACTGATGATGACCTCAAACGTGGAGCTCTCTGAGCGCCTGGACGAACTTGAAAGCAAATATGATCGGCGATTTAGAGTCGTGTTCGAGGCGATTAGAAAACTGATGGCACCTCCAGTTAGAAAGCGCAAAGAGATAGGTTTCCGCTCTCGTTCAATGAAGAAGTCGTCTTAAATCGTCTGGCAATGCCGTTGAGCCGCGCCTTGTCTTCAGTGGGGTCGACAGAGACGTGACCGCAAGTTGGTTCAAGATCTAGTTGCACGTTGCGTGGCAGCCAGCGTCAACCGCTCTTCACTCCGGAGGAGTGACATGTTTATAGCCGATGATGCTGAGGAGACGGCACTCCGTTGGGAGTGCGATGTTGAGGCCTGGTCCACATGTCGCTCCTAGCGGAGCGAAGACGATATCAAGCGGTCGACATCTATAAACATCTCACTCCTGCGGAGTGAAGACCATCAAGCGGTAGCCGGCTATAGACATTGCACCCTCAAGAGTGAAGACAACCCGATCGGTTCGCCCGGTCTTCACGCCGTAGGCGTGACATGTTTATAGCACCCGGCCAAAAATAAATTCGCGCTCCGTAGGAGCGCCATGTCGATGGTCTGCAAAATGGACGTCAGACTCTGCGGCAAAACCTGGCATCACGCCAACGTCGCTGTTATCATCCCTCACGCTTTACACATCCTCACGCTCACCAGAGCAGAAAAGAGCTACCTCATGGCTAATACTTACTCACAAATCTACATTCAAACAGTCTTTGCAGTTAGCGGACGTCTTTCATTAGTCACCTCTGACTTCAAAGAGGAACTCCACAAGTACATTGCGGGAATCGTGACCAAGCAAGGCCAAAAACTAATCAGGATTAATGGGATGCCTGATCATCTTCATATCCTGATCGGATTAAGGCCGGCGAAGGCTCTCGCAGATCTCGTTAGGGACATCAAATCTGACTCCTCGGAATGGATCAACAAGAAGAAATTGGCCCGAGGCAAATTCGCATGGCAGGAGGGCTACGGCGCGTTTTCCTACGGTCATTCGCAACTAGATACCATCGTTCGCTACATCGAGAATCAGGAAGAACATCACCGCCGTAGATCATTCCGTAATGAGTACCTGACATTATTGCGGAAGTTTGAGATAGATTTTAAGGAAGAGTACGCGTTTGAGTTTTACGATTAGCGAATGTGGGGATAAGACATTGCACTCCTAACGGAGTACGAGAATTCCTGTTGCTGCTTCGGCTATAAACATGTCACTCCTCCGGAGTGAACATCTAGTCACCTAGTTGTCCCCAATGATCGAAGCGCTTTCTTAATCGAGTTTGCGAAGTCGAATTCCGCCTCTGACACTTGAGATAGTGATCACAGGTCCACCCGAACCGATTTGCGCTTCAAAGTCAGACCGGCGGTCGGCTAAGAGCTTAACCGCGGGAATGTCGCTCACAACATTGCCGACTATGCTGCTTGCTTCGAATTGTGCGTTGAGATTATCGGACAAAGCCAACTCGACGCTGCCAACAATACTGCTCAAGCGAAGCCCGCGTTTGCCGAGCTGTTTGATTTCCATAGACAGCCCGCGGGCCAACGACATACCACCCAATCAGGTGCGAGGACGAAAGTCATATTCACTACAGGATTTTCCAAATCATTGCCAAAGTTAAGATCGGAGTGATAAGTTTGACGCATGGCAACG
>DASYRR010000033.1:0-10500 GCA_036004125.1 Pyrinomonadaceae bacterium | reverse complement strand
GTGTACGCTTCAACCGTTTCGTTCGGTTATTGACTTCACCTCCTCACGGCTGCAACACTCGGTACGAGTGGTTGGTTAGAACCTTTCTCGACTGGGACTCTCACCCAATCAGAGATATCCAGCTTCCTTGGCGCTCGGGTGCCATGTTTATAGATCATGCAAGAACAAAGCTCCGCACTCCGGTAGGAGTGCCATGCAAATCCCCAGCATAACAAGGGCATTCGCTGTCTCGATCCATAGACATCGCACTCCTAACGGAGTGCAGAAGCTTCTAACATCCTGTGCGCTATAAACATTGCACTCCTATCGGAGTGCATAGCTCAAAAGTCATACGTCAACAATCCCCTTACCTTCACAGGTTGTCCGGAAAGTATGGTGGGCTCGAACCTGGCTTCACGTGCAGCAGCAACACAAGCGGCCTGCAATAACGGATGGCCGGAAACCCCGTGAGCTGAAATAACCTTCCCATTCTCATCGACAACGACTTGCACCACCACGCGTCCCGCAGCTTTGGCAGCTCGTGCGATTGGAGGATACGGCGGTTGAGGCAGACTAACTGCCTTGGTATTGAGAATGCCGCCTGAAATTACTTTCGTTTTGGAGCTCGGCGGTTCAGCTATCCATGTCTGCTCTGGCGTTCCACCTGCCTTGAGACTTTGGACGCTGAGCTCATCTCGATCAGCGAGGTCCTCTCGTCCGAGCGCTCGATAGGCCTCGGCCCGAACGCTATAAAAGTACTCGTTCTTTGGATCCAACTTGATCGCTTCTGAATAATCTCCGATGGCTCTGTTATAGTCACCTGTTTCGACATACACATCGCCGCGATTCTTGTGATGGTAGGCAAATTCGGGCTTTAACCTGATCGCTTCGGTGTAATCTGCAACGGCCTCTGCGAGTTTACCCTGCTTCTGAAAAATGTGGGCTCGACGTGACAAAGCAAAGGATCTACCACCTTCGCTACTGATCAGCTCAATCGCTTTAGCTAGATCAGCAAGTGCCTGATCTGTATTGCCGAGATGATCGTGGACCCCGGCGCGGCTGTAATAGAAGTCTCCATTTTCGGTTTGTAGACTCAGCGCATAATCGTAATCTTTGAGCGCCCTCGAGTACTCATCCTTGCTATTAAGGACACTTCCACGACACGCGTAGCCCGCGGCAAAGCGTGAATCAAGTCTGATGGCTTCGGAGCAAGCTCCCATCGCACAGTCGAGTTCACCGGCATTCATGTGCTCCACGCCTCGATTAACGTATTCGTATGGAGTTTTCGGCTCTGGTTTGTCTTGAACTGTGCACTTGTACTGTTTTGTAAATCTCGCGACTGGATTACACGCCAGAATAGCAATCAGAAAGGATAGACCAAACAAGAAGGAAATCCGGTCTCTCGATCGCAATCGGGTTTTCATTCAGTGGCCTCCGAAGATGAATTGAGACGCACACGAGTGCAACTGCTCAACAACCTCGACGATTTATTGGCGCTGCTGCTAGAAGACAATGCGTGTGAGGTTGCGGGTAATGTCAGGCTTAAATCAAGGTGTCACTAAACCCTTCTTAATGTTTCGTTGCCAAGCCTCGTAATTTCGAATACGGCGCTTTGCCTGTTTGCGTGTCAACTTCATTTCCTGAGCGACAAAATCGATACGTGACGTGCGGTCCTTTTTCTTGTCGTAACGGTCACCGGGCGCCTTGAGGTAGATCTTGTAGGCCTGGGACCACTCTGCCTTAACTTCCTCCGTGGCTTGTACTCCCCGTCTCTCTGGCATGCTCATGCTCCCTTCAGGAGATTGTCGAATCAGGATTCTACACTCAGGACATTGCGAAATTCCAACTGACGTTGGACCTTTGGTCTAAGCCTTTGGCGTTCCAGTCTTCGTCCTCTGCATATTGGTCCCTTCAGACGGAGGTGAGCAATTAAGGTGCTAGGCTGGATGGTGAGGAGGTTGTTTACTTTGTCGAAAGGTCAGTAACTAAACGTGCATTAGCTGACATGATTCTTTTTTCTGATCGCTCGCATCCGTTTTTATCCGTGGCCAAATTAATGTCATCACAATGGCAAGACAGACGCATATCGGACATTACTGGGGTCGAACAGTGAATGACCCACCGCCGCTCCGAAAGGCATTCATGTTCGGCTGAGTAAATGATCTCACACCGAGTGCCCCTTGAATGATCGAAAGGCGAGCGACGATTCTGGGTTCCGCGAATTGAAATCTGCCAGCCAGCGTTTCAGAACGTTCGAAATCGGTCCTGGCTAAAAGTGCCAGTTCCTGACCATACCGATTGATCGTGGAGTTCAAACCGCTGCCACCTTGATTTGACACATTCATCTCACCATCTCGGAATATGCTCACTTCAAATCCACTCAGTACCGCAGCTGCCGATAACAGGTCATTAAGTTGAGAAATACCCGGCTCAAGCACCTCAAAGCTCTTGGCTGGATCGACTTCGGCAAACGCACGGGCGACGCGAAGTTGGTCTTCAAACTGATCGTAGCTCGCCGCCCGATGATTGATTATCTGTCGGGCTTCCTCTAACACCTGAAGCTGGGCTTTTGGATTGTCCTTTTGGAGATCACCGGCGATTTGCAACAACAAAGACACCTTGTCGGTATCTGAAGAAAGGCGCGCAACGTTTTGACGGATCTCCTCAAGTCGTGTCCCCTCGGCTTTCTTGGCTATTTCTCTAAAATCGATGCGTTGCATAACTGAATCGCGTGTGCCACCTTGGAGATGATCGTTTGCGATTTGACGCGCCCGATCAGCATTCCCTTCATCCAGTGCCTGCATTGCGGCTTGTTGATAGATTCGTGCCTGCATAGGCTGAGGCGCTGTCGCCGCCGCTTGAACGAGCGCGTCGGCATTCGGTTTCCCCTGTTGGAGCGCGTTCATGGCTTGGGCAAAGTTCGCACGGGTTGGATCGGCGATCCCTATTTCAGAGAGCTTCTGACGAACGGCGCTGGCTCGGCCCGGTAAATAGAGATCTATTGAAGGAAGCACAATCTGCAAACCAGCCAACAGCCGGCGTGCATTGTTTTGTTCAATCTGCGCATCAGTAGGTGGCGTGGGTTGATTGTTTTGTTGTTGTACGTTCGGACCTCGGTTCGGACCGCCACCGCCCGGACGCCCGCCCTGATTAGCACGTTGAGTATTTTGCTGTTGCGGGGTCACTTTCAGCGCGGAGTCGATTACCGTCGAAAGCAAGTCGGTATACGCGGATACCTCCAGAACGGGGCTACGTCCCTGTGGTTGTTGACTCTTGGTATCTGATGAAGCACTACTACTCGAGGCTACTGGGACTCGTGGGCCAACAGCCAAGAACGATTGAGCTAAATTTCCAGCTTCGTTGTTGGTTAATAGATTGGCAGACTGAATTCGTTTAACGGTTTTGTCAGCCAGCTTTGCTGCTGCCTCCGCATCCTGACGCTGCAATTGATTGATCACTTCGCCAAGGCTCCGCGGAAACTGCCCCTTGTCCATCATCTGTTCGGCATTCTGAGCAGCTAGTTTTGGATCAAGGGCAGCGATCCGTCCCAGCAATGTCTGCTCGAGGTTGTCATCCAGATTTATCTGCGGCCGTGGATTGCGAGGATCGACGGGCTGATTCTGGATTGGTGTCTGAGATTTCGTAGCGGCAAGCAGTTGATAAGCCAGCGGAGCATCATGACGAGCGGCTGCTAATACTAATTCCTGTCGCAACGAAAACGCTCTTCGATCCTGATTGGGGGTACCACGCTGGTTTGTGTTTGTTGGAGCAGTTCGCATCATCTCGGCGATAGCGTCGGAGGCCAACGAGAAGAGTGAACGCGCCCGACCCTGATTGTGATCCCAGAGTAAATCTGCCGCACCGATCTGAATATGCACGCGATTCTCAGGCAACCTCAATGCCTGCGCCTCGTCGATAACTTGTTCGAGTAAGCGATACGCGTTTTTTTCCAGAGCCTCTTTTTGTTTGGCGAGGTCTTCAGCCGTTGGTTGCTGCGTGGCTGGTTCCTGCGCCTGAGCCTGCAATAATGCGGACGAGACGAATGCCAAAGTAAGAGTCAGGACTAGGATCATTCTCATTAGGATATACCTCGGGGTGTAAGTGCCCAGATCTTAACACTGGTCATGCATCATTGGACATTTGTAAGTGACGATTTGGCGACTTAAGTTTCAGGCACCTCCTTGGAGTGCGGTAACCTGTTACCGCTTTGGTACAGGGCACCACAGCAATTATCGTCGCGGCCCCAACAAACCGGGCGTCCTTCAGGAGACTCGCTTTACCAAAGCGGTAACAGGCTACCGCACTCCAAAGAGACGCCCCTCGCGAACGATTTCTCTTTCCTCTATAATCGCCCTGCTTCCCCAGCACCAATTAACGTCAATTCGTGAATTCGGAGTCTTTCTATGCCTCAACCGACGCATGTAGACGCTAATTTCAGCTGAGTTTCAGATTGAGGAGTGACAATGAAAAGAGCCTTGTTCATAGCGCTGCTGCTTCTGATTTTGACGAGCTCAAGTGTTGCACAGACACAGCAACAAACCACGACCGCGCCAAAAATGATCGAGTTTCATATGGCGCTTCTCAAGCGTGGCCCCAAATGGTCTCCGAATCCGGGTAAAGATTTACCCTCGCTTCAGCAACAACACGTTGAGTATGTACAGTCAATGCTCAAATCCGGGCAGGCTGTAATCGCCGGCCCCATCAAGGATGAAAGCGAACTGGTCGGCGTTTACATCCTGCGGGCAAAGTCTGCCGACGAAGCGCGCAACTGGGTCAACGCTGATCCCGCGGTAGCGAATGGACACGTTATCGCCGAATTGCACCCGTGGTGGTCGGAAGACGTAATGAAGAAAACCGAGACACCTCAAAAGTTGACGACCGCATTTCTCGCTTTTCTCGTCAGAGGCGCGAAGTGGACGCCGGAAAAGACTCCACAGACTGAAGAGATTCAGAAGGGTCATATGGCCAACATTCATCGACTGGCAGACATGAAGAAGCTAGTAGTAGCAGGACCATTTGGTGACGATGGGGTTTTGCGAGGTATCTTTGTCTTTCGTGTTGATTCACTCGAAGAGGCTCGAGCACTGACGTTAACGGACCCTGCTGTCCAAGCTGGACGACTGGCTTTGGATCTACATCCGTGGCTCGTACCCGAGGGAATTTTACCGTGACGATCGCTGACTTAACCAAAGTGAACAAAGGGGACAAGATGAAAGCAACATGGAACGGTGCGGTCTTAGCGGAAAGCGATCAGACCATCGAGGTTGAGGGCAATCAATATTTTCCTAGCGCCGCCATTAACAACGAATACTTCCAGCCGAGCGAAACCCACACAATTTGCCCGTGGAAGGGTGAAGCCAGTTACTACAACGTTGTCGTTAATGGCCAGGTAAACAAAGACGCCGCGTGGTATTACCCGACGACGAAACCGGCTGCTGATGAGATTCGAGATTACGTGGCGTTTTGGCGCGGGGTGAAGGTTGAAAACTGAGCTTTGTACTTCGTGCTTTGTACTTTGTTCTTGTGGGGAGATCTGTATCGGTGTTCACGGTTCCGCGGAAGAACTTGCCCGGTACTCAGCAGGATGCACTCGCGCAAAAGCTACTCGACTCAACTTCACAATATGAAGCTCCTCAACTGTGCGCGATGACTAACGAACTGAGTCCTACGAGAACACCAGCGCCTTAGGTTACTGAACACACCACGCATCATTTAGGTTCGAAAAAGTCTTAGGAGATCCAGATCGATGGCCATCGTGTTGGAAGGAGGGTGTCGTGTCTCGCGGATGAACGAAGGCTCTCCGGCGAAAAACGGTTCGATGAAGATCTGGAGTCAGATTGGACGAGAAACTGGAGCGTTGGCGATCTCGCTAAGAGTGCTTGAGTTTGGTCAAGGCGTATCGCCGATAATTTACAATCGTGAAGCCGACGAAGTCTTCTATCATCTCGAACAAATCGAAGGTGGTCCGGTCTCGAGTGATAGTTGCAAGGTCCACATCGACGGACAGAGTTTTGAGGTTAATGCACAATCTGGTCTGTATCTGCGACCTGGGCAAGCCATGTTGGTTGAGAATCTAAATATCGCGCCCGTGCTCTTTGTAAGTGTCCAATGTCCCGAGTCAACAAATCAAAGCGTAGTTGCGCCAAATCCGCCGCGATCAGGCGAAGCATTGGCTTTTCCGGGTGTGCGATTGACAGATCGAGCCGCTATACCAACTGCGGATCGTTGGTACCGTGTTCTGGTGAATGATGAAATCGGAAGTGAACAGGTGACTCAATTCGTCGGCTCAATTCCACCTGGTCGTGCTCCAGACCACTTTCACGAGTATGAAGAAGTGGTATTTATACTGCGTGGACTAGGACGCATGTGGGCGGGTCCAACAACTACTGCCATCGGACCAGGCTCTTGCATCTACCTACCGAAAGGTCAGATTCATTGCGTAGAAAACACAGGCACTGATGAGCTGCGTCTGCTTGGTGTGTTTTATCCAGCGGGAAGTCCCAGCGTACGGTATGAAGCCTGACGGAAGCGCGTTAGAAGCCTACTCAAAGTCCCTAATATCCCTGAATGGTCTCTCAGCATCCGTGAAATCCGGCCGGTAGTAATACGAAGCTCCGTCAAACTCCTGTACCCAACCTTCTTCCATTCCCAATACTTCCAGGGCGGAGGTTGCTTTCATCCATTCAGATTCCCGAATTCGCCGTGACAGCAGAACGTACCGGTTGTTTGTTTCGGCCTGATGGGTCGGGTAGTACTGAGCCATGACTGAGATCGCAACGTGAGGATTCAACTCATCTCGTATCCACTCAATCGATTCCGCAATATTAGCGACGTCATTCGGTAACACCAGCAAACGCACGACAAGTCCTCGCTTTAATAATCCTTCGGCATCGAAGACAAGGTCTGGCCCGGTCTGCCTATACATCTCCTTCAATGCAGCCCGTGAGTACTCTTTGTAACTCCTCACTTTTGAGTAAACGAACCCAGCTTCGTCCTCGGCGTACTTCAAGTCCGGCAAGTAGACGTCAACCACGTCTTCAAGCAATTGCAGCACTGAAACTGCATCGTACGCATTAGAGTTGTAAACGATCGGCAGTCGCAAACCCTGCTCAGCCGCTAACAGAACCGACCTGGCCATCTGGGGAGCGAAGTGAGTTGGAGAGACAAAGTTGATGTTGTGACAACCGCGCTGCTGTAGCTCCAGCATCATTTCAGCGAGACGCTCGTGCGTGACTTCGTTCTTCATTTGCTCCTTGTGCGTTTGCGAGATTTGATAGTTCTGACAATAAACACAGCGCAAGTTGCAATTGCCAAAGAAGATGTTGCCGGCGCCTTGAGTGCCAACCAGCGGCGGCTCTTCACCAAAGTGCGGCGTGTAGGAGGAAACGATTGGCAACCTGCCTGAATAACAAGCAGCGATTTCATTCTGCAGTCGATTGTTCAGGCAATCACGCGGGCAAACTGTGCACTGTTCGAGAAGTTGTTCCAGAGCCTCAACTCTTCTTTGCAAGGCACCTTCGCGCAGCAAGCGCAAGTACGAGGGCTCGTGGTTATTCACAATCGAAGTTTGACCTGCGGCATCAATCATGGCGTCTGAAATGAACAAAGTGAGGTTTGTGCGTTTCCACAACTTCAGCGGGAGCTACTTGTTTGGAACGTTGCCAGATGAAATCCATTTCGTGGTGGATTGTGCTGAGTGCGAGTCGTGCCTCAAAAATTAGCAGGATGCTGCCGTAGAAAAGAAAACATGCTCCCAGGATCCCCAGGGCGACCGGGATGATGCTGTAACGTTGTGTGCTGGCGAAGCCAACTATACCGATCGCGACGCTGGTCGCCACAAACATTCCCAGACTCAAATAGAAAGTCACCATGCAGCGTTGGAGAATCCGAGCCCGACTCGTGAGCTTATCCAGTTGCTGGAAGATCACCGCTTGCCTCTCAGTAATATCTTCGCCTCGACGTTCTTCTTCGGTCATCGACTCGAGACGGTCGGATAGGTTTCTGACGCGATCAACAACACGTCCTAGTCGCGTCGAGGTCGACAAGATCATGCTGCCGCAAGCGGTGATTAGAACTGCGGGCGTAATCATTGCGGTTAACACGGCGATGGCAGAAGAAGTATCCATTTCCGAATCTCTTATAGAAAGAAAAGGCGCGAAGAGCAAATGAACCTCCTTGGAGTGCGGTAACCTGTTACCGCTTTGGTACAGGGCGCCGCAATAAATATCCCGGCCCCTGACCTACCGGCGCCTGTTAAGAAAGTCTCGCTGTGCCAAAGCGGTAACAGGTTACCGCACTCCAAGGAGCGACTCGGATTACCGCGCCTGTGATATCCTGCGGCGCGATTTTGAACGACCACGACAAGACAGAAGCATATCGGACATGCGTCTATGGCTCTCCAAAAACAGTGAAGTACCCATCCGCGAACAGCTCGTAACCCAGATTGTTCTCGGCATTGTGAGCAACGATCTGAAAGCCAAACAGCGCCTGCCAAGTACCCGAGATCTTGCCCGACGGTACGACGTGCACGCCAATACAGTCAGCGCGGCCTATCGCGAACTTGCGCGGCGTGGTTGGGTGGAGTTTCGCAAGGGTAGCGGTGTCTACGTTTGCGCTAAGAATGCGGACAAACTTGATGGCCAGCTCACGTTGGATCAGTTAATCGCACGGTTCCTCAGGACCACTCGGGCTCAGGGATATTCACTTGCCGACATCCATATTGGTATGCAACGTTGCCTGGCGCTGCAACCGCCCGATCGCTTTCTCTTGCTCGAGCCTGACGAAGAACTGCGAGCGATCCTGGTGGCGGAGATCATTGAGGTGACTCGCGCAAAGGTCGTTGGTGCAGCGCCCACCGATTTGAACAATCCTGCTCTTTTGACAGGAGCGGTACCTGTCGTCCTGTACGGCCACTTCGAGGACGTTCAGCAGAGACTTGAGCCAACCTCAGACTTGCTCGTGATCCATTCAGCATCGGTAGCGGAATCGATGCGCGGGCAAACGCGACCGAGCGAGGATTCACTTGTTGCTATCGTGTCTCGCTGGCCTGAATTCTTGCGTTGGGCACGCACGATGCTCCTGGCAGCGGGACTCGATGCTGACGCCCTGAGTTTTCGCGATGCGCGAGAGCGGGGTTGGGAGAAGGGACTAAGATCGGCCGCTTTTGTAATTACTGACTCGTTGATGGGCCCGAAGATTCCCGACGGTTGCCCGGTGAAACTCTTCCGCTTAACGTCGGAATCGTCGTTGAAGGAGTTAAAGGATTATGCGGAGAGGAATCTCTGACCCTACGGCTTCGCAGGCTCCTTCGCCAATGTGCGGATGTAATTAACGACGTGCCAACGTTCCTCCTCTGTCGTCATGCGTTTCTCGCCCGCAGGCATGATCCCATTTATGCCTTTTGAAATTTTCCAGAACAACTCGCCATCACTCATCGCAGTCATGCGTTCTTTGTTGGAGAGATCTGCGGGCTTGCGTCTCAATCTAGGCAAATTGGCTTCATTGCCCGAACCTGTCTCACCGTGGCAGAAAATGCAGTTTCCCTTGTCGCGAGTGAAATAGAGGTCTTTACCTTTCGCGACCGATTCCGATGATGCAGCCACCGGGTTCTTGGTCTTGTCAGCATCTTCCGGAAGCTCCCAGGTGTTCTTTGAGAAGTCAGGCTGCGGGGTGGAAGGTGGAGCGATCTGCCGCGAATCGTTTTGATTCTTATTAGTCGTTGTTGAGCTATTGGCGTTCTGCGCACCGGATGTCAATTTGATCGCAGAAACAGCAACAATCAAGACAGAAGTAACGATTAAAGCAATCCCTGTTTTTCTCATGTACCTATCTCCTCGGAGTTTCTCTGTGCACCTCCTTGGAGTGCGGGGACTTGTCACCGCTTTGGTACAGGACGGCGTTGATGTTGAGATTCGCTGTACCAAAGCGGTGACAGGTCTCCGCACTCCAAGGAGGTGCACAGAGCAAGAAAAATAACTGAAGCTGACTTACTGATCTTCCGCACTCGATCGTTGACCCTGCCCCCTTGTAGGCTCAGTACGCCCTACACCCAGGTTATCGTAGTTGAGTACGGCATTGAACAGCAAAAAGAATTCTCCTTGCGTTTGATGTCGCCACATCGGATTGGTTGCAAACATCACCACGTGCCCACGCCCAACTGGAACATCTACCACGGCGGGTTTGTTAACCAATTCTGATCCACCGCCGAGCATGCCGCTTATCAATAACGTCTTTTCGTCAGATCCAAAACGGAGAATGACTCGTGGTCGCAATTGCGGTGGGACGAAGAAGATGTTCTCTCGATCTGCCGTTGCCTGATCTGCGCTTGAACGAGAAGCGTCAGGAGGTCGTGGTTGTGGCATGGCCTGAATAACGTCTGCATCGCCGACACCGCCGCGTCCGGAAGCACGATTTGCAGACTGTCCGCCGCCCCCACCTGCACCACCACCGCCACCGCCACCAAATCCACCGCCGGGACCGCCACCCGCGGCAACTTGAAACAATGGCGCCTGACTAAAGTAA
>DASYRR010000032.1:0-37527 GCA_036004125.1 Pyrinomonadaceae bacterium | reverse complement strand
GCAAAGACCACCTGGGATATGAGCAAACCCAACCCGCAGGGATCCGAGTTCAGACTCGAAGGGTCCAACACTCTTTGGTTGATTCCAACAGGGGCGAGAAAGGTTGGGCTCCGCATGAAGCTGACGAGGCTGGAGTGAGAGAGGCCCACTTTAATGTGACGGCACATGTTCAACAGTGAAAATGACCAACTACCGCGCGCGCCCATGACTATCTGGCGAATGGCTAGACATGCGAAAATGCCTCGGACGCCACCGAGTAGAGTGAAGCAATGGCAAAACCGACCGACAGCGAGACCGGCGACGACGAGATCCGGCAACGAATGGATTGGCTGAAGTCTCATCGCGAAGAGTACGGCGGACAGTACGTGGCGCTAGACCGTGATCAACTTGTCGCACTTGGTCCAAATTACCGCGTCGCGAGAGAAAAGGCGGCAACAGCGGGCTATCCGAATGCGTTCGTTGACTATCTACCTAAGCCTGACGAAATCGGACAGATGGGAGGATGGGTATGAGTATGAATACCGAGAATCCCGAACTCGATGGCGCACCTGATGTGGAATCGGCTTGGTCTGAGGTGATCAGGCGACGGCTGGCCGAGGTAGACGCAGGAACAGTGGAATTGATCCCTTGGGAAGAAGTCCGCGCGGAATTGTTCGACCCCATAGCTACCGTAAGTCCATCGCAGCCTTGATACCATCTTCGACTTGTCTAAGCTGAGTCGAATTCAACTCGCCAATTCGTTGGGAGAGCTTCGAGCGATCCAATGTGGTCACTTGATGGCAGAGCGCGACGCTCTCCTTGCTGAGACCGGCTGCGCCTTGAGGCAGCAATACGGCCGAAGGCCCACGCCCCGCTTGCGCTGCGGAAGTTGAAAGAGGGACAACGATAATCGATCGCCAGCCTTGCGTCTGATTAAAAGCATCGTGCGAGATCACAATCACCGGACGTCGACCCTGCTGCTCGGACCCTGAACGAGGAACGAGATCGGCCCAGTAAACTTCGCCCCGTTTCATTGTTCTGAGTTTTGTTGGAGGAGGTGATCAGTCGCAGCGACCTCGAGGTCGGAATCCAGGTCGGCATCCGTCCCCGCATGTTGAATTGCATAATTAGTGAGTGCCTGATGGAGGTTTGCTCGGTTGAGACTATGTTCGCGACGCGCCAGGGAGTCAACAAAATCTTCCACTTCAGCGATACTATCCTGAGGAAGTCTCTTGATTTTCTCGATCAGTTCCTGCTGCTCCATGGCCGAAAGTATAGCACAAGAGTTCTGGACCTGGGCGTATCACGGAGCTCGAAGATTCCCTCTTCGGCGATTTCCTTTCAAGATATTCTACCGCCCTGATCAGAAAGATGTCGTGATCGTTGCCCTGGGTCCACTAGTGAGCCTTGGACTCCCGACCTTGGGGTTTTACATTTTGTGACATCGAGTCACACAACTTTAACGTTTATTACAATTGCCGCCGTTAGAGAGCAGTTTGAGTTTGCAACCGTTGACATGCTTTGACAGTGGTTTTTATCGCGTGCCGTGATTATGACGTGACAAGAATTCTTGGATCACGCTCCGAGACTACTGTATATGTCCATGGTAACTGAATGTCGACTTGTTGATTCGCTGTCTTGCGTTGAGCCTTGATTGCTACTCATCAGTATAATTTCGCGGTAAACGTAAATGGTCTGCTTGTAGTGTCATTTTACTTCTCAGGTGTGAGGAGTTTCGAAAAATGAAATACGCGGTCGATTTTCTGGTTAGGTTTCATCTCAATTTTGACCGGATGCTCTTCATATCTTCGACCTTGTTGAGGCAACACTTCTTGAACTTCTTGCCGCTCCCACAGATACAAGGCTCATTTCTGCCTGGCCTTTTTGTGCCTGGAGCAGGGGCCATGGGTGGTTCGTCTTTTAAGAGCTGTTCTAGTTCAACTTGGTGCTTCCACGGATACTCCACCAATGTGGCTGACTCAAAGGGTCTCGTTTGGTCGTGAACCATAATTCCGAAGCCAATGCTCTTAGAGGCCTTTCGTTTGTATTTTTCAAGAGTAGCAATCATCTCTGTTCGCACTCGGAGCCTGTCTGGCGACTGATCCAGCGACGCCACAACAGAAATGACTGTATCCTCAACTTGGTTCACCAAGCGACGAAGCATGCCTGGCGTTAGAGTCGCTGAGCGGATTTCACGGAACGCTCGGCTAATAACTCCCAAACTCGCGTCAGACATCCCCAGCAAAGTGAAAGCTATCCACCGAGCCCCATCATCATCATTTCGTGTTCTGAGTTCAACGAGAATGTCCCTGATTTCGTTAGGAACGTTTAGCCTTATCTCTGGCGCGTGGGAAATGTCACCTCTCCTGTACATCATCCAAGAGTCGAATTGCTCGGACCATCCGCTAAGCAGGATGGCGTTGTATTTCGTCTTTTCCTCTTCGCCCTGAGGGAAGAATCTTTCCAACCGAAACCGTGTGTCTAGGTAAGCCCCAAAGAAATCCAGTTCGTCAACTAGCATTTCCTGATCGCTCTTCTGAACTTCCAACCTCCTTTCGATGTAATGCAAAAGTACATCTGGCCCTTCGCAGAATTCGGAAACCGTCTCAAGGTCAGCCAAGCTTATAGAAAGCGGGTATTCCCCGTCCTTGAATAGTCCGACGTCCTGAAATACGGCTAGTCTCGTTGCGAGCCCCGCTAGTTGGTGCAGTGAAACCGTCAACAAGTACGTCCGACGAATCTTCCCCTTGTCGACTCTGACTTTTCGACCAGTTGCAATTTCCGTAAATTCCGGCTTGTCGGTTTTGTCGATGTAGGTGGCCGCGCGTCTCGCCTGCTCGAAAGCATCTTCGACATTCTTCTTGATATCCGTTCGCAACCTTCCTATGTCACCCAATTGCGACTCTAATCGAAATTGCTTTGCCTTGGCCTCCACCAAGATTAAGAAGGGTCCCCATAGAACCGCGACATCTAACTCCGTTGTGGCCTTACCAGGCTTATCCAAATCCGGGTAGGACAAATCGTGATAAATGTTTGTGTTTGGAAATATCTTTCCGAGGTATTCCACGACTTTTTCTTCGAGCCACTTTGCTTTCCTCGGCTGATACTTTCCGTCAAAGAATTTGTTATCCTTTTTTGCGATCTGGTCCAACGCATCCCAGACAGCATCGAGAGCGTTCGCAATGTCGACCAGGAGGACCCTATCATCTGGCAACACGTAAAGGGGTCTACTTTTTATTTCGATCGGGTCGGTCAATCCATTCCTTACATCTTTGGGGAGTCCGATGAGGTTGATCAAGGACTGCCACTCTCTTTCTGTGGGCACGGGTAATGCATTCAGACGATTTAGCTCAACTGGTAGTTTTTCGAAGGCGTGTTCGTTTAGACAACTGGAATAACCAACGTCCCATGCCGCTTTCTCATCTTTCAACGTACTCAACTTCCCGTGATCGTTTGCTGTCCGCCGCTTTGAAGGCGTCTTCTTTGCTTTGATCCAGTCTTCCTTCATTGTTTCCGCAAAGCTGACTACATCAATCATGAAATCATTAACTGCGGCTCCCTGTGCAGCTTGGATTGCCCATAAGAAATCCTGCGCTCTAGTCGCCGATATCCCTACCTTTGCTGCAAACCAGCTGTCGAATTGAGCTTGGACAGATTTGATCTCATCAGCAGTTTGCTCCTGGTACGCAGAACCTCGCACAATTCGTGCCTCGGTCTGGACTTGCCGGGCTAAGCTCTCAGCAGGGCTAGGAGGGCGGCTGGAGTAGGTGTCTAATAGGTTGCTGGCCCTGAACAGTTGCTCGAGAGCCGCGGTACAGGTGGCCACTTGGTGGGCGGTGACTTCTTGATTGGCCGAAAAACCAAAAAATGGGAATAAATGAAATGCAAGCAACTCTGACTTTGCTGAAACTGTGCCATGGCTCGCTTCAGTTATCTGATCGGCCGGCGCAATAACTAGCGCTGCTACGACAGACACGAACAATCTTTCTGCGTTAACGGCTTGAGCTAGGTCCTTTAATTGTTCAGTGGCTTCTCGTGCCTCGTCGCGAAGTGTTTCTTCAATTTGCTTAAAGAGTTCTGAGTTGGGATAAGTCGCCATAGAATCACACATTATACGTGCACTAGAATGTTGACGCTTACCTTAAGGCGCACGCTATCACGCTGTAAGGGAAAGGCTCCCCGGTACTTTCAACATCTACTCCTATGACTAGGGCTCTCTTGATCGATTCGCGATCAAAAGCTGGGACGGTTGCTTCCCTTAACATGTTATTGCGCTGTTCGGTCGAAACCTTTTTGTACGCAACGCCAATCACGGCATTTCTGTGCTGCTCCGCGCCGGTGAGGAAGACATACGCATTGGTGTCCCCTAGCACCCAACTATTTTTCCTTACCATTCGTTGGACCCGACGAAACTCTTTCTCAAAAAACACCTGCTCCTCAAAACCCAAGCTTAACAACATATAGCCAATTTCAGTCCATCTGGCCACAGGTTGCTGTTCCATTCGCTCAAGGATCTTTTTCCACCACTTCGTGTATCTCCTTGCTGGCTTGGGAGCTTTTTCACCGGTCCATTGTTGCATGTAGTAAGGATCTAAGATCTCCGACATACCGTAGATGAGCAATGGGGTGCCGTCGTATTCTGAGTCGCCAATGCTGAACCCATTATCGATATAAAATGCAAGAAGATCGGTCTCATCCGCCAGATAACGCGCGTTCCTCTCAAACTCTGAGCGCCTTGCGAGGTAATGGATCTTTTCGCACGATAGACCTAGGAGATCAAACACAAGTTCCAAGTCGGTCAGCGACATCGTCGGTCCCAAATCGGCGTCTTCAGCGATCAGGCCCGCTCTTCGAAGGTCAGTCCATCGCGCCTGAAGGTTAGCCAAAATGTCCAGAGTAACGCTCAGTCGGAGAGTCTCGTGACAGTTACTGTTGTCGAATGCATTCACAGACCCAGCGCGAGTGTTAAGGCGATGTTTCCCCCGGTTCCTTTCAAGGTACTCAGCAAATCTCTTTGCCTGGATTGAAGGCTCCACCATTAGTTTCTTGATCTCGCCTTCCAATCTTGAGACGGCACCGCGCCTTGCGGGATCTGAAACTTTCCCGGACTTGGCCTCTACGACAATCTGATAGGAGTCAAGCAAGACGAGGAGATCGTTTTCGAAATCTTTCTGCGTACTGGTGTCATGCCACAGACTGCCGCGATATACCTGGGCAGACGGAAAAGCTAGCAGAAATAGTCGCTCGATGTCGTCCTCCAAGAATTTGGCTCGGTGAATTAGATAGGTAGCAGGCAAGGTTGGAACTCGATCAATCAGGTCTTCCATAAGTTCCAAGCAAAAACTAAGAAACAACCCGGGCACTGGCATAAAGTAAAGGTCGTCGTCTAACTTGATCAGAGGTCGCCTCCAGATGGGGTTGCCCATAAAAAAGTGCTCTGGATTTTCATCGGCCAAATCCCCAAAGCAGTAAGACCAGCTATCAATAATTTCTCTCAAGGCAGTCGCTTCTACGTCGTCCGGATATGCGTCGGTGAAATCTTCAAAAGCAAGCGAGTAGACGTCGGGAAGCCACAGGTCGCTGTGACTGAGCAGGAAAAGCCGGGTTTCTTTGAGAGTGGCTGCTTTCTCGCTTAGTACCTCCATTAAGGCTTCAGGACCGGAATCGGAGCCTGGGATCAATTTCAAGTAGGTTTCGACTGCCTTCCTAATCGATGTCGCGGTTAGAACTGGCTGTAGATCCTTGACATGTGTGTTGATCCTCTTCTGGAGCAAGTCTGAAACCGTGAAAGCCATGCGGATCAGGCTTTCTAGTCGCACGCCCATTTCCTTTTCCACGATAGCGTCAAACGGCGCAAATAACTCCAGCACAATTCGCTCTATCTGCTGAGGATATCCCCAGTTTCTGAGGGCTTGAGTGTGGCCGCGTATATCCTCCAGGACTCGCAGCCTTTGTCTCTGCTCTGGGGACATTGATGGCTCTAGCGTGCTGTACCTCCTCATCGGAAATGAGTTCGAACACTCGTACAACAACTCGCGCACTGTTTGTATTGCTGGCGGAGGTGCAAAGGAAGAACCGTAGGACTCTCCAGCATTTATCAAGGTCAGGCTCTGCAACAGCTCGACGTGGTGCTGGAGAATCCTTTTCCTATCGGATCGTTCGCGTGGTTTGGCATTGGAATCAAAGGTGCTATAGAAAGAATTTACTGAAAGTAGGTATACAGGATCGTACTTAAGGATTTCCTCTTGAAGCGACCTAAACGACTCTTCGAATCTTAAGCCGTGGGCTTCACCGATTTTGATGAAGGCCTTATCGGCCTCCTCACGGGTCATGCCTTCGAACGGCGAAGACCTCCACTCGAAACGGTAATCACGCTTTTGCCTAGCAGGTGGCTTAGGCGAGCTAATCTTA
The DNA here is from genome assembly GCA_036004125.1 of Pyrinomonadaceae bacterium. Taxonomy (GTDB): domain Bacteria; phylum Acidobacteriota; class Blastocatellia; order Pyrinomonadales; family Pyrinomonadaceae; genus PSRF01. The sequence goes on along the minus strand of DASYRR010000032.1, from coordinate 31,137 downwards.
GTTGGTTTCTTTCGATTGCGGGATTTAGGACTCATACCGGACTGTGAGGCATATTGGATAGTTCTGTCGCCGAGTTAATAACACATTCTAGCGATCTGTCCACAAGTATCTTTTGCTCCGTCTAATCGTGCAAGTGCACGCGCCGATTGGAAATTTCACCGATCAAGACGTTGTAGTCAGGACGGTCATCCGATAATCGAGAATTATGTCCTGGTCAGCCATGCGTGGTGCCATCTGAGAAACGATGTCACGCAGCATGCGCCGGAACATAATTGCGATCATCGTACGCCCGGCATCTTTTTAGTTATCTCTCCGTCTCTACGTTGCGCTCGCTTTCTCAGCGTGCCTCATGTTGCTCACCGTAAGAATGCTGCGATGTTCTGGCACGTCTTGAATCGACCTCGCGCGAGTCCTAGTGTTTGCGGCGGAGGTCATTCGAATGCGATTACTTGATGCGAAGGAAGTAGCGGAGATATTGCAAATGAACGTTCAGCGTGTTTACGAGCTTACACGCCGGGGAATTTTGCCGAGTGTGCGGATCGGACCAAAGCAAATCCGTTTCGAGGAGACGCGCTTGATGCAATGGATTGAACATGGCGGGAGGCTGAATGCGGAAGGCCTGGAAGCGAAGCTCGCGGCAAAGCAGGGCCTTGGCGCAAGCGGTGCGGACTCTTCAGGCGGTCGAAGCGGTAACCAGCGCGACGAGAGCAGTCAAGGATCTGCGCTGCGCTTCGATGAACTTCGCGAATTTGGGCCTATTCGCTTTGTCCTTGAGTGGACTCTTCGCCCCGGCTAAGACGGTCGACAAGAGCTGCTGTGCGCAGCTAACCATCATCCATTCGTAACCTCAATCGCTAGCGATGGGCGTGAGCAGGTGATGCTCTTTGCGGTGAGCTAGAGCGTGCACGGACGTGATAAAGAATCAAACTAGGGAGGGCAGACAAGATAGAACCCGCAATTCAACTTTATCAATCCTCTAAACCTTGTGTTTTCAGTAGCTTTAGAATCTATCAAATCTATTAAGAAACTTGGGCAACTGGGAGAGTAGCTTAAGCTCATTATCCGTCGTTAGTTATGGCTTTATTTTTGCTAAGAAATCCGCATCTCGATAAGCGGAGGATTCAATGGCAATACGACCCCAGGGAAGAAAGAGAACACTGTCAAAGAAGGTTTCATCCTTCAACATGTTCATGGACCAGGTCTATCAGGTCCGGGCGATCATGGAATCAACCGGCGCCACGAAGGACGCACCTATCATTCGCGTGTTGCTGGACGAGGCTCTCGGTGCACGTCGCAGGAAGGCGGTGGGGATTAGCGATTCCGAAGAGCCAACCGGTCAGGGAACGGCGGAAACGTTGCACACGATCCAGACCCTCTTGCTGAAGTTGATGAAGCGTGGGGAATTGGTATTTCGGCGGCAAACCGTTGACTTCAAACTAATGCGGGAAGCAGTAATTGAAGCTCGTGCAGGGAGGGAAGTCGCCTTTGAAGAATTAGTCGCCCAGGCCTTCATGGAGAAGGGGCACACTCGGGAATCTATCAACAATTATTTCGATATGAAGACGGGCATCGCTCGGGAATATGTTAACGGCCTGGTCGAGACAATCCAGAAGGAAGAGTCCCGCGAATATGACCAACCGAAGGCGCCCAAATGATGGCTTGGGGTTGGTAAAAGGACTACTAAAGAGACTGGCGCTTCAGCCGGGGTGTGTTGATGGTACACACAGATCCCCTGTTATGTTTTACACAAAGGTGTTCGCATTATGCGAACACCTTGGGCGTCACGTTTTACATACAGGTGGGGGGCGGGGTCTCGCGAGAGCTTTGGTTCGGCAGTCAGGGTGTTGGATTTTACATGCATTTTTGATGTTGTGTTTTACAACAGGGGTGATCGGGCGATTCACGGGAACTCCCGAGCCCTTGGGGATCGCTGGGCCGGTTTCTTGCCGTTGATTCCCATCCCATCAGGTCTCTTCCCATTCCTTCCATGATCCACGGGACGTGGCACAGGCCTTGAGATATAGCCGGATCATGGAAGCAACACAAAGTTACCCCAATTTACTTTCGGAGAAACAGGCAGCGAAGCGCCTAGGCGTTGCTCGCATCACCCTACTCCGCGCCCGTGAAGCCGGACGCATCCGGTTCTTTCGCATCGGAACTCGGGTCCTCTACTGTGCCGAGCAACTCACGGAGTTCCTCGCGGGTTGTGAGCGCAACCGGCACAAGCAGAGCAGAGAAGCCGAAAGCCAGGCACCGAGAAAAGAGAACCGCGTTAGTTCAGGACGAGGATCAGTTGGTGACGGTGAGAGCGCGCGCCCGAAGGCGAGATCTGCATCCCGGAAGAAGGAACAAGCGTCTCTACCGTTTGCTGCAAGTCGCTAGCGATTTCTTTGGTATTCTCTGAGTTACCGGGCGACTCTTTTGAAGGTGACTGCGTAAAGCGGTTCGGATTGACGTAAGTTTCAACGCCTCGGCGGAACTTTTTGACGAAAGCACGCATCAAACGGGGCACAATTGCTTTTCCAACGGACTCTCGATTAACTGTTCCGAGGTAATCAATGCGTCGACTCCAACTCCTCGCCGTTCCCTTACTCACAGTTCTCGTCTGTTTCTCTGCGGGCGCTCAGAACAAATCAGTTGAAGCGGGCGCTCTTTTTCCGATTGAGCAAAACAAGAAGTGGGGTTACATCGATCGCAACGGCAAAACTGTGATCGAGCCAAGGTTCGATTCCGCTGGCGAATTCTCTGAAGGCCTCGCGGCGGTCGAAGCAGATGGAAAGTGGGGGTTCATAGATCAGAACGGCAAGTCGGTGGTTGAGCCAAGGTATTCAGGTGCTTATGAGTTTTCAGAAGGCTTCGCTCGGATTCAGATTGGCGGCGATAAGTACGGTTTGTACGGAAAGTGGGGATTCATCGACCACACGGGCCGGATAGTAATCGAACCTCAGTACGGCGACTTAAACGCAGTGGCGGAAGCTGCCTACGGTTTTCACGACGGGCTTGCAATGATCGAGATCGACAGCAAGAAAGGATTCATCGATAAGACAGGCACGATTGTCATCACGCCGCAGTTTGAATATGCCTACCCATTCAGCGAAGGCCTGGCAAGCGTTTGCACAGGAGTCGACCAGAAGTGGGGCTATATAGACAGGGCAGGCAAGTGGGCCATTCCACCAAAGTTTGATTGGGGAAGCTTGTTTTCCGAAGGTCTTGCCCCAGTAACGCTCGGACGCGTTTGCGGGTATGTGGATCGGACTGGCGAACTAAAGCTGAGACCTCAATACAAGACCAAGGAAGAAGACTGCGCTGCTGTGTGGGGAAGTTTCGATGGCGGGTTATCTCGCTGGAAGATCGGTGACAAATATGGCTACATCAATAAGAGTGGTGAAGTGGTAATCAAGGCCGAATTCGATCTCACCTTCAACTTCTCTGAAGGCATGGCCTTTGTCGAGAAGGACGGCAAGTACGGCTTCATAAATCAGGCGGGTCAGATGGCCATCGAACCGCAGTTTTACGACGCGAAAGACTTTCATAATGGACTCGCACGAGTTAGCTACGTCCGAGATGGGTGGGGGTACATTAACAAGAGTGGTGAGTTTGTTTGGAAGACGAGTTCCGATGTGACAGTCGCCAACGAAGCGACCAGCTTCGTGCAAGCGGGACACACGCGCGATCTTCTTTTTGTCGGTTGGAGCGCCGACGGAAATCTTCTTGCGTCATATTCTGCTGGGGACGCGTGGATAAAGATCTGGAATCCAAGAAACGGCAAGCTGATTTGGGATGTGAAGGCCACGTCATTGAAGCGTGATAGTCCACTCAAGAGTCCTGATGGAAATTTGCTGGCTTCAGGTATTAGAGATGAATCTTACGAAATACGAGAGGCCCGATCCGGAAATGTCATCTGGAGCATTAAGGCCCACGGAACAAGTGATGAACGAGTTACCAGTCCTGGCGGCGACTTGATCGCCGAACGCGGAACGTACGGCGATGCTTGCGTAAAGCTATTCGACGCTAGAACGAATCAGTTGGTACGCCGGCTCGAAGGGCATCCGGGCATTGTGTACGGGATCGCTTTCAGCCCGGACGGAAAAATCATCGCCTCGGGAAGCGGTGATCAGACGATCAAATTCTGGGATGCGCAAACAGGCAAGCTCCTGAATACGCTCTTCGGTCACACGCGCAAAATCACTTCACTAGCTTTCAGTGCCGACACGAAGACGTTGGTGTCGGGGAGTGAAGATGACACTTTGAAGATTTGGGACGTAAATGACGGGCATCTACTTCGCTCGATTACCGCCTACACTCCGGGCGTCAGCGGAACCAACTCGGTTGCGTTCAGTCCTGACGGACGCACTGTCATCGCCGGTAGCGGTACGCAAGTAAAAATCTGGGATGCGGTGACGGGCAAGCAACTGCACACGCTCGCAACGAACGAATCCCATACGAGCGGCGAGCCGGGTGGTTTTCAAATGACCTCGTGTTGCGGCAGTGAAGTGCGCGCGATCACAATTAGTCGTGATGGAACCTTGATTGCGTCAGCTCACGAGGACGGTACGATCAAGCTGTGGGCTGCGCGAAAAGGCGACTTAATGCGTACCATCAAAGGCCGCTTTCCTGATTTGCATTCCGTAGTGTTTAGTGCAGACGGAAGGTTCATTGCGACCGGCTATAACGAGGGAGATAGCAAAGTAGATCTATGGTCAGTTCAGAGTGGCAAGTTGGCGGGAACGCTGGGCGAAGATTCCGACTATGTGCGTTCACTCTCATTCAGCGTTGACGGCAAGATGATTGTCACGGGGCACATGTCGGACGACGTCAAGCTATGGGATGCGAAGACAGGAAAGCTCATACGTCAATTCAAACAGCCTTTCTCGGAAGACGATCAGGTCGCATTCAGCCCGAACGGCGAACGCGTCGTGTCCGGCGGAGAGAACGGTAACGTCATGCTGTGGGACGTGCAGACGGGCAAGTTGATTTGGAGCGTGATACCGATTGACTGGGAAGCTCAGAAGCGAGCGGAAGAAGAGGCCCAGAAGGAAGCGAAAGCCTCTGCTGGCCTAGAAGCCGAACGGAAGCGGGAGATTCGTGACGGAGATAAAGAGGCCGCAGCTTGGGAGAAGCAGGTTACGATCGCGTTCGAGCATTTCGGCGAGCCAATCAATCCTCTTGAGCAGCGCATGATGGAGAAAGGCGAGCCGAACAAGAGTCTGACCAAACAATCCGCTGCCGACGCGAGGGGCGTGTGGCTCCGCTTTAGCAACAACTCGCCGTTACCGATTAGTTTCCGTACTGATAGCTTCTATCTTCCGCGCCCAAACTGTGGCGTTAAGCTCAGTAATGGTGAGAATGGACCAGGGCTCTGCGACGGCAGGGAAATCAGCATTCAGTATGAGATTGAAGAAGCGGACGGGAAACGGGTGCCCTTCGGAATCGATGTGTCCTCGACTTCGATCCTTCCGCCCGGTGTGTCAGTGTTGTTCAGCGTGCCGCGAGTTCATCTCGAAAACGGCAGAACGATTTTCATTAGCTATAGTTATCTAAAGGAAAATGAAAAACACGAACTCGAAGAGTATGGCACAGCTCATCGAATAGTCTTCAGAAGTTCGCAGGTCCCGCAGTAGTGTTTAAGGAGTCGGTTTCAATTTCGCCATGGCTCTGCTAGTCACCACAAAATCCTGAGGTTGACTCGCGATATCACCTCAACAACGTCATCGGGAGAAGACACGCTCCAAAAAGATCAATTTTGTGAGAATTGATGACCGATCCTGACTTCAAAGTGTGTGCGAAAGTGTGTGCGGAAGAAAAAGGGCGACTCGTCGTCGCCCGTAAGTTGTTGAAATTATTGGTGCCCGCTAGTAGATTCGAACTACTGACCCCTCGCGTGTGAAACGAGTACTCTACCGCTGAGCTAAGCGGGCAGCCTTATAGGATCGCACTTTCGTTGAGGTGAGCCAAAATTTACCCCTATTCTTACCCCTCAGTCTATACAAGTACAAGCATACAAGTACAAGCATACAAGTAGAAAGAAACAAATCTGTCCTGTAAATGACTTGGCGTCTGATCCTTGTTTACGAGCAGGTGTCTGACCTTCTGGCTAACGACGCAACCCGTCGGACGATGGACGTGTCCACTCACGGTGTGGTCCATGTTTGTTTCGCACATCACCAGTTTAGTCTTGCGTCAGAACCCGTCAAGGGCCTCAACTCGCGCCTGACCACTGGATGGCTCAACCAGCGTGTCGGTCGTCGAACCGAATCTCACCTGCAGTTGAGTCTGATTACTGTGATCCGCGCGCGTAAATCGAAGCGACTGCCGGTCGTCTTCACTCGTGCAGAGGTAAAAACCGTGCTGGACCAGATGCATGGCGAACAACGCTTAATCGCCGTCTTAATGTACGGCACGGGCATGCGACTAATGGAATGCCTGCTGTGCCTACCAAAAAGTGCATCTGGCTTGTAAATCATTGAAGTTGGCAGTATCGGCTGTTAGCCTCGTCGGCCATGAAACCTGTCGCATCCTCGTTTTTTCTTTTGCTGTGGTCGAGCTTGCGGACACGCGCAAGTATGCAAGTGGAAATTCTTGCGCTGCGCCATCAGCTAGCTGTTCTGCAGCGGCGGACAAACAAGCGTGCGAGCTTTAGAACTGCTGACCGCTTACTGTGGGTCATGCTATCGCGACTATGGGGACAGTGGCGCTCATCGCTCGTGATCCTCAAGCCGGAAACAGTCATTGGTTGGCAGCGACAAGGGTTTCGCTTGTATTGGCGTTGGGCAGGGAAACCCGGTAGACCTTGCATCAGCCGGGAGATCCGAGAACTAATCAGGAAGATGAGCAGTGCGAATCCGCTGTGGGGTGCACCACGGATTCATGGCGAATTGCTGAAACTAGGAATTCAGATCTCTCAAGCAACAGTAGCCAAGTACATGGTGCGACAACGAAAGCCACCTTCACAAACCTGGCGCACCTTTCTTGAGAATCACGTAAGGCAGTTGGTATCGATAGATTTCCTCGTCGTGCCGACAGTGAGCTTTCGTATCTTATATGTCTTTATTGTCGTGGCCCACCATCGACGACACGCCATTCACTTCAACGTGACGGCCCATCCCACTGCCGAATGGACGGCCCAACAGATCGTTGAAGCGTTTCCCTGGGATAGCGCGCCGCGTTATCTGTTACATCATCGAGACTGCATTTAGGGCGCATCGTTCCATCAGCGAGTTAGGGAAATGGGCATTCGCGAAGTGCTGACAGCACCGAGATGTCCTTGGCAGAACCCATACGCGGAGCGCTTCATCGGGTCGTTGCGACGTGAGTGCCTGGACCACATCATTGTTTTTAACGAATCCTCCCTGCGGCCCATACTGAAAGACTACTTCGAGTACTACGAACACTCGCGGACGCATCTAGCGCTGGAGAAAGACGCGCCAGCATCCAGAGCCATTCAAGCTCCCGACTTGGGCACAGTCATCGAGCTGCCGCAGGTAGGTGGGCTGCATCATCGCTATGAGCGCAGAGCTGCCTGAGGGCCCTCATCTTTCCAGACCTACTATCCTTTATTGCGCCTGAAGGGCTATTAGATACCGTGGCTCGGTCATGGACTGCCACGACTAACATTGTCTGAAGCTGCATGAGTGATTGGACTGGGTGTCAGAACGTGAGCGAAGGTCAGGGAGAGAGTCGTACGAATTGAAACAATTAGTCTTATTGACGGTGGTGTTCGCCAAATGGAGTTTCCAGTAGCGACAACCATCTCAACAATTCTTTGTTGCGCCTCTCGCTTCGCCCTGACTCTCGCCTGGCTATACACATCCAGAGTGCATCGACTGTTAGCATGTCGCATCAGTTCTTGGACCACCTTCACATTCTCGCCATTCGCAATTAGCGTCGTTGAATAGGTATGCCGAAACGTATGCCAACCGATTCTTTTCTTGATTCCCGGCACGGAGTCCTCCCGCCTGGATGACTTTCGTTAGCACTACGTCCGGACGTCGTGAACTTTTCCCTTTGAAGCGAAGGCTCGCAAACACCCAGTCATCTGGAGTTGCAGAATTAGTTTTTTCCTTCCACAACCACAGATCTGCCGCAACATCGAGTGACAATGGATGAAGCAGATGCGCGGTGAGAAGAAGTAAAAAAGCGGACCCTTTTGAGAGGCCCGCGACGTCAATTCTTCGAGTATTTGACTCCCTTAATCGTGGCAGAGAGTCTCATCGGCACCGGCAACGCCCGCCAACAACGTGCGCATATGTTGCCCGGCCTTCCAAGCGCCGGTACGATCCGCGGTCTCAATACCATCTCTCCATGCCTGTTGTGCCCCGGCAAGGTCACCAGCTTTTGCCAGGACCGTGCCCAACATCTGATAGGCGGCCGTATAATCCGGGTTGAGACTCACGACGTGGCGCAAAGACTCCGCTGCTTCAGCCCAGTTCTCTAGTTTGAATTGTTCACTTGCCAGGCCGTACCAGATCATGGCGTTTTCCGGCTGCTCGGCGAGCATTGCGGTGAAGATTTCGATTTTAGTCTGGACCATCAGTTTGTGTACTCAATCGGGCAGTCAACTGTTACCGTCACTAAGTAATCCCTTGAGTCATTTGTCTCCAAACAGGTCCCTGGCCAACCCTGCCGCTCTCTATCCGTTCAATGGCCTGTCGGATTTGCATCGCTACTTCAAACTCGCCATCACCCTGGGCCTCCCTGAGTGCAGGCAGAGCGCTTTCGTCTCCTAACTCATACAGAAATCGACTGGCGCGCCAACGAACAAGCTTGTTCGGATCTTTTAATGTCTCAACCATCGGGCCAATCGCCTTTGTGTCTCCTAAATCCGTTAGTGCATCGCCTGCCGATCGGCGCACCCCAACTGCTTCGTCTTTCAGAGCCTCACAGAGTGGGGCTAAGACTTCAGGAGTTTTTATCAACCCAAGAAGGACCACCGCTAACCGGCGAATCGACATCTTTGAATCTTTGGTAGCTCTGATAATTAATGACAGCGCATGAGAATCTATCTGAGTTGTCGCCCTTCTGCCCAATTCTTTTAGCGCAGCGAATCGTTCTTCCCACCTGGGCGATTCAAAGGCTCGAATGAGTTCGTCCAGTTCCTCTTCGTTCGCCTCAACCTTTTCATGTAACTCAGGGTGATAGGCCCTCTCAACCAATTCTCTTAACTTCTTTTCATCATAGACGGCTGAAATCTCGCGCAGCACTGCCTCGCCGACCTCGCGCGGATCCCCGTAGCGCAGACCTTCGTCTTTCCAGTTTCGCTCCATCAACATGTTGTCTGATGCACCCATTGCTCGCTCAAGAGCCTTACCGAATCTCTCGGGTAACGGCAAGCGAGTTGTTTCACTACCAGAGGACACCTTGACTAACATTGGTAGATCTCGAAAATACTGCACCGCTACCGTTACCTCGCGCCATTTGTTATCGGACGTTTCCTCTGGTTCTGGCTTCGCGTTGTTCAAACTGGCGTATTCGAATACGGCGCGGGCCTGAGACAAGATATCCTCCCATCCGGCAGTTGGCTTTCGCTGGATAGCCAAAAAGTCTTCGACACAGAAGACACTGCTAACCCCCGGGATGGCCAGGATCTTTTCGATGTAGGCGGGACAATCCCCTCTATTTTCGTGTGTATATGTAATCGCGACCCCTTTGGGAAACCTCTCATCCAAATTCAATTTCATGCTGTTTGGATTTGGTGTGGTCTCAATGGATAGTAACTTCACTTTTGCTCTCCCAACTTTACCTGTGCAGGTATGTGAAATTTGTCGTCATTTTACCACTCGACTCACACTATGAGCCGTAACGCTATCTATATAATAAGGACAAGATAGCGTCATCCTTGACCATAGCAGGTTGAGAAACGTCTTAGTTGCTTTGTCGCTGGGGAGTGCGAATTCATTTGCCCGAAAAGTTGAGTGTCCTCAAACGGATGCACCTCTCATGATCGCAAGTTTGGACTTTGGCTAACTGAAAGGCGAATTGTTTGGCTCACCGCCTCTTATTTCTAATTTCGATCCGAGTAGTATTTAATGAATCGGCTGGATGGCATTGTCACCTTAACGATAATTTCGCTGATCCCACCACCGCAGGTTGGGTAAGCGTGCCTCCTCCGTGCTACCAATGGTAGCCTTTTCCATTGGTTTTCACTTAAGTTGACAGTGCCCTGCTATGCCTATCAAGGCCAAGAATTTGCCTTTTATAGCCGCGCGTCCGAGCGACCACAGCGCTTGCAGTACGATTGCGATGATGACCGGCTTTACTCCGTAGAGCACTCCCTTTACCTGGGGAATGGATCCGTAGCGGCCGTAGGCCCATGCGAAGCCCGTTACAATCAGCACTGCCGGAAGAATGAAACTGGCTCCTGCAACCACCAGTCCTTGCCAGCCTGCCCGTCGATGGCCGATGTGGATTGCCATCTCCGTGGAATTCGGACCGGGTATAAGGTTGGTAGCACCGAGCAAGTCAAGGAATTCGTCATCCGATATCCAACGGCGACGGCGCACAACTTCGTCCTCCATCATCGCGATATGCGCAGCCGGGCCGCCGAAGGCAATGGTTCCGAGCTTGAGAAACAATATCGCCAACTCTCGTAACGCTGTGTTGTTTTGCTTCCCGTAGGTTGGACGCTGCGCTCGTTTCTTAGCGGGGTTTCTCATTGTGTTGCAGCTCGTTTGAAGCATCCAACGACCATGCGCCGGCCCCGACAATGAACAGGAAAATCGATCCCAACAGCATCGTGAAGTCGGTGCGTGCTTCATGTGCCGTGCTCCAGAAACCATATGAGGGAAGCTTGCTAACGCTGAACCGCCAAAATGCGTGGCCCACAAGGACCGGAATCTTAGTAGAGATAAGCGCTATAACCATTTCGATGATCAGGAGAATAGCCGCTATTCTCGTTAATAGACCGAGAATGATTAGTGAGCCACAGACGATCTCGACCAAGCCGACAAACGGACCCATTACTTCCGGCGCTGGAATCCCGATCTTGACGAAACGCCCTACTCCGAGTTCATTCGGAAAGAGAAACTTCTGAATGCCCTCTGACAGAAAGATACCGCCCACTGCGATACGAATCAGAATTACTGATGCGGGCGCAGTCGTACTCATAAGTCTTCGAACTGATCTCATCAAACTCATCCTCGCGAATGTCTTACACCTTTGGTGGAGGGGGTGCTGTGAATTGAGAGATATCGGCAAGTTCGAGACTGCTCTCAATCGCGCTGATCTGTTTCACCGCATCGTCAAAACCGTCTTCACCAAATTGCTCGTGCTCGATGTCCTCGAATTTCTCATTCATCTCGTCGAGCTGTTTGCCGGTCATGGTCTGTTTCCATGCGGGAAAGATGATCGTGTCTTCGCGTGCGGAGTGATTGCGATACATCAGCACGAAGCTTCCAGAGACTTCGCCAATGCCTCATCGTTCCGGACGCGAAGCGAACTACCAAGCTGGCAAAGATACGGCGCGGTTCTGGGATGCAGGGCATCAAATGTCCATTGGGTAATTGTGAAAGATGGTCAAGTAGAAGATGGGATTAGGCAAGGACTCGCTCGCGTCGAAGCAGACGGCGTGATAATCGAAGGCAACAGCTTTCTTGAGTATGTCGATGCCGACTTAGCTGTAATGTGTACGCGCTCAGAAGGCGGCAAGGTGAAACCATCTGCACGACGGGCGCTGGCGAAGAGCGGTTTCCTTTACCTTTCTGCAATCGATACTGACGGTTTCACAGCACGACGGCAATTTGAGGAGTTTCGTGCGGGCCTCAATATCGACCTCGACTTGAATCATTTGCCGATTCTCACGCATGAAGATCTTCCAACCTTGATTTCGCGTATCTATCAACGCGAGAACTTGGCACAAGGTATTATGCCGCTCTCAATGTCGGACGCATGAGAGGAGCGGAACCTCCTGTGGCCCATCCATTCGATGATCGCCCTGCAGTCATTTCATCGTAGATATCCTACCGCGACAGCGGCGAATGTCATGATCAGCGCGATCACAAGTAAGACGATTGAGATTCTCAAAACCTTCATAACAACCTCATTTCTGTGCAGCGAAACTGGGCCTGGCCGCCTGAACAATTCGTCAAGTGCATAAGTCCTCCAGCCAGAGCAAGACGGAATTACGAAAGCATATTCAATCTTTGCGCGCTCAAGTAGGATTGCTGGCGCACCGGATCATGCTTCGCCTCTGAGCTCAAGTTTCTCGTTCTCATCCCTCTCAAGCTCCATACCCGCTGCCATTTTCTTTACCCGCGGCAAATACACTAATGTACCGAATGGCCCCTCCCAATACTCGGCTTGCGTGACGCTGATCCACAGCAGTGCCAACTCTGGGTCTTCGAGACCCGCCGGAAACCATGGTTCCAGATCCCCGCACCAAAGCTCTTCCATTTTTACGCGGTCGCGCAGAATGCGCGCCGGCCCAGACATTGAAACGTATAGCTGATCCTCCGGCGCGGCATAAGAGACGCTGACTTGATGGTCGCGTTCAACCTCTTCGACTTTGAAGGCGCTGAGTTTTGTAAAGAAGTACAGATCGCCGGAGAACTCCACCTTTTGAGTCAGCATCGGGCGGCTGTGCAAGCTTCCGTCGTCTTGAACCGTAGTCAGCATCGCGACCTCAATGTCCTTAATCAACTCCCTCAGCTTCCTTACATTTTCTTCGTGCTTCTCGTGGGTCGTCATTAGTGTTGCTCCTCCTGTTTAGATGCCGCGCCGACAATCAAATCACCCGCAAATGGTCCACCGCATCGGCGGCTTCTGTTCAGTAACGTTCCCCAGTTCCCGCAAGTGCTAATCCGTGCGATTCGCCACTACGGTCTAGGTCTATGTAAGACAAAACTTGTACCCAACAGCCTTCTCATCTGAGTCGAGCGATTCAATTAGGGGCAGCACCGAAAGAGTACACACGCTGTCGCCAATAAAGACATGGCTTCGCTCCTCAAAATCAACAGGAACGAGCGATCTTCAAGCACCGCTTATCCACCCTCTGATATGACCTGCGCCGTTCGAACTTGCGCGGTTGAAACGAACGCATCAATCATTGACAGACAAATCAATTGCGAACACAGGGCCGCATCAGGCTTCGTCAAGCACGAAAGTGATTTTCATGATCACCTTGTGAGACGATCTTTCCATTCTCAACCCGCACTTCCTGATCCTTTACCCACGCTTCGTCGATACCTAATCTCTAGTTGAGTCGAGCGGCATTAGAAAGTCGACGGTGTACAACCGGCGTGTGTAATTATTTGCGGCAGCAGTCGAGGCTCGACAAGAACTCTAATCGCGTTAGAACGGAGTTAGGGAGACTCTAACCTTGGACCGAAAAGCCTTACAACGTTATGAGCAATGTGAATATAGACGATTTTAGCAATGTCTTCGACGAGCATATTCGAAGCATTTCAAAAAAGGTAATCGAAGAGGAATTGGCTAACCAAACCGGGAAGCGTTCGTTAGGGCCGATCCCGAGGCCATAAGATTACAAACCAATCTTCAGCGGATAATGTGCAAAGAGTTTATCCCTGCAAAAGAAGCTTCCGTACTCCTTAATTGTTCAGAACCTCACATTCACAATCTAGTCGATAGAGCTCGGCGGCAAATCGGTGACTATCCGATACCCTTTCGCAAAGTTGGTGAGGTTACTACCTTTCTCCGAACGGAACTTCTCGAATGGACTAAAGGACGATCAAATAATCAGCTGAGAGCGGCTCAAGGGCGAATCAAGTTCGCTCTGCCGATTCGAAATGTCCGGGAGATTAACGCGGCGGAGGAGAGGGTTAGACCAATCGCGTCTTCGCACGGGGACTTGGTTGTCGACCTCAAACCCTATCAACCACGTACCTTCGCATTGCGGTTGACCCGATGTCGAGGATGAGCTTCAGCGTGGGAGATTGAGAGAAGTCCGGGCCCGTAGGTGTCATCGGCACGAACACGATGCCGAAAGCGATCAGAATGCCGCCGCAGGCAATGAAAGGGATGGCAAACGAGACTCCAGTCAACAAGTGCTGCCGGAGCTTCTTGATGTCTTCGATCATTATGTCATTGGCTCCAACTACTGATAGAGAAAGGCCGCGGGTGTCGTGTCATCATTGGCATTTCTCGCCGCTGACATAGCCATGATCCGAATTCTGTAGTTCTTCGGCAGGATCAGTGATGTGGCGCCTTTGGGTAGGTCGAGGCGATACTTGAATAGATAGCAGAGAATGTACGGCTCATTTCCTGCCGGCGAATGCCTATGTGTGCCGACCCAGGCAATATCATCACGTTTGAGGAAGGCAGGCCTCAAATTTTCCAGTCCAGCGATCTTCCCATCTGCCGTAAGCGTCAGAACAGATTGGCTCTCGATTACTTCCGGAGCCCAGGTACCGTTATAGGGAATCGGCGTAATAAAGACTTCCCGAATAATATGGTCGTCCACCAAACGACTGTCCCATTGTCCGATAACTCCACTCCATTCTTGCACCTTTAACTCAGTCGTTTGAGATTTCCCATCTCTGGTTTGGAGCACAAACGAACCAGTCGTGTCGCCGCCAACCGCGGCGGCTAGAATGTACAGTCGATTGTTGTCACCCATGGGAAGTCTTATTTTCTGCCCGTTGCAAGTAACGATATTTTTCGCGGTACCTGCGCTGTCCCCAAACTTAAACGTTATTCCTTCCAATTCAAGCTTTGCCGGAAGCAGTTCGCCCGGTATGGTTCTGCCCTTCCCATCAAAATCCCCGTCGCTACGATTACTGTCGAGCGATACTCCGTCGGTATCGAAGGGGAGCGCAACCGACTCACTCTCTGGAGCGTCGATTCTGTTTCTTTGTGGAGCTGGACGAAGTGTCAGAGCAAATGAACGAGGTTGATATGATTTCAGATCAGCGACGAGTTTGCCACCTCTGATTTCAATATTACCCACCGCTTCTTCAGCTGCATTGATCTCTCTTGCCGACGCAATGAACCCAGGCATCGAAACCTGAACGCCGTCAGCAGGCCTGCCGTAGAGTTCCTGCAAGCGCAGTACGATCTCATTTGAGTCCTCGGCTTTTTTGAAAGCGCGGACCGCAACTTGATTCCCACTGACCTGCAGCATCGAGAATGATCTTCCCAGATTGCCTGCGTGCATTTTCGTTTGGAAGGCAATAAGCGGCTGATTGAGTCTTGCGGCGCGAGTCGGAATCTGTCCCTCACGCCAATCGCGCTTGTGTCCTGCGATGGCATAGATGAAATGATGATGACCGATATCATTCGTGCCCTGGTGCACGAATGTCTTCCTCGTTGCCGCTGCCGGAACGGGCCTCAAGTCGGGAGCCGGTGTGTGAATAAGCGTCAGACGAAGAATGTTGTCTGCCTTTTTGTCCCAACCGTATTTGGAATTGTTCAGGATTGCGACGCCGAATTCGCCGCTCGCATCAGTAACGTCGGCCCATTCATGTGCCGGTACTTCGTAGAGATTCGGCGCCGCGTTACCCCGCTCGATGGTACCTAGCCCGAGATCGAAGGTCGCTTTCGGATTAGACGCAGTCATCGGAAACGAGGCTTTGAGGAGCGTTCCGGGAGTCTTCCAGTCAACGCGCGTATCAAACTCAAGACGATCTCCACCTTCTGTCAAGGTGATCCGTTGAACGAAGGTGGAACCTTCCGCTGAACGAGTGACTTCCAGGGCAACACGCACTGGTCCATTCTCAACTATCCTTACCTGGGGTCCAGCCACATAGGCGCGTGGAGGTTTGCGAACCGCTTCCCATTGAATCTCCCAAGCCGGCCAGTCCACGGATCGGTCATCGAGCAGCTCTAATCGGGCCGGAGCCTTCAAGAGTTCAGTTCCAGCTTCTTTATCCAAAATGCTGGCGACATCGCCGTTTTCATCAAGTCTCACGCGATAACGAGCATTCTCCAAGCTTCTTTCTGAAACAGCGAGCCCGCTCTTAATCCCGCTGGTAACGGACGGTCGCACATCAAAGACCCTGAATCCGACCGCTGGAACATCGGCCAGAATGAGAATCTTCACCGCGTTCCCATCGGAAGATAGGACTTGTGAGGGAACCTCTCTGCCGCTCGTCGGATCCAGTGCGCGCACAGCTCTGGGCTTTTGGCCCGCAAAACGGACTGTCGCCTCTACCACATCTCTACGGTCCCTCTCGAGAGGGTTGTAGATCACCAAGGGTACGCCTTTCACCCGTGTGTCCAGACCCGTGGCTATAGAGCCAGTAGCATCCGAGGTGATGAGCGAAAATTGATTGAGGGAAATCAGTTCATCATTCCACGAAAACAGATATGCCTGTGGAATGCAGGTGCCGGTCACATCGTCATGGAACTGATGCCAAAGCACGCGGGTCCAGGCATTGCGAAGCTTCTCGCGCGGATAGGGACTGCCTCCGAGCCATTCGGCAGCGACACTGACTCGCTCCGCGGCATCGGCTAGCTGTTCATTTCTACGGTTCCAATTCTTCATGGCCGCTTGGGAGGTATAACAGCCCACGCCATGGGTCTTCATGACTAACTCGCCTTTGTAAACTGGCAGCGCGGTGTAATCCTCAGTAGCTAGATCCTGGGCCAATTGATCGGCCGAAGTATTCAGAACCCGCGCGTCCGCATGCGTGTTGGCCAGCGCTCTCTCAACCCACTGGACCGACGTCGGATCGGGCGCACCTCCCATGTCACCAACGCCGAAGTATCTGAATCCCACTTTCTTACCGTTACCAAGATGGGTGAGGTCGCCATTCCATCCCTGGTCGATCGAAACATCTGATCTGACGTCCTGGACGTAGTTTCCACCTCGCAAGGCCGCCACGACGGATGAGCCATCCACGCCCTCCCAACGCCCAACCGCAAATGGAGACGGGATGAAACTGCCCCAGCGAAGCTTCTGCGTGGAGAAAGATATCAGACCGGAATGCTTGGCAATTGATGGCAGCGAATATGGAAACCCGAAGCTATCGGGCAGGTATACATCGCGACTGATCTTGCCGAACTCTCTTCGGAAAAATCTTTTGCCATAAAGCGCTTGTCTCATGAGCGATTCCGATGAGGGCACGTTGGGATCAACAGCATTGATCCACGACCCGGCGAGTTTCCACCTACCCCTGGCTACGTAGTCTTGGAGCGTGGTCCATGCTTCCGGATGGTACTCCTTAAAGAACATATAGTGGATGACACCCTCGAAATTAAACTTATAGTTGGGAAACTGCTCGAAGAGTTTAAAGTTGTCAAAGAACGTGCGCGGCACGTACTCTCGAATGGTGTCCTGAACGGTCCAATTCCACTGCGTGTCTATATGGGAGTTGGAAACGAGATAAAGAGTCGGCTTACTATCTAATGACCACACCGGAGGAACGTCCGGCTTATCAAATAAAAATGGAGGTCCCGTTATGCGTGCTGTTCGCACAGTGTTAAAGGTTGATACCTGACCAAACACCCACACTGGGCTTATTATTAATGCTATGCCGACTGTGCCGAAAATCCGATGCAGTAGATTGAAGTTCTTCATACTGTTTTTCTCCCGAGAGAGATCTTCTGGTCTGACTTCATCACATCTGTAAACGCTTCAGGCATGTCTCACCAGGGCGGGCCGTCTATGCACACGACGGCGTGTTCATCTTTGACGCTACCTTGTTATTGCTTCTAGAAGGAGAACCGCAGCCCAAACTGAATCTGCCGTGGATTGGTCCCCGTGATGATCTTGCCAAAGTTGTTATCGTTGACGTTGCCTACTGGTTCGCCGTATCGAGGGTGATTCAAAGCGTTAAAGAACTCTGCCCGGAATTGCAGATTAACGCCTTCCTTAATGCGTTGGGTGCGGCTCAGGGAGAGGTTGAAGTTCTGTTCCCCCGGTCCACGAAGATTTGGCTGCGTGCGAGAATCATTCCCCAACGTGAACGGTGCCGGATTCATAAAGGCTTTAGTATCAAACCATTTATCCAGTGACTGTTGCCTACCAGGCAAAACTGGTGAGTACAACCGCACTGCAGTAGCGCCAACTCCTGGCAGGTGGGTTGCCGCAGTGGCGGTAATGATTACCGGGCGACCTTTTAAGAGACTCACGACGCCACTCGTCTGCCAATTGCCCAGTATCGAACTCAACAAGCCTTTTCTTAACCATCTATGACCGCTTCCGAATGGGAATTGGTAGACGTAGTTCGTTTGGAACACCTGCGACCGGTCTTCGTCTGAGACGGAACGCGAGAGCGAGAGATTGTTAGGATCAATGAAGTTAGAGCGTCCGCTGAACCGCTCGGTGACATTATCCATCAGCTTACTGACTGTGTAAGCGATTTGAAGGGTTAACCCCGTTGTCAATCTCCTATTCAGGCGCAACGTCCCGCCGTGATAGATCGAATCGCCCGCGGGATCGCGGAAACGCGTGATGTCACCGTATTGAGGGAAAGGTCTGAGAAGTTGCGAATACGTGATCGTCTTCTGATTTATCCTCCCAGCACTGCCGGTGGTGATCAGAGGGTTTCCATTGGCGTCAACGAACGGATTGGGTACCAATGAGTCAAGAGTAGTACCCAAAGTAATATTCGACGCACTGACGGCATTCAGGTTCCGGTTGATCCAGATATGTTCGCCCCGGCTGCCTATATAGGCCACTTCCAGGAGGGTATTCTTCGTCAGCATCCGTTGGATGCTCAAATTCCACTGATGATTAAGTGGTGTTACCCAAACTGGGTACGCCGTCGTGAGACTGTTGCCCACCAAGGTCGATGGCGGATTGACGAATCCAGTAGCGCCCAATGCATTAGCGAGCGTTGAGCCGGCATTAGGCGTATTGGATATCGCCAGCGCCTGCGACGAGGTCGTCGCTAGAAATCCAGCTCCCAAGTCACTCGATCCCGATCCAATTCCGCCACTGCCTGGGTAATAGAAAATGCCATAACCGAGGCGCAAGACGGTGTCGTTTCGAAACTGCCACGCCAGGCCGACTCGCGGGGCAAAGTTGTTTTTATCGGGATTAGATTGATAACGCGAGTTGCCGTCGCGGCCCACGAAGCGTAGCAATCCATTCCTTTTGGATAACGGCTCAACGAAATTTGGATCGAAATAGGCTAACTGGTTAAAACGATCAGTCCAGGGTGTCTGGTATTCCCAGCGAACACCTAAGGTGAAGGTCAAATTGCGACGTACTTTCCATTCATCGTTCACGTAAAAGGAGTAGAACTTTTGCGAGGCCGACAGCGTCGGGTCAGTGGTAATCTGAGCCGAGGTTGGAGGGCCGAGTAGAAATGTGGCGAAGCCGTAGCCGGCGGTGGTGCTTGAGTTCGTCGGGAGTGGTCCCTGGGTGAATGCCCGCGTAAACGAGAAGAGACCCGAGGGACGTTCAGGTCGGTTGACGTTGAAGGCCATAAATGTGAAATCGCTTCCCATTTTGATCGTGTGATTACCCGTCACCCATGTGACGTGTCCCTGGAATTGCTCAGCGAATTCGGCATCAAAAAAGAATGAGGCGCGGTCAGGCCCCAGCACTGGGGAGCCGGAATTATTCAGATCGGTGATTTCAAAACGCGGAAAGATTAATGCCTCGGCATGGTCGTTCAGCGACTTTGGAAAACCAAGCTGCGTGAGATCAAACCCCGCGCTGCGTGGCTGTGTTTTGATCACGTTGCGCGTGATACTGGCTCGAAATTCACCGACCAAACCGGAATTGAACGTAATGGTATCGCTTAGCACCGCAGTCCGCGGATGACTCTCGATCACGCCCTTCTCACCGTTCACGCCTTCGCCGGGAAATGCGACGTTGACGCCTGGAGTTGATCGTGGATTATCTTGCCTGCCGCCTGTGAAGAAGAGGTGATGCTTGCCGATACTATGGTCAATCCGGAAAAAGAGCTTCCATGCATCATCGCTACGCGTCAGATTCTGGACAAAGTTCTGCGACTGAGTTGGTCGGTTTGGAAGCGGATAGAACGACAAAACGCGCGCCGCAACCGGATCGACACGAGCGTGGCAAATTACATTAAGCCTGCCATTGCAGGAGAATTGGGCGCGAGGTGTGGTGGCGTTGGTGCTAGTGCCCGGGTCATATATCTTGACGAGGTTACCGCTGGCGTCGAACGTTTGGGAGAAGTCGAAATCTCCACTTCCATCAAGGCCTCCCCGTTGTAGTAGAGTCGGAACGTTCGCGATGAGATCATCGGGTACACGTTGCTTGGTCTGTTCGAGGGCAACAAAGAAAAAAGTCTTATTGCGACCGCTGTACCAGGGTTGATTACCACCCTCGCCGAAACGTGGCAGCAGTACGGGGCCACCGAACGTGCCTCCGTATTGGTTCTTGTGAAATGGGCTGCGCGCCAAGCCGACCCGATTATTCGACCAACTGTTCGCGTTCAGCTTATCGTTCCGTAGGAACTCGTAAAGGCTACCGTGCCATCGGTTGGTCCCTGAGCGAGTGGCCGCGAGTATAACGCCGCCACCTGATCGCCCGAATTCAGCAGACATATTGTTCGTCACAACTTTCACTTCCTGCACGGTTTCCAGCGGCGGCACATAGTTGATGTCATTGGTAGTGCTGTTGCGTGTCTCGGCCCCGTCGAGAAGTACTTCGCTGGTATTGGACCGTCCGCCATTGATTATCGGCCCCGTCCCCGGGTTTCCTGACGACACTCGATCAACCACGCCTGGTGCGAGTGTCACTAAGCTATAAGGATTGCGGTCCAGCAAGGGCAATTCGACAATCTGCTGATTATTCAAGACATTTCCGAGCGAAGGTGTTTGACGCTCCAGTTCTATTCCGCCCGCCTCAACTATTACTGTCTCTGTCACTGCGCCCGGCTTAAGAGACAAGTCAACAGTTGCGGTCAGCCCAAGTGTCAAAATCAGCTCTATTTGGGCCTTGCTGAAGCTCTGGCTTTCCACTGTCAAACGGTATTTGCCAGGAGGGAGGTATGGCACTCGGTATTGTCCTTCACCATTGGTTTCCGTCTCTCTAGTCACCCTGGTCTCGACGTTAGTGACGGCCACTCGAGCATTAGGGATCACTGCGCCCGATTCGTCCGTGACAATTCCGGTGATAGTTGCTTGTTCGCCTTGCGCAAATGCCGTCGAAACAAACCCGGCTGCACATGTTCCCATCGTTAATACGAAACACACTGTCAAGAGACGTATCGTGTTTTTCAGCATGAGCCTTTTACTCCTTCGGGCGTCGAGGTCAATTGCGGATTGGGCCGAACTTTAGCGTAGTCTTCCAAGCGTACCGCTACAAAGACAGATACTGGTGTGAAATCTGGATTCTTGTATCATTCTTAAGAACACTTGCGGAGTAACACGGGGTAAGTTAGGGTTAACGTTACTGTAAACCGGCATGCAAAGTTAACTTATCACTATTGCGATTGTTCGTTGCCTCTGTAAGTGGGATCCGTTACGTGCCTTGAAATTCCTGGCCTCCTTCGTATAATTGCTGCCGACTTCCCACCGTTGAGCGCCAGGGATCAATAGTGATCATGATCTCGTTCAACCCTCAAAATTAGTAACCGTCGTTAATCGTGAGGCCTATGTGGACTCACCAGCAGTATCGTTAAAGCAACGGAGAAGTCCCGGCAATGAAGCGTCTGTGAGGCATTCAGCCGTTATGGAAGTCAAAGATTCTTTTGTGGATGAACGGCTACAGGCACTGGAGCGACTCTTGCAAAGCGAGACTTTTTCTAACGCTGATTCGATGCGCCATTTCCTGGAATTCATCGTCGGAAAATCCGTGGCCGGGTGCGTTGATGAGATCAAGGAATACACGATCGCTACCGAAGTGCTTGGTCGATCCCATGACTTTGATCCCAAGAGTGACAACATCGTCCGCGTTCAGGCGCATCGGCTGCGCAAGAAGCTGGATGAATACTATAGCCAGGAAGGAGCTCATGATCCGGTCCGCATCTTAATTCCCAGCGGGCACTACTACCCTGAATACAATACAATCTCGTCTCCGCAAAAAACTCCTGATATCGAAGAGATGTCCCGTGATTTGGATTTGGTTCAGACCTCACCGGTCTCAAAGATGGAAACCGCGTCGGCAGGATTTTCGACGAGATTACCGTGGCAATGGGTGGCGCTAGGGTTACTGATATTGAATCTGGTTCTTATCTCCTATCTTCTTCTACGCTCGGTGCGAAAAGAGCGCGCGACAAAGAATCAAATCCCGCTGGCCGAATCCTTGACTCCACTATGGCAACCTTTCATCACAACAGATCAGCCGCCACTGATCGTCTACAGTAATGCCTTGTTCTTGATGAGCGAAGAAGGCGATTTATATCGCTACTACAATGACACCAGTCATTCATTTGCGATGGGGGCCGAAGTACCAAGCGTGGTCGGTCTGGAACGGCGTGGACCGATCCCGAATGTCGTTGGCCCACTTTATTATTTTGACTCTTACACCGGAACCGGAGAGGTAATCGCGATGGGTAGGATCGCGGAATTGTTGTCCCAGAGCGGACAGAATTTTCTGGTGAAGCGTAGTCGGATCGCTTCTTACGAAGACGTTAGAAATCGCAACGTGATCTTCCTCGGCACCAGCCTGGAGGATTCGATTCTTGGAAAACTACCCGTTGAGAGCGATTTGGTTTTCGAAGAGCCCACCGGCCGTCAATTCGTTGGAAGACTCCTAATCCGAGACCGCCACCCGTTCACAGGGATGCCATCAACCTACCAATTCCGAAGAGATGAGAGGACGAAAGCGCTGCAAGCCGAATTCGCATTAATTAGCCTGCTTCCCGGTGTGACGCCCAACCAGTATGTCTTGGTTCTCGCCGGTCTCTCCACAATCGGCACTCAAGCGGCAGCAGAATTTGCGACGTCGGACAAGAACATGTTGGCATTAGATCAAATGCGGGCGACAGGCTCATCCAACGCCGCCCGGTCGGCCTATTTTCAAGCACTGCTCGAGATTCAGATTCGTGATGGCATTGCCGTCAAAACCAACTGCCTGCTCGTTCGCGAATTACACCGAAACCAACCGTAGCCATCATTCGAATCGTGTTATGCTCCACAGCCCATGCTCTACCCTACGCTCGGTAATAGTAGCGTGAGGTAGCAACCCAAGGCTGTTGACCGAGCTTTTGGAGACAACGAAATGTCACGAAATACTTTTGTCAAGTGGCTGCTTGCTACGCTCCTGTCCCTCTCTAGCTTCCCATCTGTTGGAGCACAGGAAAAGAAGGACTTATCTCCTTTCTCCTTCGCCATTGTTTCGGATCCTCAGATCGGTATGGTTAGGCTGGCGCGCGACCGAGAGAACTTCGCAAAGGTTGTGAAGGCAATCAATGAATTGAAATCTGGCGTCCGGCCACGCCTGGTTATCATTGCGGGTGACCTGGTCCATCATGGTGGGAATCAGGAAGAACTCGGCAGTTTCGTCGAGGTGGAGAAAACCTTCGCAACACCAGTCTACGTAATTCCCGGGAATCACGATATGGCAGGAGATGGCAAACATTTCGAGCCGTCACTGCTCGACCGGTACCGCAAAGTCATCGGGCCGGACAGGTTTGGTCTAAAGCAAGCAGACTGTCTCTTTGTCGGTCTTAATAGTCAACTTTGGATAGGCGCCGCAAGCTTGGCCGAGGAGCAGTTTAAATGGCTGGAGCTGCTGCTGCGTCACCGGGATCATTATCGCCACATATTCATCATCCAGCATCATCCACTCTACCTGGCTTCGGCAGATGAGGCAGACGAGTACTTTAATACTCCGCTTGGTTGGCGCACCAGGCTATTGCGCCTATTCGAGAAAGCAAGAGTAACTGCTGTCTTTACGGGCCACCTTCACCGAAATCAATCGAACACTTATCGTGGCATCGCAATGATCACGACGCCTTCGTCATGTCGTAACTTCGACGGCAGTGCCTTTGGCTACGCGCTGGTTACCATCACCGATGATGGCTTCAGTTATCGGTATGTCGGAGTTCCGGGTACGCTGCCCGACGAGCACCAAGCCAGGTAGCGAGATATTACGGCTCACGCGATCGCGGTAGACGTTTTTCTGCGGCTTCCCTGCAAACCCAGCACTGGCTGAAATTGGTTATGGTCCATAATTAGCTTACTTAATAAGCAGGTCTACGCCTTCAAGGTTTTTAGAATGCAGATCACGCGCAGAGATTTTAATTCGATATTGGCTGGCAGTATTCTTGTGCCGACTATTACAAAAGCATTCGCCTTCGCGGCGCCGCTCAAGTGGAATGTCTTGATCATAACCAACGACCAGCATCGAGCCGACTGTCTGGGATGTATGGGGAATCCCATTATTCGCACGCCCAACGCTGATCGTCTGGCGAAAGAGGGCGTAATCTTCGAGCAGCATTTTGTTCAGGCTCCACAATGCGTGCCATCTCGCTCGGCATTACATACAGGCCGCTATCCTCACGTGAACCGAACACCCACCAATATCTATCGTCTTCCCGAAAGCGAGGACACCCTGGCAAATCTTCTGGGCCGTAATGGTTATATGGCGGCCACCATAGGCGAGCTTCCTTTTGCCCCGACGAAGTTCCTCGGTGGATTAAAAGTTGTCGCGGATGATTCACACTACAATGCCTTCCTTGAAGTTGAAGGTTGGAGAGGCAATCGCCTTTCACCGGTGCGTCGAGCTTTGCTGCGCGAACACGAGCTTCAGAGTCAAAAGCAATTCCAAGCCTCGCCTGCCCCTTGGCCGGAGGAGGTGGATGAGACCCCTTTTTACGCCGCTAAGGCGATCGAGTTTCTCAAAGAGAACTCCCAGCGCCAATTCTATCTTCATGTTAATTTCCGGCGGCCCCACCACCCATTCGACCCACCTGCTCCTTTCGACCGCATGTATGAGGGAGCGGATTTCCCGCAGTCATACAAGGTGGAAGGCGAGATGAAAAACAAACCTCCACCGCAGCAAAAGGCCCTGGCAAACTCCGTTGGTTTTGACTTGCGCACGATCACCGAACGAGATCTAAATCGGATCAAGAGCTATTACTACGGCATGATTTCCGAAAACGATAAATACATCGGCTTGATTCTAGATCAATTGCCAAAGCTTGGACTTGAGGTTCGAACGCTTGTCATCTTCAACGCCGATCATGGGGAGATGCTCGGCGACCATGGCCTGGTTTTCAAGGGCGGATATTTCTATGACCAGGTTGTGCAAGCCCCCTTGATTATTCGTGCGCCGAACCGTCTTCAAGCCGGGAAGCGAATCAAGACCATCGTTGAAGAAATTGATGTTTTACCGACCATCCTTGATTTGCTGGATATGAAAGTCTCTGAACGAATTCAAGGACGTTCATTGCTTCCCATAATCAACGGCACGAGCAAATCATCCCGGCCTGCTCATGCTGAGTTTCCCGACGCAAAAATGCTGCGCACTGAGCAGTGGAAGCTAGTTCATTATCTGCACGCGCCTTACGGGGAGTTGTACAACCTTCGTGATGATCCACATGAACTCAAGAATCTTTATGACGATCCCGCAGCAGCCGGTGCTCGTCATGAGATGGAGTCGGCTCTTGCTGATTGGCTGATAGATTCACACGATCCATCTCTGAAGCCGATCCACGCCGAGAAGGGGCTAAGCCAATAAAATGAATTCACCGCGCCCGTGCTGATTGATTATCACTTACGCCGGGCTCATGAAATATTACGGGAAGCGCTTAACTCAGTTTTTTACTAAGGCGCGACGATAGAGGCAATGATGCGATTTCGAATCTTATTCATGGCTCTCGCAACTGTATCGCTTACCTTGTGCGGCTATGCGAAGGTTGTTCAAACGGAGGCTGAACCAAACGACAAATCTCCAATATCCAACATCAGCGCTGGATCGACTTTGTGGAACAACAACACCGAGTTCCAGCCTACCGCGCCCTACTACGCCACGTTCTTTTATCCCTGGTACCCAAATTGGTCCAACGAGGGTCACGCAGCACCGCGGAATTGGTTCTCGAATTACCTTCCCGATCCGAAGCCCGACGTTTTCGAACCAGTAACCGAACTCTACAATTCAAATGATGATGCGATTATCTACTGGCAACTGCGCAAAATGGCGGAAGCTCGATTAGAAGTAGCGATCAGCTCATGGTGGGGCCAGGGCCACAAAACCGACAAGACATTCCGGCACATCCTCAACGACGTGATGAACCGCCCAAACAATCCCTACCCCAACCTACGTTGGGCGTTGTACTACGAAAAGGAATCGCTCGGTGACCCAACTGTCACTGAATTGGTCAAGGACCTAAACTACACCAAACAAAACTACACGAATCAACGCGGCTATCTGAAGATCGGCGGCAGACCTGTGATCTTTGTCTATTCTGATCCTAAGGACAATGACCGCATGGTTAGCCGCTGGGCCAACGCTCGAGCACAGACTGGTTTCTATGTGGTGCTGAGGGTCTATTCAGGCTATCAGAAAGCACAGAATCCGCCCGACAGTTGGCATCAGTATGCACCGGCGCTGCGCAAAGAAATACAGGCACCGTACTCTTGCATGGTAAGTCCCGGCTTCTGGCGCGATGGCGGCGTTGTGCGTTTGCCTCGCGACCTCACCGCCTTCCGTAACGCGGTCTCAACAATGGTCGACGCCCCTGTCACCTGGAAACTTGTTGAGACGTGGAACGAGTGGGGTGAAGGCACCGCGGTTGAACCGGGCGATCAAGTCATCCAGGCCAGGAAGGACAGCACCAATCTCGATCCAAAAGGAGCACCGTTCAAGAATCACTATATTGAAGTGCTCCAGGAACTGCTGCCGCCGCTCGAACAAGGTACCGGTGTTCCGGGATTGTCGATCATTCAGCGTAGACGTTGCGCAGGGCTCCTGACCCGCAGCCGATCGGGCAACGTCCACGATCCACGATCATCTGTGTTATTGATTATCAATTCCAAGCCCTTGAGTGCTTACCGACTTGGTAGCATTGCTCAGATGGTCTCAATCTTAGGTGGTCTAAGTTGTTGATTCTCTTCGAAGCGCCGCGAACCTTTGTGGTGAGATTGCGACATAACGCTGCTGCCGCAAGCCCCTACAGATTCAATGGACGTCGGACGCGGCGTGAAAACCTGGAGAGGACTCCGAAGGACTGAGTCCACCTAAGTTCCCCCTTGAAGGCTGCCGCTGTCCAGCATCTACAAATAGGAGGATCATTACGGTGCAGAAAAGGGTTAAGCAGCCAGTCTTAACAAAGCACATCGTGTTACCCGCAATACTTTTTTTCTCAATCGTCTCGTGCGCTCAAACTCAACCTATTAACGTCACCATTGAGGCGTCCAGAACTGGTGCACCGATCTCGAAATTCATCTATGGGCAATTCCTAGAGCACATCGGAGGAAGGATCACTTGCGGTTTTGATATTCGATACAGTTGCTTCCATTGCTTCTCGTCAGTTCGGCTTGCGCTATTGCTCACTTGCGATCGGTTCTTGGATTCTGTGGCTGGCAACAGGATTCTTCACGGCTTTGTACGGGTCTCAGTGTTAGTCCGATTGCAGGTGGGATAGTCGCTTTCATCGAAGCAACTTTGGGATGGTATATATCTTGGCTTATCGGTCCTGGTCGACCAAAGAATAAGCTCAGTAGTACAGCAATCGGCAAAATCATCTTTATCGTAACGATGAAAGGGGCGGCCCTTGGATTGATTGGAGGGCTGTCCGAAACGATAGTTGGTAAGTAACGGCGCGAACACGCGCTTGGAGCGGACTCGCCACGAGCAGGCGCTTTTGTTAGGTTCCGTGGGCGAGCCGCTCAAGCGCAGCGTTCGGCGGCTTCGCAATTTTTAGGTTTAAATCATATGGCGAACGAACGAGTATCAGTCGAGTTGACTTCCTCTGAGGCGCTCGTGTTGTTTGAGTTCCTCGCTCGTTTCAGCAACGACGATAGTCTCAAAATAGAGGATCAAGCTGAAGAACGAATCCTTGGGAATCTTTTCGCTTCGCTCGAATCTGTCTTAGTTGAACCCCTCGCCGGCAATTACCAGGATCTGTTGGAAAAGGCACGATGTGAAGTTCGAGACCCGGTTTCTTCAATTTGAAATTGCATAATGCTCGTGCTTCGTTTCAATCATCGCGCCGCCGAACAAGCGCTTGGAGCGGACTCGCCATGAGCGGGCTTCTTTGTTAAGTTGCGTGGGCGAGCCGCTCAAGCGCAGCGTTCGCCGGAACTATCCCCAGATTTCGGAGTCTAAAGAATGAAATGAAGAAGATCACTCTCCGATTAGCGATTGCAATCTTCACTTTTCTCATCGGAGTGGCTGCGGCTGGTCTATGGACGATTAGGCATTACTCTCGTAATGAGCTGTCGCCAAAGGAAACTGGTTGTGTCCCTAAATATTTTCCGGTTTCTTCTTCCGCAGACAGACAGGGTTGGGGCTTCATCCTCGACAGATTCCAAGAGATGCCTCTCGAAGAGCTACCTACCTGCGTCGATGAAAGCTACCGATTGATTTGGATTCCAACATTTCATGCTCCAGTCTCCGCTCGGATCTGGAGATCTCGCGAAAAGCAGTTCCTCGTGATTAAGCAGCTTGATGGAAGGGGTGGTTATGGCATGAGCCAACTCGCATTCCAAGACCTACGATCGCTAAGCGACGACCAATGGAACGAATTCATGCGTCTTTTGAGGCAGGCCGGCTATTGGGATTTGCCATCACACGACGATTCGCTTCCGCCGGAAGATGGAGCCGCATGGGTTATCGAAGGTGTTCAGAATGGGAAACATCATCTAGTAAATCGACGTGCGCCAAGCTCAGAGTTTCGCGAAACATGTGTCTATCTAATTAAGTTATCTGGTCTCAAAACGGAAATTGAGAGGTACTAATACCGTTCCGCCGAACAAGCGCTTGGAGCGGACTCGCCGGTGAGTGACCTTTATTCGTAGTTGCGTGGGCGAGCCGCTCAAGCGCAACGTTCGGCGCTTCATTTTTTGTGCCGTGGGATTCTTTTGATGGAGAATGAAGAAGAAACAGTAAAGTGGCCCTCGAGCAACCGCATTACCTCGGAGTCAAAGCTCCGGCGCAATCCTCGTCATTGTCCCATTTGTTTGGTTGCGCTTAGCAAGAACGTGAAACGTACACGCCAGGTGCGTAAGTGTTCTTCCTGCAAGGGTCAGTTGGTGCAAGGAAAGCAGTGCAACAAATGTTCAGGAGAGTCGATTTGGGAAAATAGGAGTGGCGCTGCATGTCAGAAGTGTGGCCTGCATGGAGCCAAACGCGAAGTGATCAGGAACTACTTTCTTTAGATTTTTCCGCCATTGATCATATGAAGCTGATGCATGAGCTGTGGGTAGAGAAGGATGGTGATGGACAAACGTTTTGCTTGGCTGGACCGCTCGGGGAAGAGGCCAGAAAACTACTTGGCCCCGATGCAAAGTTAGTTTGGACAGTTGAAGCCTCGAGCCATTTCGAAGCCATGACGGCCTACTATCAATTCATGGGTTGGGGACAATACACAACCGATCAAGCTTGGGACGCCGAGCCTTATCCGAAAGAATGGTTTAAAGGTTAAGCGCGCCGAACAAGCGCTTGGAGCGGACTCGCCATGAGCGGGCTTCTTTGTTAAGTTGCGTGGGCGAGCCGCTCAAGCGCAACGTTCGCCGCTTCTAGTTGTTTATGAAACTTCTCATTCTCACGGTAGGTTCGTTCCTACTCATCATCGCTTGTTCCGCAGCAATCCAAATTCAGCCGGTGAAGGTTGAAGGGATTGCAATGGAACCGGCACTTAAGGATGGTGATCGAATTCTCATCAACAGAAGGCCTGCAAAGCTCGAGCGTGGTGATATCGTTGTCTTCTATTATCCGGCTGATCAAACGAAGAGTTTCATTAAGCGCATCATCGGCCTTCCTAATGAGACAGTCGAGATTCACAAAGGCCAGGTGATGATAAATGGAAAAGTTCTGGCAGAGCCCTATGTTGAGGCAAAAAACAATCAGGCAATCATTAGTGGTAAGGCAGTCACACTTCCGGAAGATGAGTATTATGTCATGGGCGACAATCGAGATAACTCAAACGATT
Source organism: Pyrinomonadaceae bacterium (assembly GCA_036004125.1). GTDB lineage: Bacteria > Acidobacteriota > Blastocatellia > Pyrinomonadales > Pyrinomonadaceae > PSRF01. The sequence goes on along the minus strand of DASYRR010000032.1, from coordinate 1,222 downwards.
CACGCATGTGGGGAGGCTTGCAGCGGAATTTCATTTACGGGAAGTTTGAAAGTAAATACCTTTCGAAGTAGAACCCACAAGCAATCAACCGCGCAGCCAACAAGCGCGTGCAGCGGATCAGATCGCCACCTAACGCCAGAAGCCACAGCTCGAAAAAAAGCAAATCATACGAACCAAATAATTCCTTTTCTTAACTGGTGGGGTGCGCGTGACTACGTAGGCAAAACAGATTTCCTGGTAGCTATTGTCGTTGACCCGGCCCGATTCGATCCGAAACGGTACGGGCTCGTTGTATTGGCCGCGCCAAAATCAGAAGGCCCAAATTTCAAGACCTATTGGGTGTTGCGAGAAGAAGATATGGAAAGCTATCTCCTATCCGGCTCGAGTGGTAGCTTTCGGGTCGAGTGCTTTGCCCGCGACGGTTCAAAACAAACGAAGGAACTCGCGTGGGATGAGAAGGCTCGACGGTTTCGCTTGATTTAACGTCGCACCGAACAAGCGCTTGGAGCGGACTCGCCGGGTTAGCGCCTCGGGAGGATCGTCTTTAGCTATTGACCATTGCCCTCCTGTCGAGAATGTCGCGTGCCTTGTCAATGGTTTTCTTATTCATGTTGTAGTATCTCATCGTCATCTTCACGTCACCGTGGCCTAACAGATTAGCAAGCGCTGGTAACGGCATGCCTTCATTAGCCATTTCAGTACCGAAGTTGTGACGCACAGAGTAGAAGAGGCGTGTACCTTTCGGGACTCCGGCTTCGGCGTATGCCGCAGTCCACAACTTGCGCAAATTGACCTTCGCCTGTTCAAAGACAAGCGCAGCGTCGTTTTTGTTCTTTCTCTGGAGTTGCAGTTGCAGCAACTCCTTCTTCAACCGGCTAGTCATCTGCACCGGCCAGCGCTTCGGCTTGATGTTCCTACCTTTGCCTTTGTAGGCAGTGAGCGTGATGATCTCGTCAGCAAAGTTAATGTCTTTCCAACGAAGGTAATCCAACAAGCTGGACTTTCTGGCTCCAGTATCCATTGCCGCAATGAACACTGGTAAAGTGTGACACCTTTGAGGAGTGTCGAGCGCCTTCATTACTTGTCAATTTTCATTTAGAATTGACCCCTTTTTCTCATCAAGAATTGACCCCCCTCGGCGAAAAAAGAGAAGGTTAAGTCATGGCAGTATCCTCCTGAGCGGGATTAGGTGGAGCGGTGACGGAGGTGTCGAACAAGGCAT
>DASYRR010000031.1:0-16031 GCA_036004125.1 Pyrinomonadaceae bacterium | reverse complement strand
GTAATTCGGCCAATGTCTTTACCTTCACCAGATTTGATAACTGCAGCCGGTTCCGCCATCTTACTTCCTTCGAAAAGCAACCCGGTGAGTTTCTTGGCCACGTGGCCACGATATTTTATCCGCGCAATTATCTCCTGTCCGATGTAACAGCCCTTCGTAAAACTTACCGCGTCGTCGAGATTGGTTTCAGTGACCACATTCGTCTCGTCCATGTCCGTACCAAAGCGAGCAACACCCGCTTCGATCCGCAATGTCTCGAACGTCTCATCTGCAACAGGCAAAGCTCCGGTATTAATCAGCTCATTCGCGATCCCTTCTGCATGGCCGAGATCAACGACTACGTCGAATCCATCTTCAGCGGTGTGACTTGCCCGAATTACCGTGACTTCAATATCGTTCCACCTCGTAACACCAGCTCCGTCGCGCCGAAGTTCACTAATTGGATCACCCAACACGGCTCGAACTGCGGCGAGCGATCGTTTGCCTTGAACTGACAACATTTTTGTCTCGGCGGTAACATCCGTGACTCGGAAGTCGCCTGCTAAAGAGAAGCGTTCGGTCGTCTTGAGCACTGCCTTGTGAGTAGCTGCTTCGGTATCGAGTAGAAACCTGGGACTCTCGCCTGGTTCATCCGGCAAACGAATAACGCGGACGGCTGCAATCAGTCGACCCTGAGCATTGGGAAATGCAGCGCGCATCCACTGACCCTCTAAAAGCGTCTTCATATCGTTAGTGATCAGTCCGTTGAGAAACATGACCGCTTCTGAGCCGGCCACAATAATCCGACCGCGCGAACTTAGATCAATCAACCCCGCGCCGTTGTCGCGCACCGCTTGATACTGCTCCAGCTGATCTTTTGCCAGAGTGTTAGTTTTAAGAAATATTTCGCTCATTTAAGATCCGATCCGTGTAATCCGTTTTATCTGTGGCTCATCTTTAACTTAACCACTGGCGACTGCTTGCGTTATATCAGAATCTCAATCTCTCTCGTCACGATGTTCGCGTTCCCATTCTTGTACGGCCAACCATCTGGTCCGATCAGCTCAATACGAACCGTATGTTTACCCGGAATCCAGCCGCTAAGCCAAAACGAATTCGACGTGTCTAACCATTTCATGTCGTCATCGTCAACGATGTAACGTACACGGAACTCGCCGCCATCGGCTTTCAGTTTTGCATTCTGAACAGCGAACGCGATCGGCACTTCCTCACCAACTCGGAATTTCGTTCCGTTTTGGAGATGGAAGATCAGTAAAGGTTTCTTCGGGTCGGCAGTTTCGTCTAGTGGTGGCGGTGTAATTGAGATTGCTGCTGGTTTGTTTATGACAGTCAAAACCTGATGCGGTGGCGGCGCGATTTGCGTGATGGCAGTGGTGTGCGCGTTGTCGTTGGTCGAGCAGGACGACGCCGCAATGCCAACAAGTGTTATTAGAAGTAGGCGGTACTTGAAATCAGGTCCTCGCATTTTGCAATCGACAGCATACAGATTCATCAGGGCGATTGTGAAATTGCCGTTTGAATCAGAAGAACACGAGAAGCACTCTAGACATTTTCCGGGGCCGATGTAAGAATCCGCGAAACTCTACATCAATGAGAACGGAGGCGCGACTGCTTTATTCGCACGCTGTATTCATGAGCAAGACTAAAATCCTTGGCTTCTTTGCTATCACACTTCTGCTATTAGCAGCCGCATTAATCGCAGGCTGCCGGAACAACTCAACGGAAACTGCCGGCGGTTTCACACCAGAAATTCAACCGCTTCCACCGCAGTTAACCACTTATGAACCAATGACGATCCCGCCTGACAATCTATTGACGCCTGAAAAGGTCGCCCTGGGTCGCCAGCTGTTTTTCGATGAACGATTGAGTGTCGATGGTACAAAGTCGTGCTACTCGTGCCACGTTTGTGAACATGGGCTAACTGATGGTTTACCAAAGGCGATTGGTGCTGGAAACAAACTATTGACGCGCAGTAGTCCCACACTTTGGAACATCGGTTACCAAAAGGAATTCTATTGGGACGGTAGGAGTCCGAGTCTGGAGAAGCAAGCGCTGGCCGCCTGGACCGGAGTCAACATGGGTGCAAAGACGGATGAGATCGTCACGAAACTAAACGCGCTGCAAGGATACAAAACGCAGTTTCAGAAAGTTTTCCAGAGCGATGCCACTCCAGACAATGTTGTGAAAGCAATCGCAGCCTACGAACGCACGATTATCAGTGGCAACACAGCTTGGGATCGTTGGAAAGCTGGCGACAACACCGCCATCAATAAAAGCGCCTGGCGTGGTTCGAATATTTTTCAGGCGATCAAATGCAACAACTGCCACGACGGAGTGTTGTTCACCGATCAGCAATATCACAACGTTGGTATTGGAATGGATGCTAAGGAGCCTGACCCCGGCAGGTTCAAAGTAACGAACAAGCCTGAAGACACTGGCGCTTTCAAGACTCCGACATTAAGAGACATCGCTAACTCCGCACCTTACTTCCACGACGGCAGTGCGAAGACTTTGGAGGAGGCGGTCGACCTGATGTTGGCGGGCGGCAAACCAAACGAACACCTCGACAAAAAGAATCTTGAGGTGCACAAGATCCTGCCCGAGCAGCGTGAGGACTTGCTGAACTTCCTGAAATCGTTGTCAGTGGACTGCACACTGAAGAAGCCGCCTCTCCCGCAAAACTGAGCATAGCGCGCCATATCCTCAACCAACATGCACACAGTCAGTACCGCCTCGCGGTAGTGGGTGGCTCGCTTCGTTCGGCTTGCATAAAAAGCGAGATCGTTCTGTCAAGATGACTTTCTTTAGTCAAGATGAGGTCTATTTGACTTCGTAGCCAGCTCAACCTGATTCCAAGCCTAAATAATTCCATTGGATTTGAACGGCACAGAACTAGCTAGAAGGGGCTTGTTCCATCGGGCACAATACGTCCGAGGAATGGTGAGGTAAGCCGTCTAAACCTGGAAAGGCATCGCGAATCATGAACCTGGAAACCCGAATGCAAGTGCATCTGCTGATTTATAAGATTGTCGACATGAGAATCCTTTGTGGAAGCCACGAAGACTCTGCAACCATGCGGGGTAAGCTCGAAATTGAAACTCAACGCCGTGTTCGAAAAATGAAGGATCTTGAAAAGTGCAGTGAACTAGAGGCTGCGCAAAGGTTGCTCGCGCTTTATGAGGAGAGGGCGCAAAAATTACCAGTCGCGGCGCCGGTCATTGCCAGACGCGCGGAGCCCGAAAGAATGACACTGCGGATCTGACGCAGTCGTCTGAATGCGATCAGATCTCACCTCAGCCAACCAGCCCCGACCTGCTAAGCCCCCTCGCCAAAGTCCCGACAACGAACAAGCTGATCAAACCCGAGCGGATCTGACCCCTATATTCCTCTTGAGTCGTTCCTCAACCGTCTCCCAGGCAATGTTTGAGAAGAACGCTTCGATGTATTTCGGTCGTTCTGCGGGTTTGTAATCGAGCAGATACGCGTGCTCCCAAACGTCCATTACCAGAATCGGAATAAAGCCAGCGACGTTGCCGGTTTCATGTAGCGTGATCCAGTGATTTGAGAGCCGACCATTCGCCGGGTTCTGATAGCAAATCGCCCAACCAACTCCGCGCATTTTTCCGATACCCACAAAGTCCGCTTTCCAAATATCGTAATTGCCAAAGCTCGCTTCGGTTGCTTTAACAAACTGTGAGGTCTTTTCCGGATCACCAATTCCGCCGCCGCTCTTCAGATTGTCGAAATAGTACTCATGCAGGATCATGCCGTTGTACTCAAAACCTAATCGCCGGGTTAGTTCTGAATATGCAGGCATCTCCTCCTGATCTACTTTTCCATCGCTGATGAACTCCGAGATCCTTGCCGTCAGATTGTTAGTCTCTTTAACGTAACCTTCGTACAACTTGAAGTGCATTTCCAATGTTGGGTCAGAGATCCCTTTAAGACCGCTGAGATTAAACTGTCGCGCTTTATAAGAACCAAACGAACTCATCGCTTTAACCTCCAATGAATAGAACGTGATTGAGGGAACGGTATGGGGAAGACCAAATATCGCTCGCGAATGTGACGATTCAGTTGAGCCGCTGAGGAATTAGTGTGCGCGGAAGTCGAGGGAAAGATAAGCCGCAGATTTACTCAGATAAACACAGATTCGAAAAGAGCACAGCGCAGTCCCTTTCCTAATCATTGTTTATCCGTGTAAATCTGCGGCTTATGTTCTCTCCTCTAGTTTGATTCAGAGGTTATTTCCCGAACATTACCCAGTCGCCGTGTGATGTTCCCATGAACAGCAACATTGGAAGTGACAACCACGCATTCGTGCGCGAGGCGATGAATGCCTGGCGCGCCAGCTCAGGTGGTGCGGCCGGGCCCGTTCCTGCTGTCGCAGCTAAGATGCGTTTGTTGTTTGGCCAAATGATTCCCCAGACGTTGAGTAACATCAAGATGCCGTAAGCTCCACCGATACCGATTGAATACGTCTTATTGCTGGCGTAGCTTTCGGTACCCACGGTAAGCATGCCCGTAAAGAATCGGGTTAGAGCCCAGCTGAAAAACAGAACGAGAATTGTCATGACAACTGCAAACACGCGGCCGTCTTTAATTACTCCCGGAACTTTTTTGATAATCAGAAACTCAAAGAGGAAAAGGACAACGGGATATGTCAGCCACGCAAGCAGCACAACCCATACATTGACGCTGCCGCCTCCAAGCGTGTTTGCGTTATTGACATCTGCTTTGAGGATAAACATCGCGTAATAACCGAGTCCCGCAACAACGGTAATCACTGCTCCCCATCTGAACCACCATAAAGCACGGCCGAGCAAATCCGGATTTACTTTCTTCTTCGTTTCAGCATCGAGACCTTTTTGCACTGGTACGTTGACCAGGTTGAAAAAGTAGAGCATGCCGATCCAGGTAATGCCTGCAGCGAAGTGAAACCAGCGAAAAAAGATACGTATTAACGCGTCTTTGTCAGGCGAGTGAAGTACTTCCTGGAACATAGCCAGACTGACGGGGAGCTGAACAGTTGACTCGATTAGCATAGGTCCTCCGTGAAATAGATGCCGTTTGGTCGAGCGTTACAGGCGTGAACATGCCTGGCCCAAGTTGTGACTGGATTACGGCCGAAGATTACACCCAGATCAGCGTGACGCGCAAACCATGTCAAATGTCGGTACTGGTTCAGTATCCAAATGTCCGACAAAGTTTGGTTTGTCGTCGCCCAATAAAGGGCTACCCTCTGATAGAGCCCGGTGGACGCCGACAAACTGAAGTTTATCGGATATTTCAATCCAACGGTCGTGGCCCAGCATCCATACCTCGCACACTCACCTGATTGATCACCCGCACTTTCAGATCCTGATCAACGTGAATTTGACACGAAAGTCTGACATTCGGGGCCAGCCCGGATTCAATCGCCAGCCGGTTGCGTTCGAGTTCACCCATCTCGGGTGGCACACCTTCAAGAACTTCAACTCGGCACGTTGTGCATCGTGCATTGCCACCGCAACGATGCAGAATGTCTACACCTGCATCTTCGATTACGAGTACAAGCTTTTTCCCTTCGGGCGCTTCGGTTTCGACTAGACCAGTGGCGGTTTCCGCCTGGATTTTAGGCATCAGTATTCACTCCGGAATGTTTGTTTGATTACGAAAGGGAATTTGACATAAGCGAGAACTTGTCGCAAGTGGATTGATCTCGTGGTCAGTGGTCCGTTGTCAGTAATCAGTTGTGTATAGGTCATATAGGTCTTATAGGTCCTATTCTGAAACAACGAACCACTGACACCTCAAAGCACTAACTCCAGGAACTTCGCGCCTTCGACGGAAATGCAGTAAGGTGGAATCTCTTGGAATCCAATGCTTTGATAAAGACTAAAGGCTGTGTCCATTTTTCCAGGCAGAGTATCGAGACGCATGCGTTCGTATCCAATCGTTCGCGCTTCATTAATAAGGGCGTCCACCAGGACTCTTCCCAACCCGTGACCGCGAAAGTCAGGGCGAACGAAGAGTCGCTTCATTTCACAAATATTGGACTCAAGACTCCGAAGCGCAATACACCCAGCGAGCTTTCCAGCTGAGTAAGCAAGCAGCAGACGGCCTGAAGGAGGCGCGTATTTCCCCGGGAGTTCGGCCAACTCCTGATCGAAGTTCTGGAAACACATATCAATCCCAAGACCAGCAGCGTATTCCTCGAAAAGCTGCCGTGCGCTTTGAATGTGTTCGCTACTCGATGCCCGGACTAGATTCATTTCAAACCTAAACAGAAAAAGGAGACAGGCCATTGCCCGTCTCCTGTCAGAAAGTTTTGTATTTGTTCGTTAAGCAGTAAACGAAGAGCCGCACCCACAGCTCCCGGTCGAATTGGGATTCTTGAACGTGAATCCAGAACCCATCACACCGGTGACGTAATCGATCTCCACACCATTGAGGTATTGGGCGCTGAACATGTCGACAAACATGCGCACGCCTCTTTCGTCGATAACGAAATCGCCATCGCGCGACTGCTCTTCAATATTCAAGCTGTATTGGAAGCCTGAACAGCCCCCAGGGACAACGCGAACGCGGAGTCCGGAGGTTTCCGGCAGTCCCTCTTCGCTGGCCATAAACTTCTTGATCTCAGTTGCAGCTGACTCGGTGACGTTCAAGTTCACTGTTGGGGCATTCGTGGGGATGCCGGGTGCTCCGGTTTCGGCGGTATTTGCTGACATATTCTCTAGTTCCTCATCCTTCTAGGTGTATCAAATTGGTCTTTGGACTTAGGTCTTTGAGCACTGCCAATGTCCGATATGCTTCAGCTTGTCGAGTGCTGACGAACAGACCCGTTTAACAAACAACGACAAGCTAAAGCATATCGGACATTTGGCAATGCTCAAAGACCTAAAACCAAAGGCCTTCGGTATCTTATTGTCCTTTTCCCAAAACAACAAGTTCAGGCTTCATCGCCTCGATAGATATTTGACGCGCCACTTCTTTGGCTACGTGCTTAAACGCTCGTGCCTGAACGGATTCCGGTTGGCTTACGACCACCGGAACTCCTTTGTCTCCCCCTTCTCTTACTTCGATTCCCAACGGAACTGCGCCCAGAAATGGCACATGATACTGGCTGGCAAGTTTTTCTCCGCCGCCTTCGCCAAAGATGTTGTAGCGATTCCCAGTGTCAGGGGCGATGAAGTAACTCATATTCTCAACTATCCCCAGAACGGGAATGGCCACCGTTTCAAACATTCGCAAAGCACGTCTGACGTCTGCTATCGCTACATCCTGGGGAGTAGTCACCAGAATTGCACCTTGAACTGGAACCAGTTGAGCTAAAGATAACTGAACGTCACCCGTGCCCGGAGGCATGTCGACTATTAAGTAATCGAGCTCACCCCACTTCACGTCTGACAGGAATTGTTTGACGAGACCGTGCAATATCGGACCACGCACAATCATCGGTTTGTCGCCGGGTTGTAAAAGTGCCATCGACATCAACTTCACACCATAAGCTTCGATGGGTACTAGTCGATTTCCCTCAACCTCCGGACGCGCCTCACTCGCGCCAAGCATGATCGGAACGTTGGGACCATATACATCCGCATCCATCAGTCCCACTCGAGCGCCATCGAGCGCAAGCGAAACCGCCAGATTCACCGCAACCGTTGACTTGCCCACTCCGCCCTTACCCGACGAAACGGCCACGATGTTCTTAACACCATCGACAACCACTTTCTCTCCTAAGCCACGACCCTTCGGCACTTCAGCGTCCATCTTTATTTTGACTGAAGTCACCCCCGGCAGACTGCCAACAATTTCCTGTGCTGCGCTTTCCATTTCAGCCTTAACTGGACACGCCGGGGTCGTTAACACAATGCGAAAGGAGACGTTGCCCTCATCGATAAGAAGGTCTTTGATGAAACCTAAGGTAACGATGTCTTTATGAAGATCCGGATCTTTGATTTGACGCAGACCATCGAGTACTACTTGTTCATTAAGTTCTGTCATAGGGGTTTTTGCTAATGCTGGGATATTGTTTTAAAGAAGCGTAGCTGATCAGTCGAGTGTTTGACAAACTTGGCGCCCCCTTGGAGTGCGGGGACCTGTCACCGCTTTGTACAGCGAGACGTGGGATTTACGGATTGGATGTCTGACTTAAGCGACGCCCAGTACCAAAGCGGTGACAAGTCCCCGCACTCCAAACAGGCGCGCGTTTTCCGAGGCATTTTGAGAATATCAAACAAACTCACGAATCATTTTCTTAACCCACGGAACATAGCGCCACAACTAATACTAATTGCGTTCAACTCGCTTGCAATGCTTTAGTCTCAGCCATTCGCGAGTACAGTAATGCCGCTCGAGATGAATGGAATGGCGATGATGCGCTAATCTGTACATGCTTCTTCGTTTCTGAACAAACGATCGAACGTCACGTAAAAGACCGCGGGCTCACCACGGTTCGAGAAGTTACCGTTGCTTGCAACGCAGGTGGCGGCTGCGGATCGTGTCAGCAATTGATACTGGACATGCTGGAAGCAGCAAACGGGTCTCATTTTTGAGGTTTGCGCTTCGTGCTTGGAAGAGGTCAGTACCGTCACGCGGTAGCGTCGGGTCCGTTCGCACCAGTGACGTCTTGGATAGGTTGCGGACCCGACGCTACCGCGTGACGCTACTGACTTCTTCCAAGCACAAAGTACTAAGCTCAAAGTACAATTACACTGAAACATCAACACAGCTAACGACAATGATCTACCTCGACAACAACGCAACCACCGCTGTCGCTCCGGAAGTCCTCGCAGCGATGCAAGCATATCTCAGTACGCTTTTTGGCAACCCCTCATCAGCGCACGCGCTCGGGCGACAAATGAAGCAAGCCGTCGAGGGGGCGCGAGAGCAAGTCGCTTCTCTAATTGGAGCCGCAGAGCCTAACGAAATTGTGTTCACTTCTTGTGGCTCAGAGTCTGACAATTGGGCCATCAGAGGAGTACTCGCGGCTCAGCCAAAGAAGAAACACATTGTAACCACGCTCGTCGAACACGAAGCAGTTCGCAACGTTTGTCAGTTGCTCGAGAAGGAGGGCTTCGAAGTCAGCTGGTTAGGCGTTGATAAAAACGGTGAGCTGGATTTGGATAGTTTGCGTGCCGCCCTCAGACCAAACACAGCGTTAGTGTCGATCATGTTAGCTAACAACGAGACGGGTGTTCTGTTTCCTATGGAAGAGATCGGTCGAATCATTCGCGAAAGATCGGACGCAGTGTTCCATGTTGACGGGGTTCAGGCAGTGGGCAAGATCCCCATCGATTTGAAAACTACTGAAGTTGATCTGTTCGCCTTGTCCGGTCACAAACTGCACGCGCCGCAAGGAGTCGGAGCACTGTACATTCGCAGCGGGATTGAGTTGCCGTCATTAATTGTTGGTGGTTCTCAGGAGCAAGGGCGACGCGCCGGGACCTCAGCTGTTCCAAATATTGTTGGACTAGGTGCCGCCTGTCAGCTTGCCAGTGACAACGACGACCATTCGCGCATTGAGCAAATGCGGAATCTACTCGAGGATGCGATCCTGACAAGCATTTCAAATGCTCGTCTCAATGGAACCGCAGATCGATCGAAACGTTTGCCGAACACTGCCAACATTTCTTTCGAGTATATCGACGGGCAAAGCATCCTTGCTCATTTAGACAGTCTTGGAATAAGCGTCTCTACCGGCTCGGCCTGTCATGCCACAACCCATGAATCGTCGCCCACATTACGGGCGATGAATATCCCTTACACGGCCGCGCAGGGATCTATCAGGTTTTCAGTCGGGCGGTACAACACTGCAGAAGAGATCGAAACCACGCTCCGAGTGCTTCCGGGAGTAATCTCGAAACTTGCCGAGATGTCGCCTTACCAGAAGGAGTTGAGCGCAGGATTGTAGGGGCGGCGCTCCGTGGTCGCCCCCGTCAGCTAATTCGCGCGCCCTCAAACCTGATTGCACCTCAACAGCTTGTCGACAGAATTGCAACGTTGGGCGGCCACGGAGTGCCGCCCCTACTATCTGCTTTTGCGGCCTGCTCTTTGCTGTTAGAATTCGGAGGCTGAAGTCGAGTTGGGGATTTCCGCTAGAGATCACTCCCTGGGTTCTTCCGGAGCAAGCGTTTGATGCCACTAGACAGTCGGGTCGTCGCGCCAAAATCCTCTGCCGCTGTCGCCCGTTTGCGCATAACCTCGCAATCAGGACAAAAGCGACTAGACTTCCGACTCGTTCGAGCGGGGATTAACCCGACAAACATCAATTTGGAAAGGGTCTAATAACAACCAAATGAGCACTGTTATCGAACCGCCAGTATCACCAGTTGAAAAACACCAGGAAGAAGTAGAGACCGTAACGATCCGTTTTGCCGGGGACTCCGGCGATGGTATGCAGTTGACGGGAACCCAATTCACGAATACCTCAGCGGTGGTTGGCAACGACATCTCCACGCTGCCTGACTTTCCGGCTGAGATTCGCGCTCCTGCCGGCAGCTTGCCTGGCGTCAGCGGATTCCAGCTGAACTTCTCGAGTCAGGACATCAAAACTCCGGGCGATCAGCCAAACGTACTCGTCGCGATGAACCCAGCGGCGCTGAAAGTAAATATCGCCGACCTGGAAGAGGGCGGCACCCTTATTGTCAACACAGACGGTTTCACACCTGAGAATCTGAAGTATGCGAACTACGCTTCGAATCCGTTGGAAGACAACTCGCTCGCCGGCTATCGCGTTCACAAGTTGCCGATCTCAACGCTAAACATGAATGCGTTGAAAGGGAACGTTGAGCTGTCGCGCAAGGAAATCGATCGTTCGAAGAATTTTTTCGCGCTTGGCGTTCTGTATTGGCTCTATGACCGCCCGATGGAAAACACGCTCTCGTGGATCAAAAGCAAGTTTGCCAAGAGTCCCGAACTGGCTAAGGCGAACGAGATTGCGCTGAAGACTGGTTACAACTTTGCCGACACGACCGAGGTTTTCACAACACACTACACGGTTAAGAAAGCCCAAATAGCGCCCGGGAAGTATCGGAAGCTAACCGGCAACGAAGCTACAGCGATTGGCTTCATCGCCGCTTCCCAACTGTCTGGACGGCCGCTTTTCTATGGCTCGTATCCGATCACTCCGGCGTCCGACATTCTTCATGAACTGTCGCGTCACAAGAGTTTTGGTGTGAAGACATTTCAGGCAGAAGACGAGATCGCGGCCGTGTGCGCTGCCATCGGCGCCAGCTTCGCCGGTCAAATCGGATTGACAGGAACGTCAGGTCCCGGCGTCGCTCTGAAACAAGAAGCGATCGGTCTGGCGGTGATGACGGAGTTACCACTGGTCATCATCAACGTACAGCGAGGCGGGCCGTCAACTGGTTTGCCAACCAAGACTGAGCAGGCGGATCTATTCCAGGCTGTTTGGGGAAGAAACGGCGAATGTCCGGCTATCGTTGTAGCTCCGGCAACACCAGCCGATTGTTTTCACATGGCAATCGAAGCTGTTCGACTCGCGTTCAAGTACATGTCGCCGGTGTTTTATCTTTCCGATGGTTATCTAGCGAATGGTGCTGAACCTTGGGCGATTCCAGAAATTGACTCGTTGCCGAAGATCGATGTCACCTTTGCAACTGATCCCACGACGTTCATGCCGTATGCACGCGATGAAGAGACTCTCGCGCGACCGTACGCTCTACCGGGAACACCGGGACTCGAACACCGCATCGGCGGCATCGAGAAACAACACATCACCGGCAACGTCAACTACGACCCAGAGAATCACCACCTAATGGTGAAACTGCGTCAGGAAAAGGTTGATCGCGCGGTGAATGACATTCCGCTCGTCGAAGTGATGGGTGAAAAGACCGGAAAGGTTTTGGTTCTTGGTTGGGGATCAACTTACGGATCCATCAGTTCTGCTGTCGAAAAGATGCAGAGGGAAGCTAAGAGCGTTTCGTCGGCACACCTCCGACACTTGAACCCGTTCCCGAGAAATCTTGGTGAAGTTCTTGCTGGATTCGAGACTGTGATCGTTCCGGAGATGAATCTCGGGCAATTGTGCACGATGATCAGAGCGAAGTATCTGGTTGATGCTGTGCCGTTCTCGAAGGTTAAAGGACGGCCGTTCCAGATTCGCGAGATTGTTAGAAAGGTTGAAGAGTATTTGTGATTTTGGAGCGTACCTCACAGTTCGCTCAATTCAGATGGGAGAAATTCAGATGAGTACCTCAACAGCGTTAATGACTGCGGAAGAGCTACTGCGGCTACCCCGTGGGCAGTATCGTTATGAACTCATCAATGGAGAACTTAAGACTATGTCACCCGCCGGACATAATCACGGACGCATTACTATGCGCCTATCCTCACCGATGGCGCAGTTTGTTTGGGAGAACGAGCTAGGCGAAGTTTTCACTGCCGAGACCGGATTCGAGCTAACCTCGAACCCCGATACCGTGTTGGCGCCTGACATCTCTTTCGTCTCAAAGAAGCGCGTTCAAGAGGTTGGTAACGCGTTAGGCTACTGGCCCGGAGCGCCAGATATTGCGGTGGAGGTGTTGAGCCCAAGCGACAGGACCACTCAGTTTAAAGCAAAAGTTTCACAATGGCTGGAATTTGGAGCGAAAGAGGTTTGGATTGTGAGTCCAAAGGCCCACGCGGTTACGATCTATCGCTCGCTGTCGGACCCTACGGTTTTTTCAGAACAGGATTACGTTGATGGAGGAGAGATCTTACCGGGCTTTCGAATCGCAGTTAAGAGACTCTTCGAGCTTTAGCTTGTTCCAGAATGTAGATGGCGTTGCAGTTAGAAAATCAAAAGCAAGCCAGCAATGTCAGCGAAACTTACGCTGAAGGCCTGCGTTACCTTATGGGTGAGGGAAAGCTTAACAACACTCTTGCTCGGCTTAGTGCTGACCTGAACCAACACGACATTGACTATATCGTGATCGGTGCGGTTGCACTTTTGGCCCACGGCTATCCACGATTCACAGAAGACATTGACTTAGTAATGACGCCTGAAGGATTAACGAAGTTTCACGCGGAATTGATTGGAGTCGGATACGCGCCTGCATTTCCAGGCGCTCGGAAGCGACTGCGGTCGACGGTAGATAATGTCAGTATCGAAGTAATGACAAGTGGCGAGTACCCCGGTGATGGCAAACCCAAGCCAGTAATGATGCCGATACCAGCTTCGGCCTGCCAAGAAATCGATGGCATCAATTTCGTCACTTTGGAAAAGTTGATTGAATTGAAATTGGCGTCCGGCATCTCAGCTGGTGATCGACTTAAAGATCTTGCGGACGTTCAAGAGCTAATAAAGTTGAGACAGCTAAATGCTGACTTTGCGCAAAAACTCGATCCATACGTCAGACCTAAGTTTATTGAACTGCAAGCCGCAGTAAGATCCAATAGAGCAAATCAGGAGCAATAATGAGTACCCAAAGTAACGGAAATACTGGTAACGGAAACGGCAACAAACCGATCGTCGAAGCAGTCTCTGCTGATAGCGAAATCGGCTCGGCTGTCTCAGGACGTGTCGCACCTCCTCCAGGACAAATGAAGAAGGCTGACTTCGTTTCTGATCAGGAAGTGCGTTGGTGTCCTGGTTGCGGAGACTATGCAATTCTCAACAACGTCCAGAAGGTGATGCCAGAGCTCGGCATTCCGCGCGAGAAGATCGTGTTCGTTTCCGGGATCGGCTGCTCGTCGCGTTTTCCGTATTACATGAACACCTATGGCTTCCACAGCATTCACGGGCGCGCACCGGCTGTGGCTACCGGAATTAAGTGTGCAAACCCTGAGCTGAGTGTTTGGGTAATCACCGGCGACGGCGATGCCTTATCGATTGGTGGCAATCATTTCATGCATGCAATTCGCCGCAACCTCGATATCAACTACATCCTTTTCAATAACCGTATCTATGGCTTGACCAAAGGTCAGTACAGTCCGACCTCAGAGTTTGGCAAAAAAACGAAGTCGACGCCGGCTGGAACAATTGACTATCCAGTCAATCCGCTGTCACTGGCAATCGCCAGTGAATCAACTTTCGTTGCGCGTTCGATCGATATTGATGTCAAACACCTCGGCGTGATTGTTGAAGCCGCCGCGAAGCACAAAGGCATTTCGTTCATTGAGGTCTATCAGAACTGCAACATCTTCAACGATCATGCATTCGAATATTTTGCCGAGCGCAGCGTTCGTTCAGATCGCGTCCTTTATCTCGAGCACGGTAAGCCAATGATTTTCGGTAAAGATCGGAATAAGGGCATTCGGATGAACGGCGCGCATCCGGAGGTCGTTACGATTGGGGAGGGCGGAATTACTGAAAACGACCTGCTGGTCCACGACATCTATTTGAAAGACCCATCCGTTGCGTTCATGTTGGCACGCATGGAGCAACCAGACTTTCCGCAGCCGGTCGGCATCTTCCGCGCAGTTGAACGTGCAACTTACGAAGAAATGATGGTTGACCAGATTGATGCCGCTATCGCGAAGTCCGGGCCCGGGAGTCTGGAGAAGTTGCTTAATAGCGGCGAGACG
The DNA here is from genome assembly GCA_036004125.1 of Pyrinomonadaceae bacterium. Classification (GTDB taxonomy): domain Bacteria; phylum Acidobacteriota; class Blastocatellia; order Pyrinomonadales; family Pyrinomonadaceae; genus PSRF01. Next base: position 1,517 of record DASYRR010000031.1, on the reverse strand, counting down.
TGGCTGGTGGAGTAATAGAATTGCAGATTGGAGATTTCAGATTGAAGACTGCCTGAAATTTTCAATGCCTTCTTTTTCCAGGAAAGGGCGCGGGGCTCCGCGCCCTTTTTTGTTTGTCTGATCTGTGTTTATCCGTGTCATCCGCGGCAATTTTCTTCCTCGTGAAGCCCGTAAACCTTACCGGCTAAATTTGCGTATTACCTCACGATTGTGAGTCACACATTCGCTTATTAGTCATTCTAGCCAGCAAAACCGTTTCTTAGCTGAGCCTTACATTCGGAGTCTGAAACACCATGATTAAGTTAAACCGATTCTCTCGTCCGATTGCCGCGTGCCTTCTGGCATTGGCCATCATCGCAACGCCGTTTATCCAGTCGGCAAGTGCACAAGCAACAAAGCCTCAGCAAGCGTCCGCAGCACCGCAGGACTTCAGCAGCCAGTTGGCCGCAATTGAAAAAGCGATCGACGAAAAGCGTAAAGAGCTTGGAATACCTGGCGCTTCGCTGGTAATCGTGAAAGATGACCACGTGATCTACATGAAAGGTCTGGGGGTGAAGGACTTTGAACGGAAAATTCCGGTCACTCCCGATACACTTTTCGCTATTGGTTCAGCCTCAAAAGCTTTTACCGCAATGATTGCCTTAATGAGTGCGGACGAAGGCAAGCTGTCGCTCGAAGATTCTCCGAAAAAGTTTCTGCCTTATTTCAAACTTCGTGACACTGACGCTGATGCCAAGATCACCATCCGCGATCTCTTGGCACATCGTTCCGGGCTTAATCGAACAGATCTCGCGATGGTTACTGGCGTACTTAGCCGCGAGGAACTGATTCAAGTCGCCGCAATGGCTAAACCCACGGCGAAACTCGGTGAGAAGTTTCAATATCAGAACGTGATGTATGCGGCCGCCGGCGAAGCCGTCGCCCGAGCTGAAAACTCAACCTGGGACAAACTGATCGCCTCAAAGATTTTCAAACCTCTGGGAATGAAAGATAGCGATACAACTGTAGCCGCAATGCAGAAGGAGCGAGATTTTTCGTTTGGCTACGACTACAACATCACGACGAAGCAAACGCGTCTTTTACCACAGCGTCAGATTCCGTCCGCGGCACCCGCAGGCGCGATCAACTCAAGTGCCCGCGACATGGCGCAGTGGTTACGCTTTATGTTGGCGGGCGGTGTGATCAACGGCAAACGTCTCGTATCAGAAAAGGGATTCAACGAGGCAATATCCAAACAAATAACTGTGGGCGGTTCGGTCGACTACGGACTCGGCTGGTTCCTACGTCAATGGAACAAGCACAAAGTGGTTGAGCATGGCGGAAACATCGACGGGTTCAACGCGCAGGTGGCGCTGATGCCGGATCAGAAACTCGGGTTTGTGTTGCTGACAAACGTGACCGCATCATCACTCGGCGCCTTTGCGATGAACACTGTTTGGAAGAGTTTGGTTGGTGATCCAAATGCGGTGAATGCAACCGCAGTCGTTGCCGCCGCTGATCCCAAGTTAGAAGTAGGA
>DASYRR010000030.1:0-9724 GCA_036004125.1 Pyrinomonadaceae bacterium | reverse complement strand
TACGACATTGAGTTGTTGGCGGCTCAGCAGCTTGGTGAAATGCCGGAACAGGGGGTTGCGTCTCCGTTCGGTCCAGCGCTCTCCAAAACGGTGCGCAACGTGCCACCACCGCCTCCAATTGCGACCGGCCGAGTGCTGAATCTGAGTTGATGGCAACAGATCGCAGATCTCAAATCTCAAATTATCTCAGATCTCAGATCTCAGATCTTAAGAACCGAAGGACCCAACTGGTTTTTCTGAGATCTGAGATTTGAGATCTGAGATATCTGAGATTTGAGATCTGCGATCTGCCGTTGCCCCCTTCCCTACTTGTTATTCTCGCGGTAGATTCTGACTTAAGAGCGTCTCTTTACCTTTGTTGTTGACTCAAGTAAGAGGTACTTACGAATACCAGCGACTTTGTGAATCGAGCACCACGGCGACCGATCCGTCGACAAACAAGAGTTTGTCGGACTCCTGCTGTTGGCCGCCTTCCACTGCTGATCTGTGCATTGTTGTTTGGCGCAGTGCTTTTTGTATTTCCATCAAACGCCAGTGCGATCCCGCTCTCTGAGTATCGAAAGAATCTTCAAAACGCCATTACTGCCCTCGACACCCTCAGTCAAATGGATGAGGGAGAGACCAACTCCAGTTATGAGCAGCGCCTTACTCAAACAACCGAAGGTATTCGTAAAGCCGTACCTGAAAAACAATCCATCGAGTCAGGCACCTTTGTTTGCACCGCAGACAACTCCTGGTTGCACAAAAAACTGGATGAGTTTGAAGCAAGCTCCTCCTCAGAACGCGTGCGTATCCGCAGCCAACTAATCCAAAGCTTGAAGTCGATTGAAGAGCGAGTGGCCGAATTGGAGAAAGCTACAACGGTTAACGGGTTATCGAAGGACGAGGCCAACCAGAAACTCGCCGGCATCCTTGCACGTTCGGAGTATGCGTCGAAGGCCCAGGAGAGCAGTGCCTTGCTCCGCCTGTTGAATCGATTCATACGTTGGTTAGCAGACTTGTTTCCGAAACCGGCTCCACTTACCGCCAGTCACGGTAGCCCGTTCACAAGAGTTGCTCAGATATTCGTATTTGCAGTGGCGGCGGCAGTACTTGTCTTCGTGCTATTCAAAGTATTGCGAAGCTTGGCTGGACGTTCCCGCCAGCCAAAGGTAAAGAAAAGGAAGGAACCAAGAATCGTTTTGGGCGAACGGCTCGAACCTGAAGCGTCCGCCACTGATCTACTGGCTGAAGCCGAGGCTCTGGCTCGCAATGGCGAGATACGCGCTGCTATCCGCAAGACCTATATCGCATTGCTGGTGGAACTGGGAGATCGCAGGATAATCAGTCTGGCCCAGCACAAAACAAATCGTGACTATCTCAGAGCTGTTAGTGGATCTCCAGCGCTCTACAGCAACATGGTTGGACTAACAAATAGTTTCGAACGTCATTGGTATGGATTTGTCCAAACCACATCAACTGATTGGCAAAACTTCAGAGCTTCATACCTCGCTGCATTACGAACTAACAATTAACTTCTATGCACCAACGACTCACCATTGTTCTTACCGTCGTAGTGATCCTGGCAGTGCTGGTTATCCTTAACCTCATCACGTACGTGAAAGAGCAAAAGGTTAACGACTCAGAGTGGTCCGCGAATCGATCAACTTACCATTCAGGCCCAACCGGCACGCGAGCTCTCTACGATTTTCTCAGTGAGTCGGGTCATAGAGTAATTCGTTGGCGCGAAACAACCGGGAAGCTATTAGGAACTTCCGGTAGTAAAGTCACCACGTTCGTGGTAATCGGTCAAACACAGTTACCGTTTACTGAGGAAGAGATTGAAAGCTTGCTAGGGTGGGTACAAGGAGGAGGTCGCCTGGTTTTAATCGATCGCCGGCCTGAGATGCAGCTTCTGCCCAAGTCTGGTGGTTGGTCACTCAATTCACGACAGTATGATTCACCAGCCCTTGACGTTGATGCGACAGACCAAAAGCAGATGACGGAGAATGTGACTCCGATGAGACCAGTGCAGCCAACCTTGCTGACACAGAACATCGAGACAGTGCTTCCATCGCGCTTTGCGGCCCGTATCAAAGTGATGGGGGAAAAGCCCACAATCGGCGAGCACCAGCCAGCAGTCGCTGAAGGTGAGGCAGGGAGGGCCGAAAAAAACTCTCCTGCTCCAATGGTGCACATTTCAGATCGCGACGGGGCCCTTTTGGTTGATTACGCATATGGCCTCGGAAGAATTACTTTGTTGAGCGATCCGTATGTGGTTGCGAATAACGGCATCAGTCTGAAAGACAATCTTCAGCTCGCAATAAACACCGTTTCCAGTGTCGACGGATTAGTCGCATTCGACGAATATCATCAGGGAAAGGGAGTGACCCAGAATGAGTTTGCGAGCTATTTTTCGGGCACGCCGGTACTTGCAATCGCCGCACAAATAATCGTTTTGATTCTGTTGGTGATTTGGACGGGTTCCCGTCGTTTTGCTAGACCACTCCCTCTCTCCCAAATCGACCGCCGTTCAAATTTGGAATTCGTTGCTTCCATGTCGGAGCTCCAGGAAAGATCTCGCGCGTTCGATCTGGCGGTAGAAAACATCTACTCTCGCACGCGCAGAGTATTGGCTAGATACGCCGGTGTTGACTACAACAGTTCACGTACAGAGGTTGCGGCTCGAGTTGCAATGCGTTCGACGCTTGATGCTCGTAGCCTTGAAATATTGATGAGGCAATGCGAAGAAACGATTAATGGGGCACCGACGAGCGGGCGTCAGGCAATTGATCTAGTTCGCCGGCTCCGGGAAGTTGAGAAAAGCCTGGGTTTGCGCATGCGGTCGCGCGACGCTCGTCAAGCTGCAGAACGTATTTGAGCGAAATGTCCGATATGCTTTAGCTTGTCGTTGTGACCATAAAGAGGCTCTTCGCAAGGACCACGACAAGCTAAAGCATATCGGACAACTGACCACTTTTGCACATTCAGCCAAAACAAAGTACAAAGCAACAAGCTCCAACAACGAATCTTGAGAACACAGACGGGATCAAATGTCCGAATACGTCTCCTCTACAGTCACGCACATCAAGAACGAACTCCACAAAGTAATCGTTGGTCAAGATGATGCGATTGAACAAATCCTGATCGCCGTGCTGGCAGAAGGCCACGCCCTGATTGAGGGAGTTCCGGGAACGGCAAAGACTCTCACGGTCAAGACGCTGTCTCGGATCATAAATGCAACTTTTAGTCGCATTCAGTTCACGCCAGATCTGATGCCTTCCGACATTACTGGGACCAATGTCTTCAATATCGCAACCTCGAGTTTCAACCTGCGTCGCGGCCCGATATTTACCGATATTCTCCTCGCCGATGAGATCAATCGCACGCCGCCCAAAACACAGGCAGCGCTTCTCGAAGCGATGGAGGAACGACAGGTCACGATTGACGGCGAGGGCTATCCACTGCCTCCCATTTTTACTGTGCTGGCAACGGAAAATCCGATTGAATATGAAGGTACTTATCCACTTCCCGAAGCCCAGTTGGATCGGTTCCAACTAAAGATACTCCTTGATTACCCGGCTGAAGCTGAAGAACGTGAGGTATTAGCCAGGTGGGATGCAGGCTTCAATTCCAAACGTTTAGACGACGTAAACATTCTGCCGCTGCAAGATCCTAAAGCCATCATTTACAGCCGGCAGGAGGTGAGCCGCGCACGCATGGAGGTCGGTGTGCAGCACTACGCCGTGGACATTGTGCGTCGAACGCGCGTTCATCCGTTCGTTCACTACGGCGCAAGTCCGCGGGCCTCGGTGGCACTCTTGCTGTGTTCAAAAGCGCTGGCTGCAATCCGGGGCCGAGACTTTGTCACTCCGGACGATGTGCGCGACATTTCCCCGCCCGTGCTGCGCCATCGCCTTACGTTGCGAGCGGAAGCCGAGCTTGACGGAGTCACACCCGACGCCGTCATCACTGACATACTTAAGCTCGCCGAAGTACCTCGATAAGATGAGGCTTGTAACGAATACAAAATCAACACTGGTCCATTCAAAAAAATCACCACCTCACCCGCAATTCTGTAGAGGGGAACCTGCGTCGATATAAGATTTTGGAAGGAAGTTTTGCTTTTTGGATTGAACTATTCATTCCGTAGTACACAGATCCAATCAACTTGCCAGTGATTCGCTAGCTCTTCAGGACCTGCGGCCCATCGGAACGTCCCTTGCTTAAAAAGGATCGGTCGATGTCTCTCCAATTTTGACGACCTTAAATGAAGTGATAGCCGATTGGCGAGCACATGCGAAGGTCTCCCCCGATGAACCTCTCCATTCGTGCGCTGCCGGTTTAGCCCGGTAGCAAACAGTTCCAATCTACTCGACCCAAGAGTCAGTGCGTCATGTAGGTGGTGCATTGAATCTTTTTGTCTCATAACAAACTCGGAAGGAGTTCAAATGAAGAAGTATGTTTTCGCTTTAATCCTAGCTTCACTTACCCTTTGCTTCTCAGCAGCCGTGGCTTCAGCGCAGAACACTTCGGCCGTGACCGGTACGGTCCGAGATGTCAATGGAGCAGTTGTCGCAGGCGCTGACGTGAAACTGACTGACACGAAGACAGGCACTGAGCAAACTACCCAAACCAACGATCAGGGGGTATATGCATTCAACAAGGTCGCTCCAGGCACGGGCTACAAGCTCACCTTCACCAGCCAGGGTTTTCAAACTCTTATCATAAATGACGTTGCATTGGGTGTGGGGAACATCGAAACACACAATGCAGAGCTGACCATCGGTGAAGTTTCCGGAACTGTGGTGGTAACGGCTTCGAACGAGGTTACGTTGAATACCACCGACGCCAGCATTGGCAATGTCATCAGCGAACGACGTTTGAAAGAATTGCCGATCCAGATTCGTAGTTCGCCCGCGGCTCTGATTAGTCTTCAGCCAGGCGTCGTTGGCAACAACGTCGGCGTTGCAGGTACGAATCGCATAGGTTCAGTCACAGGCTCGCGCGCAGATCAGGGAAACATAACCGTTGACGGAATTGACGCTAACGATCAGGCCACTGGTCAGTTTGCGGCTACCGTAGGCAACGCACCAATCGATGCTATTCAGGAGTTCCGCGCAGTCTCAACTAATCCCAATGCCTCTGAAGGCAGGAGTAGTGGTGGCCAGGTTGAGTTGGTAACCAAGAGTGGAACGAACGAGTTTCACGGTAACGTGCGCGAATACAATCGCACCGCATTTACTGCCGCGAATAGCTTCTTCAATAATCGCGCAGGCATAAAACGGCCGCAGCTAACCCGCAACCAGTTTGGCGGGAGCATCGGCGGTCCAATAATGAAGGATGCGCTGTTCTTCTTCTTTGATTATGAAGGACGCCGCGATGCTCAAGGCGTTGCGTATCTGCGCACTGTTCCTCTGGATCACTGGCGCAATGGCAGTTTGGGCTTCCTCAATAACACCGCCGGCTGCGCGACAAGTGCTCGCTTAAATACGGCGCCACAGTGCATCACTATTTTGACGCCGGCACAGGTTGCGGCCCTCGATCCTAAAGGCGTAGGCGGCGACGCAGCGTTGCTGAGTTTCATCAATAGCCGATACCCACGCGCCAATGACTTGACTGCAGGCGACGGCATCAATACTGGGGGGTTCCGCTTTAATGCTCCGTCGAAGAGAGCTGACAATACGTACACAACTCGCGTCGACTGGAATCCAACCACAAAGCAGAAGATTCTCGGTCGCTTCAATATCGCTCGTCGCCTGCAAACGGACACCGTCAATTCTGTTGCGGCCCAATTCCCAGGTGATCCCGAAACTGCACAAATCGTAGTTCAGGATTACTCCTGGGTTGCTGGCCACACTTGGACCTTGAGTCCAACCTTGGTTAATCAGGCCATTGTTGGCGTCTCTCGCTCCGGTTTACTGTTCCCCACGAACTTCAAACCATCATTTCCGAATTCGTTCACTTTTGGAATGGGTCTAAGTGCACCCTTCGCGGGCATCAGCGATCAGGATCGATTCGTACTGGTGCCGACAATCCGGGACGATGTGACGTGGATCAAAGGGGCGCACAGCCTTGAATTTGGCGGATCGATGAAGCCAATCGATTCCAAATCAGGACTTGTGAACGACTTTAACTTCCCAAGTGTGGGGTTAGGTGGCCTCCTTGGCTCGCTGGATTCGTCGCTGCGCCCTGCGACCATTGGTAGCGGCACGGCTCGATCGGGAAACTACGACTCGGCGTTTACCTTTCTGCTTGGAAGATATTCCCAGATCGCTACTAATTTTAATTACGACACAAGCGGTACAGCCTTCGCGCCAGGAACTGGTAAGCATCGCGATTACAAATACAACGAAACCGAGTTGTATGTTCAGGACAACTGGAGAATTCGAAACAACCTGACCCTCAACTTCGGCGTTCGTTATCACCTCTACCCTGCTCCTTACGAAAAAGACGGATTTCAGGCGGCTCAAGACGTTGATATGCGCAACTTGCTCAACACCAGATTGCGAAACGCGCCGGCCGGTATCAGCGGCACCAGCGCTGAACCGCTCCTTCGTTATGATTTGATTGGGAAGGGGAACAATGCCCGCTCACTGTATGAAACCGATCTCAACAACTTCGCGCCGAGATTCGGCTTTGCTTACAGCCCGTCATTCAAGTCTGGCTTCCTGGGCAAGGTTTTCGGAGATGGCAGGACGTCGATACGCGGCGGTGGTTCGGTGATCTATGACCGGCCAGGCGGCGCCATCACGTTCATTCAGGATCAAGTTTCATACTTGTTCGACAACTCTGCCACAACGCAATTTCCGGCAAGCAGTCCAACGTCTGCGTTGCTGAATAATCCGCGTTTCACCAGCATTAATACCTTGCCGGTGAATAATGTGGCACCCATAATCACACATCCGTCCACTCCTTTCGTCGACGCGGGAGAACCATTCGGTTTGGCAACAGGCGAGTTCAACTACGCTGTCGATCAGCTATTTCGGACGCCCTACTCAATTCAGTACAGCTTTGGTTTCCAGCGCGAGATGCCTGGCAACTTCATCCTTGAAGCAACGTATGTAGGCCGTCAATCTCGCAAACTCTTTGCTCAGGCAGATGTGGCTCAGGCGTTGAACTTCAAAGACCCTGCTTCAGGCCAGCTCATGCTTGATGCCTTTAACAGATTACAAGCTCAAGTTCAGGCAGGTTTGACTGGCGGAGCAATCACGCCGCAGCCATGGTTTGAAAACCAAATGTTCCCGGGTGGTACCGCGTTAATGGCAGGCAACGGTACGCTTCGTCAGTTTGTTTTGCGAGGAGATACTTCCGATGCGATCTTTCTCCTCTTCGCGAACGGACTCCTGGATCCAAATGTGGGGATGAGTGCTCAGTTTGGCACCAACATCTACATTTCGAATCAGGGGGCATCGTCCTACGACGGCTTGCTCGTCAGCCTGCGTAAGCGCTTCTCGCAGGGACTACAGTTTGACTTCAACTACACCATGTCACACTCGATCGACAACGGTTCCAGCGTTGTCAACACCGTTGCCGGGGGACTGGTTTGCGATCTGACTAACCTCAGAGTGTGCCGGGGCAATTCAGACTTTGACATTCGTCACCTTGTGAACGCCAACTTCATTTATGAATTACCATTCGGTCGGGGGAAGATGTTCGGCAGTGGAGTTCCCGGCTGGGTTAATCAAATAATTGGTGGTTGGGAATACACCGGAATCTTCACTGCGCGCAGTGGACTTCCGTTCAGTACAACTACGACCGCTTTCCCAGTGGGCTTTAACTTCAACAGCCCAGCGGCCTACAACAGCACCAATGTTGCTGCTCTTCAGGGCAGCATTCATGATGCGTCAAACGGAACGATTCAGTTCTTTGCCAATCCAACCACGGTCTTCGACCCGGCGAATCCGACGGCTGGGGTCATCCGATTCCCGCACCACGGAGAAATCGGTAATCGGAACACCTTCCGTGGACCGGGATTCTGGAACCTCGACACAGCTCTCTTGAAAACCTTCAAGATGCCGTGGTCGGAGAGTCAGACTCTTCAAGTCCGATGGGAATCTTTTAATGTTTTCAACCACAACAGCTTTGCGCTGCCGGCGGTTGGCATTACTGGAACCACATTCGGAACTATCACCGCCTCGTCTAGTGCGCCGCGCGAAATGCAATTCGCTCTTCGCTACTCGTTCTAGCTCATTCTCTCGCTCCGGCGATTTGGGCTCTCACTCTTTGTGGGAGCCCATACTTTTTCCGGCCAGCGGTGTATGGTCTTAAGTTAATATACTGACATCTCTCCTTTTCTCAGTCGGAGTGCATCGATGGCAACAGGCTTCAAAGTAGCTCTCCTCTCAATCGTTCTCATCATTGGCTGGTCGATCTGTACTCTGGCGCAGGGAGGACAGACACTTTTTGGAGACGTTCGCGTCAGCGCCGAAAACAGTAACGAGTCTGTGCCACAAGAAGTGACTCTTATCCTGCGTCGAGCAGTCGAGGGAGAAGTTGGGCGCCAGACTGTATCGAGTCGAGGACGATACCGATTTACCAATCTCAAAACGGGCGACTACGAAATAGTCGTTGAGGTTGCTGGTAAAGAAGTCGGGCGACTTCAACAAATAACTGTGGGCGGCCTCAGCAATAGTCCCTACGGCTACCAATATGACCTGGACTTTCGACTGAAAGCGCCTACGGCCGCGAAAGGCGGCGTGCTTTTAGCCGCGGATGTTTACGAACGTCCAGCGACCGCTCAGCTGGTTTTCCAAAAGGCTGAGGACGCGGTTGAGAAGAAGAAATATGATCAGGCGGTCACGTTCCTAAAGCAGATCGTCGACAGCGACGCTATGGACTTTCAGGCGTGGACAGCATTGGGCTCGGTGTATATGGCCCAACAGAAGGCCGATGATGCCGAAAAGGCTTACCTGCAAGCGATCGAAATCAAGCCCACATCAATCCGGGCATCGATGAATCTCGGTCGGTTGCGTTCGTCTCAAAAGAAATTTGAGGAAGCGATCGAACCGTTAACTCGGGTGGTTGAGTTACAGCCTGATTCTGGCGACGCGCAAATGCTCTTGGGGGAGTGTTACCTTCAGGTCAAGAAGGGATCCAAGGCGATTCCGCACCTCGACGAAGCAGCTCGATTAGGACATCCCGAGGCTCACCTCCGACTCGGCTGGCTCTATAACGCCGCTGGCCTGAAAGAGAAGGCCGCGATCGAATATGAGGAATTCTTAAAGAAGAAACCCGACTATCCGGATCGGTCCAAGCTCAAGGAATACATTCAGGCTAATAAGAAGTCTGATTGAATCAAAGAATTGTTCATACCAGGCTTCAGCTGCGCTCATGATCTCGAGCTCATTATTGTCGAATCATATCGAGGCCCGATCAAACTTCCGATACTTCCACCGCTGACAATCGATCGGCTTTCACCTAAAATCCGCGGGTGCGTTTTGTTTTCACAAAACTCTTCTATCTGCTAGTCGCCCTTGGCTTCGTTCCTTTATCGTTTTCGTGGCAGCGTCCGTGGTTGCGTTGGCTGGCCTTCGGCTATGACGTTTGTCTGGTCATTGTTGCCGTGATTGACTGGCGCACCAGCCAACTGCCGAAGGGACTGTCCATCTCACGCGAGTTCGGAGGGCGTTTTGCTGTTGGCGCGGAGACGGAAGTAAGAATCCACATTCAGAATGGATCGAACGTTACGGTAAAAATCATCGTCAAAGACGAATATCCCCCACAGATGATTCTCAATGGAGTC
>DASYRR010000029.1:0-16168 GCA_036004125.1 Pyrinomonadaceae bacterium | reverse complement strand
CTCCGCTTGATGTTGTCCGGAGATGAGGAATCGTTCGCGCAGCTTTACCGGCGCCGGCACGGTGGCATCTACCGATTCGCCCTGCAAATGTGCGGGTCGCAACAGGTTGCCGAAGACATAACTCACGATGTTTTCCTGTTTTTGATGAAGGATGGTCACGTGTTTGATCCCGCTCGAGGCTCAGTAAGTTCTTTTCTATTTGGCGTAGCCCGGAATTACGTACTGCGACGATTCCGGGGTGATCAAGTAACAGTGCCCCTTGGCGACGATGAAGAAGATCAACCGCTCGCCGTCGCGGTTAACGAACCGGGTCCACTGGACGATTTGACGAGAGCAGAGACCATCGAGAACGTACGCCGCGCCGTGTTGAGTTTGCCGGAGCGATATCGCGAAGTGGTGGTGTTGTGTGAACTCCAGGAACTGAGTTACGGAGAGACAGCGGAGATTCTTGGTTGCGCAATTGGAACGGTGCGATCTCGGTTACATAGAGCTCGCGCGCTTTTGCTTTCGAAGCTAAGTCCCGCACAGGAAACGGAGATTGCGCGTCGGGCAGCGGTTGAGTCAGCGAGGTGTTTCGCATGAACTGTCAAAGATTTGAAAATCTAGTGGGTGAGTTGGCACGAGGACAGATGATGGAGGCCGACGTGCGCGCAGAAGCATTGACCCATATCGCCGAATGCTCGAAGTGCTCGACACGACTCCACAATGAAGAGATGTTGACTCGTGGGCTGCGGTCTCTTGCGATCGAAATGAATTCGTTCGCGGCACCGTCATCGATCGAAGCTCGACTCCTCAACGCTTTTCGACAACCTCAGGTGATCGTCCCTTTGCCGGCCGCTCATGTTCATCGACGATACTGGCTGGCTGCCGTGGCCGCGCTCTTGTTGATTGTTTTTAGTGTGGTTGCGGTTCGCTGGAACCAGAGTCAGGCACCGCAAAGGCAAATTGTAGCGGCAGGGGATACGCCAAAGGATGAGTTAGTTGTATCGAGCACCCCGTCGCCCGAGCCAACTACAACTCAATCAGAGAACAAGACTCCCAGACCGAATCCTAGACCAAAACGAAATATCGGAAACGCGTCGTTTGCTGGCAATCGGAACGCACAAGCCAAAGACAACGATGTAGTAGCCAATCATGTGAACAACGAGATCGCAACCGACTTTATGCCTCTGGGTTACATGAATGCAGCCGTACTGCAAGATGGTGGACAGATAGTTCGTGTCGAACTGCCTCGCACGGCGTTGGCTAACTTTGGACTGCCGGTGAACATGGATCGCTATAACGAGAAGGTTAAGGCGGACGTTCTTTTGGGAGTCGATGGGATGGCCCATGCGATACGGTTTGTCCAGGACAAGAGATTACAATAAACCCGGGCTAAAGCCTGAAAGGAAAACAGAAGAGATGAAAAGAGTATTAGTAGTCTTGATTGCGGGTGGGTGCGCTGTGTTTGCCACCGCAACAGTGATTTCCTTTGCTCAACAACCCCAACCGGTCACTCAAGACAACGTCGTCGTGAAGCAACGTGTTGTTCAGGCTCGGGAGGATGGACCACCTCCACCGCCAGGAGGTGACTTTATTTTCATGGCATCAGAGATCAATTTTGGCGGGAAAGTCGTTAAGGGTGCGGCCTATTCAGCACAGGCAGTCACCGAGACAATCCAAACATTAGGCGACGGCAACCGCATTGTTAACAAGTTTACGAGCTCACTCTATCGCGACAATGAGGGTCGTACGCGGCGCGAACAGACGATCAAGATGCTGGGTCCGCTAGGTGATGGTGGTGAACCGTTGCAGTCCATTTTCATCAATGATCCTGTTGCCGGCGTGAGTTACTCGCTCGATCCTCGCACTCATATTGCACACAAGACCTTGCCGTTCAAGCTAACTCAAAAACTAAAGCCAATTGGTCCAGGCGAACCTGGTATGCCACCTCACGGCGTAGAGGGCCACCGCCTTGAACTCAAGATCGAAGGCGGTCCCGAGTCAACCGTTGTCGTGAAGGCTCCGCCACCTGGGGCTTCTGCAATCGGACACACGTTCAACATCCAAACAGATGGTGGTGGGGGCATGACCTATGCATTTCGTCGCAAAGGCCCAAACGACAACGAAAAGAATGAGCAGTTAGGTAAGCAAATCATTGAAGGTGTCGAGGCAGAAGGTACTCGCAGCACAATCACGATACCCACGGGAGAGATTGGTAACGAGCGTCCAATCGAGATCGTCAACGAAAGTTGGTACTCACCCGAATTGCAGACGGTTGTGATGACTCGTCATAGCGATCCGCGCTCTGGTGAGTTGGTATATCGTTTGATAGACATCGATCGTAGCGAGCCGGCTAAATCGCTTTTCGAAGTCCCCGCAGACTACACAGTGAAAGAAAATTTTGCGCGACCGGCCGTAATGCCATTGCCCGCGAAGGTGCGCAAACCAGAGTAGGGCAGGGGGGCAGGAAGCAGGAGGCAGGAGCAGGCAGCGAGTTGATCCTCGCTGCCTCATATTTTTGTTGACTCATAGGTTGAAGGGAAAGACACTCTGGCTGCTCCTGCTCCTGCTCCTGCTCCTGCTCCTGCTCCTGCTCCTGCTCCTGCTCCTGCTCCTGCTCCTGCTCCTGCTCCTGCTCCTGCTCCTGCTCTCAGGTGTTATACTTCATTGCGATGCGTCGAGAAGCAGAAGAGTATTTCCTCAATCCACCGCCAGGTTCGGCCGCAGCACGAGCTGTCGAATTTGGAATCGACCTAACTCTGACGCTTGAGAACATGCGCCTCACTCCAGAAGACCGAATCAAAAAGCTGGATGATCACATCGCGGGCATTGCGAAAATGAAAGCGACTGCCAAATATCTTGGTCGCAATAATGGTTCGCATGGCAAATCTGACTGAAGACCTCGAATTCCGAATTCAAAAACAGGCTCGCCTCCTTGGTAGCTTCAATATTGAGTGCATAATCGTTGGCGGCGTGGCGGCAACGTTACACGGATCGGAAATCCCAACAACCGACCTTGATGTCTGTTATCACAGAACTCCCCAAAACCTGGAGAGATTAGCAAACGCGCTTCAGTCGGTTCATGCGCGTCTGCGAAACGCTCCCGAAGACATTCCGTTTCTTCTCGATGCTGAGACCTTGCATCGCGGCTTGAACTTCACCTTCACCACAGACATCGGAAGCCTCGATTTGCTCGGCGAAGTGCGCGGGATTGGTTACTACGAGGATGTCCTTGAGGGAGCGCTGACTTACAAACTTTTCGGTTATTCGTTTCGAGTTATGGACATCGGAAAACTCATTATTGCTAAGCGGACTGCCGGAAGACCCAAGGATCTTCTGGTGATCCCTGAGCTCGAGGCGATTCAGGAACTTCAGTTGACCTCGGACCAGGAGCAGGAGCAGGAGCAGGAGCAGGAGCCGTAGGCTGGAGCAGGAGCAGTAGGTAGGGGCAGGAAGCATGAGGTCATTGGTCATTTATCATTTTCCATTGGTCATTTTCTAAAGAGCACTACTTGATAATGAGGTAGTACGGCCGCCAACCAAATGAGAAATGAAAAATGGAAAATGATAAGTGACCAATGATCTTATACTTCCTGCTCCTGCTCCTGCTCCTACTCTTCCTCTTCGCCGCCGCGAATTCTACCCTCAGCGCGCGACTGCTCAACGATCTTGTGTGCCAGTTGCCCTGGAACTGGATCGTAGTGCGAGAACTGCATGTGGAAAGATCCGCGGGCTGCTGTGATCGAGTTGAGTGTTGATTGATAGTTCAACATCTCAGCCATTGGTACTTGAGCTTTTATCACTTGCTGTTTCCCGCTCATCTCCATTCCCTGGACGCGACCACGACGTGAATTCAAGTCACCCATGATGTCACCGCTGTATTCCTGCGGGGCAGCAATCTCAACATCCATCACTGGCTCCAGAATAGATGGTTTAACCTTCTCCATCGCAGCGCGAAAGGCCTTGCGACCGGCCGCACGGAATGAATGTTCGTCGGAGTCTACTGGATGATACGAACCGTCAATCAACTGCACTTTGAAATCGACGAGAGGATAACCCGCGATGGCACCAGCCTTGGCCGCTTCGATAATTCCTTTTTCAATCGCCGGTCGAAAGTTTTGGGGAACTGAACCTCCAAAAATCTTGTCCTCAAAAACGAAGCCACCGCCGCGTGGCAGAGGTTCAAACACGCATTTGCAGTCGCCAAACTGACCTCGACCACCGGTCTGTTTCTTATGTCGCCCCTGCACTTCGGCTCGCTGTGTGATTGTTTCTTTATAAGGCACCTTAGGCGGATGCAAAGTTACCTCGACGCCATAACGTTTCTTGAGTTTCTCAACCACAGTCTCAACATGAAGTTGACCAGAGCCCGACAGGAGGAATTCTTTCGTCTGTGAATCGCGCGTGAAATGCAACGCGGGATCCTCTTCGAGAATTTTGTGTAAGGCTGCACTGATCTTTTCTTCGTCTTGTCGTGACTTGGGTTCAATCGCAAAAGCGATCGCCGCTTCAGGATATTCGACGGCGTCGTAAACAATTTGCGACGCCTTGTCGCACAACGTGTCCCCGGTTTGCGTTTCTTTCAGCTTCACGCAGGAAATGATATCGCCAGCGTGAGCTTCGGTGACTTTGTCAAGTTGTTTTCCTTGTGTGACATGCAACGCCCCCAGTCGCTCCATCGAGCCGCGGGTTGAATTAAAGGCGTTTGCATCGGTTTGAAGGTGACCACTGATTATCTTGAACACGTTAATTCGCCCAGCAAATGGATCAGCGACGGTGCGAAAACAGTAGGCAGAAAATGGTTCACTGTCGTTGTACTTCCTGGCCAGGCGCTCGGCGTCCGGACCTGCGTCGATCGGTTTACCCCATTCAGTTTCGTGATGAGCCGGATCCGGAGCGTAGTCAACGAGCCCGTTAAGTAAGGCTCGGAGACCAACCTGCGTGATGCTCGAGACTGCGAAAACTGGACAGAGTTTGCTTAGAGCGATTGCGTTATTTATGTTCGGCAGGATGTCAGATTCGTCGAGCGTTCCTTGCTCGAAGTATTTTTCCATGAGCTGATCATTCGACTCTGCGACGAGCTCCACCAATCGTTCACGCGTCTTATCCACAATGTTGCGACCCTCTGCCGGGATATCAATCTGCTTCGCCTGACCATCAGCGCCCAGTTCATACGCTTTCATGTGGACAACGTCGACCACGCCGCGAAAGTCTTTTTCCTTTCCAATTGGCAGCGTGAAAGGAATGATTGCGCGGCTGAACGTCTTCTGCGCACTCTCAAGTGCAGCGCCAAAATCGGCGTGTTCTTTGTCGAGCTTGGTGATTACCATAATGCGTGGAACCAAAAACTCATTGGCATAGGCCCAGCTCTTTTCAGTTTGAACTTCAACGCCCTTCACTCCGTCGACAACAGCAATGGCGCAATCCGCAACCCGCAGCGCCGGTCTCGCATGAGCTATGAAAGCAGCGTATCCAGGAGTATCGATAAAATTTAGTTTTGTATCGCGATGATCGAGATGAGCTAGTGCGGTGTTCAGAGTAATTTTTCTTGCTATGGAATCTTCTTCGAAGTCGGTAACGGTGGTTCCTTCATCGACCTTGCCCCAGCGCGGTGTGGCTCCGGCGACGTAGAGAAGGGAGCTAATTAGCTGCGTCTTCCCTGCGTCGCCATGTCCAATGACAGCCAGGTTGCGGATCGCTTCCGTTGGATAGACTTTCATACATTTGGTTCCTTTCAGGCATGCAATTTGGGCGAAGGATACTCATCCGCGTTGTAACCGCTTGTGGATCTTTGCGCGATGTGTTCCGTGATTTTGCAGGTAATTTATCTGACCGTTAAGGTCAAAGGCAAGTTGAGTCAAGGTCAGAGTTGGTGATTATCTACCCTGTTTCCAGCCATCTTTCAGGCTGTTCTCCGCATCTGAAAAGACAAGCAGTAACTGGTACTTTTTGGAGAAAAGAAGTGATGTATCACCGGAAGTTAACATCTGTATTGATAACGTGTGCAGTAGGTGTCGGAATGCTCGGTTTGGCATTCGGCAAGACGATCTCAAACGACAACAACGAACAACGTAAGCGGCTTCAATCGATTGAACCATTAAATTTGGCCATCCTAATTCAGGACGATCTGGTATCCCAGGTTAGTAACGAGCTAGGAATAACTCGGGATTTCATTCGCTCCTTGCCCACGGGCTCCCGCGTAATGATCGGCTATATAACGGCTGGATCATTGCAAGTGCGACAGCCATTCACAACGGACCTCGATAAAGCCGCAAGTTCACTGCGCATCCCACTCTCGAGCGATGCCAGTGCTCCTTTCAATCCTTATGTGGAAGTGCTGGAAGCTTTGAAGAAGTTTGAGAACAGCAAGTCCAACACAAATGCGCTACTACTTGTCTCTGATGGTTTGGACACCTCGCGAGGCTTTGATTCAACGGCAGCCGGCCAGACCATCGATCTTCAACGCGCGATCAATGAAGCCAACAGACGAAATGTCGCTGTGTTTAGTTTCTATGCGCCGTCCGTTGGCTTGACGAGTCATAACCGTCTCGCGGCTAGCTACGGACAGAGTTCGCTCAATCGATTGAGTAATGAAACGGGAGGCAAAGCGTTCTTCCAGGGGACCACCGGCTTCGTCACGTTCGATTCCTACTTCGTGCGTTTGCGTGAAACCTTGAACCGACAGTACGCGAAAGCGTACTAAACAAAACTAACCATCGCTACTAGCCGACGAACACCGTCTTGAGATCCCCGCTCTCGACGGTGTTTTAGCATTGTTGCAGAGCAGCTTTTACCAAAAGTTGAGTTCCATCGACAAGATTTGGCGGATTGTACTAGTCTGACCGCCCAGTCTGACAGTTGCTACTTATGTCTCGACTGAAGTTGGTCGATAAACAAATGTCCCTTTCCTCACCCGGGGAAACGATCGATGCGTTTCCCAGTGATTCTGTCTCCCACATCTTGGGCACGCATTCAAAGGATGAATTCCTTTTCCGGACATCGACACTCACTGTGAACCCAGATTTCTGGCACAAAGGATGCAATCGGTGCGACCAAGCAGTTTTTGCCGGCTGCGAATTGTAATGGGAATAACGGAGCTTCCTCTGGATACCGACCTGACTGATGAGCAACTCGACTGTACGCAAACAATCAAATCCAGCGGCGACGCGTTAATGAGCGTTATCAACGAGATTCTTGATTTCTCCAGATCGAGGCAGGAAAAGTCTTTATCGAGATCCGGCAATCAGCTCCACTCGCTTGCTGATGCTGACTCGCTTGGCCAGCGTGGCGAGTGTGGATTAGCTTGGCGTCGACTAAATGCTGGTGGTAAAGTTTCACAGTCGGGCCGCCTTCCAGCTAGCTTTGGTCCAACAAACGGCTCACGCAAAAAGACACTGCAAGTGCGCGAATATTGTCTCATCGTTGAAGGGGCGTATCTTTCCGAATCCGAGGCCGAGCACGCCCTGCGCGACCCCTTTATTGAAGACTGGGTTGAGCAAACGGGCCGGTTTCGTATTCACAACATGGACGAAATCCAAATTGCTCCTGGGGTGACTCTAGGCTCGCTCGGGGTGGTGATGTTGGACGATCGCCTCTTTGAAATTGCCAGCATCGATCCTGAACATCCCCTAACTGAGCACAAGGCCAGAGGAGTCGCGGAAGCGCTTCGGCGGCAGGACATGTTTGAAGAGATCAGAACCGAACCACGCACTGATGAGTAGAACGAAGCCGCAAGAGGTAGAAGCGTCGTTTCTGAAGGGGCGCGTTGTGGTTCTGCTTGGCGATATCACCCAACAAAGTGTTACGGCTATCGTCAACGCTGCCAACTCGACCTTGCTCGGCGGCGGTGGAGTGGATGGAGCCATTCACCGGATTGGTGGCGACCAGATTCTGCGCCAATGTAAGGAACTCAGAAGAACTAAGTACCCACAAGGGCTGCCCACCGGAGAAGTGGTCGTGACCAGCGCTGGAAACCTACCCGCGAAATACGTAATTCATACTGTCGGGCCGATCTACGGAAGGAACAAACAACAAGAGGCTCAATTATTGTCGGCGTGTTATCAAAACTCATTGCTGTTGGCGCCTCAGTACCAACTTTCGTCGATCGCCTTTCCGTCTATTTCAACCGGGGCGTTTGGATACCCTCGAGAAGAAGCCGCAGCCATTTCTTCGAAAGCAATCAAAGAGTCACTTTTAGGAATTGACATAGTTGAGCAGGTGCGATTGGTCTTCTTTCAACAAAGGGACGCTCGGGTATTTCTGCAATATCAGACTTTCGAGTAGACTCTCCCACTTTGCTGGCACGACGCAATTTCACGAATACAGTGAACGGTTGTTTTTAAGAAATCATATGTTCTTCGTACTTTTATTGTTCGGGATGCAAACAAACTGAATGATTGAAACGACTGAAATCGAGAAGAGGGTTAATACCAATCCGACCTTGCCGGCTCCGCTCGCGCCTCTCGAGCGACTTGCCTGGAATTACTGGTGGAGTTGGTCTGCTGACGGGGCGAGTGTCTTTCGTGATCTCGACGCCGATATTTGGGAGGAGTGCGAACACAATCCGCGCCAGTTGCTCGCCAAGACTTCCCCGTACCGTTTAGCTCAAGCCGCAACGGATCCGGTTTATATCGAACGGGTGCGACGAATCGATGGATTATTCCAGGACTACATGGCTGAGAGTCCCTCTTGGCCACGAAACGAATCGCCAATCATTTCACCAGACAATCCAGTCGCATATTTCTGCGCAGAGTTTGGCGTGCATAATTCATTACCACTTTATTCTGGCGGACTCGGCATACTGGCGGGCGACCATCTCAAATCGGCGAGTGATCTTCGTCTCCCACTCATCGCCGTCGGCCTACTCTATCGCTATGGTTACTTCGTTCAACGCCTGCGCACCGATGGCTGGCAGGAGGAGCACTATGGCGAAACATTTCCATCCGAACTTCCGATTCGACTTGTCCGCAATGCCGACGACACACCGCTGCAAATCGAAGTATTGATTCGCGAGCGTAATGTGCTTGCTCAGGTTTGGTGTGCCGATGTGGGACACGTGAAGCTCTATCTGCTTGATACCAACATTCTCGAAAATGTGGAGACCGACCGCTGGGTGACCGGACATTTGTATGGCGGCGATCGTGAGACTCGTATAGTTCAGGAAATGTTACTGGGCATTGGCGGCATTAGGTTGTTACTTAGGCTTGGGGTAAAGCCGCATGTCTTTCATCTTAACGAGGGCCATTCCGCTTTTCTGACTCTTGAGTTGGCCCGTGAGGTTATTCAAACAGAACACCGAACGATGACTGAAGCGACAGAAATCGTCAGGCGACAGTGTGTGTTCACAACTCACACACCCGTGGCCGCAGGTAATGATGAGTTTGACGCTGCCCTAGTCCTTCGTTCTTTTGGCTCCAGCTACATGCGCGAGCTCGGTCTGACTCAGGAAGAATTCTTAGCGCTTGGACGAGTTGATGGGGCGAAGTCGGTCGAACGGTTCGGTCTAACTCCGCTGGCGATCCGAATGTGTCGATCGACGAACGGCGTAAGCAAGAAACACGGTGAAGTCTCACGCGCATTGTGGGCCGAGCTGTGGCCTGGAAGGCCAGTCGCAAACATCCCGATTAGTCACATTACAAATGGGGTGCACGCTCCGACCTGGGTTTCACCATTACTGCGACATCTATACGAGAAGTACATCGGCGCAGATTGGGCGACTCAACTCCAAAATCGCACGCAGTGGGAACAGAGTGTTGCGAGAATATCCGATGAGGAAATTTGGGTGGCACATTCGTTGTTGAAGGAACGCCTGGTAGCGTTTCTGCGGTACCGGTCTTTTCAATCCCGTCTTGCTGCAGGCGAACGGGCTGATTATGTCGAGGCGGCTAAGACCATGTTTGACGCAAGCGCGTTGACGATCGGCTTTGCCCGCCGAGTTGCCGGATACAAGCGTTGGAATCTCTTGCTGACAGATCCTGATCGATTGTTGCGCTTACTGGAAGACGAAGAACGCCCTGTGCAATTCGTGTTTGCTGGTAAGGCTCACCCTCAGGACGAAGGCTCAAAGCGCATTTTGCAACAGTTGGCGCAATGGAAGTACGACCTGCGGGTACGACAACGCGCTGTGTTTCTCGAAGATTATGATCAAGAGATCGCGAGGCAGTTGGTCCAGTCAGTCGATGTTTGGCTAAACGTCCCACGTCGACCACTTGAAGCATCGGGAACGAGCGGCGAGAAAGTGGCGATGAATGGAGGACTCAATCTATCGATTCTCGATGGGTGGTGGCTCGAAGGGTACGATGGCACCAACGGATTTGCGATCGGCAATGGTGTTGATACCAGCGACATCGCAAAGATTGATGCAGGTGATGCTGAATCGTTGTATAGCGTTTTAGAACAAGCCGTGGTGCCGTTGTACTACGATCGCGATAGTGATGGTGTACCCCGCAAGTGGATTGCAATGATGAAACGGGCAATACAAACACTTGCACCCGAATACAACAGCGATCGAATGGTGCAGGACTACGCGCGAAAGATCTACTCATAACCCATGCCATCTTAGAAACCACCGGCTTTAGAGTCTCCTAAAGTCTCTTATGAAAAACAGATCACTTGCATTGTCTCTTCACCGTAAAAAGTTTCATCTCGTTATCTGCTTGTCCGAAGACAGGCAGGGCAGCTTTGTGGTTAAGGGTGTCATAGTTTCCGAGTCCCCTGAGTTTTGACACAGTCTGTGGTGTCTGACCTTTAACTGTTGAGAAGGCTGTTGATTGTTGACTTGACAATGCGTGGCTGGCCCGCTGTGTTAGACTACATCTCCCCGGACGTTTCGGATCCGGATAGCCAACCGTTGAGCCAGCGCTCCTACCGGTCCGAATAAACAGTGACCGATGACCCCGAATGAAATACTGCACTGTCTGTAAAGCAAAATACGACGACAGCGTGAGCTTCTGCACGGTTGACGGGGAGGTTTTGGAAGGCGACCCCGCATCCATAGTTGATACTGTTCTCGACGGGCAATATCAGATGGAAGCGCTGTTGGGTAAGGGCGGCATGGGAGCCGTGTATCGTGCCAGACATATATTGCTGGGAGACCGGGTTGCAATAAAAGTATTACCTCCCGAGGTGCGTACAAATGCGGAATGGCTTCGCCGTTTCCGCCGTGAAGGCCAAGCCGCCCGCCGTTTTCGTCATCCCAACGCAGTTACTGTTTACGATCTACGCACTGCGGCCGACGGTACTATTTACATGGTGATGGAGTACGTCGAAGGTCATACGTTGGATGATGAGTTAAAGAAGCGCGGACACTTCACCCCGGCGGAAGCTTTGGAGATCCTTAATCCAATTATGAGCGTGCTCGACACTGCTCATTCAATGGGTGTCGTTCATCGCGATCTAAAGCCCGAGAACATCATGATCGGAAACCCGACTGGAAACGGTGGGCCGGTCGTCAAGTTACTCGACTTGGGTATAGCGAAGATGCGTGAAATCGCGGGTGTTGATAGTGGCGGCAACACTGCGCTAACCATGGCCGGCCAAGTTCTCGGAACTCCTTACTACATGTCGCCCGAGCAGTGGGGAGAGATTCCTCGCGACGAGAACCAGGAGATCGATGGTCGCGCAGACATCTATAGTCTCGGTTTAGTTTTCTATGAAATGGTCGTGGGGCGTCGCTGCTACTCGGGACACACGCTTCACGAGTTGAGGCGAGAACATGTGTCATCCGTACCGAAGCCTCTCCATGAAGTTGTTACCAGCGTTCCGAAGGGTTTTAGTGATGCGATCCAACGAGCAACTGCCAAGGATCGTGCTGATCGACAGCCTACTGCATCAGTGTTGGCAAACGAATTGAAAGCTGGTCTGTCAACTGCAGTTCAAGGTGGTTTCCAGCATCCCGTAAGTGAACTAGCGGAAACAGTGGCGATCTCAGAAGGTCTGCAAACAAACTCCGATGTCAATGCACCAACTGTCATTGGTCTCGATGCTTCGATCACCTCTGTTCCCAACGCTACTCCGGTGACAACTAAGCCGCCAGCTGGCCTGTCCTCTACTCCCAAACCTGCAATTGATTCTTTGTTGGATCAAAACATGTCCGGCGATACGGTGGTGGAACCTGCAGCAATGGCGTCGAGCATTACGGTTCAGCAAAAGCCGAAGGTCGTCGAAGTTCAGGCGCCTGTGCCGGCGAAGAGCAAGACTGGATTAGTGATTGGATTAGCAGCAATAGTTGTCGTTATTACCGTGGTCGCTGTCGGCGGCTTCTTTGTTTACCGCAGTCTGAAGTCAACGCCGTCGAGTTCTACGACAAACGCAGGAACACCGATTCCTCCGCCTGTAGCTTCAGAAATCAGTCGTTACTGGATTATGGTGGAGCCTCCCTCTGCTGCGGAAACCCCGACAAGAGTCGCGGGCCTCGTGCCCATCGCTTCCGGTCAGTCTTTTCAAATTCGTCTCGTCTTTGCAAGCGAAGGATACGTTTACATAATTGGTCCCGGCCCCGGCAACGAGCCGACCGCTTTCCTTACTACCAAACCGGCTGCGGCGACTGGTCTCGAGCATAATCAGACTACTGGTGGCGCAGAGTTCAGTTTTCCGAAGGGCGATCAACTGTTGACGCTTGACAAGAAACCCGGAACTGATCGCTTTACAGTGATCTTTTCCAAGGCCAAACTGGAGTCACCGTCCTTTCTGAGTGCTCAGGTAACCGGCGAGCCAATGCCTCCTGGCCAACTGGCAGAATTCAACGAGTTTGTTAGTGAACATCAGCAAAAGGCTCCGGTTATGGAGCATGACGACTCTAACAACGAGGCTCCATTCGTCCGTGTCAAAGTGGATGCCGATCAGCTGGGAAATCCAATAGTCTTTGAGATTCGTATTCAACATAATTAGGCCCCTTACCAGGGGCAGGTGTTTGAGTGTCCATTGAGGCCGTTGAATTTTTCGACAACACCGATGAATGATTGAAGGAGAGTCCGATATGAGATTGATTGTCGTTTTGTTCGGTTTGATTTGCGCCTCCGCGCTGGTGATCACCGCGATCCCGGTCGCGCCACAAGAAGACGTTCGTGGTGCGTTTCTGACCTCGCGACCTAAGGAGAAAACTACTAGCTCATCGACAACTTCCAAGCCGAGTCACCGACGACCGAAGCCAGTAGTTCCCGATAACAAGCCCTCCGACGGAAGCACAAACCCGAACACGAAGCCAGACAACAAGAACACCAAGCCAGTTCCGGTGAACACTCAACGTCTGGGTCTTGGCCTGACCCTCTTTATGCGTGATGCAAACGGACTTGCTGTTCGCACCGATCAGAGTCACATCTTTCGAAAAGGCGATCGCGTGCGGGTGCTACTCGAAACAAATACTGACGGTCATCTCTACATCTTCAATACGACAAACGACGGACCGCCCGTAATGATTTATCCAGACGCGGACCTTGATGAAGCAGGGAACTATCTTCAGGCGCACGTTCCCTTTGAGATTCCATCCAGTCTCGCAGCCGAGGAACGTTTGCGTTGGTTAGTGTTTGATGAGACTGCCGGGAATGAGCGATTGTTCTTCGTGTTCACAAAAGAACCTTTGACTGGATTACCTATAGAAGACGATCTGATTGCTCTTTGCCGTGACTCCAAATCCGCTTGTCCGGTGAAACCGACTGCAGACGTATGGGCCCAGGTAGAGCAAGAGCTGAAACACCCATTGCAAGCGGCCAGGTCTGCGCAAAATAGCCAGGCACAAACGACGGCCGAGCAGCAAGCATCAACTCGCGGGCTGGGTCTGGCGAAGGATGACCCACAGCCATCCCTGATAATGATGGCTTCGTCGAAAACGTCGAGACTTGTGACGACTCTTGATCTGGTTCACAAGTAAGTTGTCCAGAATCAAAGTGAAAATTCCAGCGGGCTTGAAGAAGGGGAAGAAATGAGTTCGACGACCCTTAAAACAATTTTGTTAACCCTGTGCTTAACATTGATAACACTGGTTTCGCAAAGGGCGGTTCGACCAAATACTACGGAACCTCAGCAACCAGATCAGGCCCGGCAAAGTCTTACGCAAGGCCGGCAACTGCTCAAGCGCGGCCATGCTGACCAGGCGCTGGTCCAACTCCAAAAGGCATTGCAGCTGTTTACCTCGTCGAACAACCCAGGAGGGATTGCCGCGACTCACAACGAACTAGGAGATCTATATCTGAGGCAGGGTCAGTACTCAGTGGCGCTTGATCATTACCAAAAGGCATTCGATGGTTTTGTAAACATTAAGAAGCCGAACGTTCAACCTGCTTCGGCCGGAGTCGCCAGAGTGGCCGGATCCGATGCTGGAGCGGGCGTCAACGCAGCCGCAAGCATCGCCGATGATAAATTCAACGCTAACCTCATGCTCGCGAAGATTGGTGACGTAGATTTCCGATTGGGTAAGACATCCGAAGCCTTGGCCGCATACAGTCGGATGGATGTGAAGAAACCTGAAAGCGCAGCGGCCAAAGTGACACGCAGGTTTGGTGGGTTGGGCGCCATCGTCGGGAGTATTCAGACAGGCAACGTATCGATCTCAGCTCCGACGAGTGCAATCACGATGGCGCTGGAAGCGAAGAAAGAGTTAGACGAGTATCGTACCTCCATCGTGTACTCAAGTTATGAACTGGGAATGGGACGAATCGCGTTCGTTAGTAACGATCTCGAGACCGCGCAAAAGCATTTTCAGAATGCCCTTGATGCGGCTGGCAGTAGTTTGGCAGGGGTCGCGAAGTTAGGTCAGGTGCGTCGTTTTCGCGCAGCCGCTCGTACGAGTCTCGGTGACGTCTTACTGAAACAGGGAAAGTTTAAAGACGCTAGCAAGTTTTACGGCGAAGCTAAGAAAGGGGCGCAGGACGACAAGCGTCTCGATTTGATGTGGCCGGCTCAGCGAGGTCTGGGCCGCAGTCTTTGGCTGCAGGCAGCGCAGGAGAAGGACGTAAAGAAGGCGACGTCACTAAGAGACTCTGCGCTCAGCAACTATCGAGAATCGCTTGCTACGATCGAAACACTGCGTCAGGGAAGCCTGCGAGCAGATGAGGCGCGGACAACCTTTCTTTCTACTATAAAGGATGTTTTCGACGAGGCGACCAGTGCAAATGCTGAAATGGCGATCAGCAATTCAGCGCCCGGTTCACCTTTAAGTGGGAAAGCCTTGGAATACGCAGCTGAGGCTTTTCGTATCAGTGAACAGTCGCGCGCGCGATCACTTCTGGATTTGTTGAGTGAAACCGAGTCAGCAATTACTGAAGGTGTTCCTGCCGAGTTGCTCAAACGAAAACAAGAGAATCTCGATCGGCAGCAGGATATCGCCGATCTCCTTACCGGCGTCTCAATCTCCAACGAGGAGCTGAAGAAGAAACCTTCAGAACTCGACGCCGAACTAGAAAAACTTCAAACCGATTATGAAGAGATTGAGAATGGGATTCGCACAGCCAGTCCGCGTTATGCGTCGTTAACGTCTAACCAACCGCTGACGCTGGCAGACACTCAAGCGAAAGTGCTGGATGATCAAACCGTCTTGCTCGAGTATTCGCTCCAGTCTGACAGCTCATACTTTTGGTCGGTGAGTAAAAGCAGCTCCAGTATCTTCAAACTTCCAGGCCGATCCTCGATCGATAAACTCGCCACAGATCTGCGAGCGCAATTGATTCCTTCAAAACTTCAGCGAAGAATCGTTGGCATCGACGTGCTCGAGGCAGATCGGGGGTTAGGCATTGCAACATCTGCACCCGAGGATGCGGCAGCTTTTATTGCTGCGGCGAATGCGCTTTACAAAGTTGTGATTGACCCTGCCGGCAGTGCCATAGCCGATAAGCGACTGCTGATCGTGGCGGACGGTGCACTTAACTACATTCCGTTCGAAGTGTTATTGAAGTCGGCTGACAGTGGCGACTTTTCGTCGTTGTCATATCTGGTAAAGACAAACGAAATTGTTTACTCACCCTCTGCCTCAGTAGTCGCTGCAATCAAACAGCAACGCACGAAGAACGCGGGTCGATCAATGTTGATTATTGCCGACCCGGTTTTCAATTCAAACGATGCTCGTTCGCGCAAGGGTGCCCCAGGAACTGCTGATTCGGAGGTACGTGGGCTTGGCATTCAAAGTGCGCTGGCAGACGTTACCGGCGAGCCGGTTCCGCCACCTGCGAAAATGGAAGGCTTACCTTTAGCGCGC
>DASYRR010000028.1:0-8963 GCA_036004125.1 Pyrinomonadaceae bacterium | reverse complement strand
TAACGGTCGGCCACGTCGCTTTGGTATATGCCTGTAGCAAAGTCGCAGTAAGAGCAGCGGGTCTTGCAGAAGGGAATATGAATGTAGATACCGGCCGATGTCATGACAGTTGGGTAGATAATAACCCTTTTCGGATCTCAGGTCTCAGATCTCAAACCTGGCTGTGGGCTTTCTCTGTGGGCCTCTGTGTCTCCGTGCCTCCGTGGTGAAGTGAGCGCCTAAAAACCACAGAGACACGGAGACACAGAGGTGCACAGAGAACCAAACTGAGGCTGCTGACTACTGTCTTGAGATCTCAACCTTCTTCTTTGAGATCTGAAATCTGAGATCTGAGATCACCTTATCCTTCGCGTGCTGCCATCCCCACTAATCGACTTGCTCATACTCACGGACACACGCTCAACTTCGCCAAAAACACGCAGCAAATTTTCACCCAGTATTTTGCGGATGTCTTTCTCGCTGTAGCCTCGCTTCAGCAGTTCGTAAGTGATGTTTGGCAGCATCGAAACGTCTCGAGCACCTTCGGGCATGTCGTTCGCTCCATCAAAGTCCGCGCCTATGCCGACGTGATCAATGCCGGCGACCTTAACGATGTGATCTATGTGATCGATTAACTTGGAAATTGGCAGCGGTGGCAGCGGGTTCGCAGCCTCGAGCTTGTCGCTTTCCTCAGCGCGTCGTTCGGGATCATCTTTGTACTTTTCATTAATCGCATCCTGTTCGGCCTTTAATCGGGCGTCACGCGCAGCGCTTTGTGGACTGACGGTGGTTGCGTCAACAAACTCGCTGTAGAAGTTGACCTGAACCACGCCTCCTTTCTCGCCAATCCTCTTCAACAGATCGTCCGGAATGTTTCGCGGCATATTGCTGAGTGCACGCGCGGACGAATGTGATGCAATGATTGGTGCTTTAGAAACCTCCAGGGCATCGCTCATGGTTTTGTCAGACACGTGGGAAACATCGACCATCATTCCCAATCGGTTCATCTCGCGAACCACTTCTTTGCCGAAATCGCTCAGGCCGTTGTGCTTCTTTTCGCCGCGGCCGGCATCCGCCCAGTTGTTGGTGTTGTTCCAGGTCAGAGTCATGTAGCGAACGCCAAGGCGATAAAACTCTCGGAGAGTAGGTAATGAGTCTTCAATCGCGTGACCACCTTCGATACCCATCAAAGCAGCAATCTTGCCTTGTTTCTTCGCGCGTCGGATGTCAGCAACTGAGGTAGCAAACATCAGATCGTTCGGGTGACGCTCCACTGCGCGGTAGACCGAGTCGATCATGTCGAGTGTGCGCCGAGCGGCTCCGCCTTTCGCCACGTAATCGGGCTTGATGTAGACAGAAAAGAACTCGGCGGTTAGTCCACCTTCCTTCATACGATCGATGCTGGTGCGATACGGCACTGGTGGCGCACCACCAAGATCGTAATCGTCATTCGTCATTGGCGTCGTAATGTCGTTGTGACTGTCAACAACGATAGCCTTGCGATGAATCGCAAGGGCGCGTTTCCAGAGTCTTTCATCGCGTGGTGGTTTGGATTCGGTTGGAGAGCCGCTTTGCCTGGTTGAATGTTTGGCGCTACTGGTTGTGATTACTATTGAACAAAAGCAGACGGATAGAAACGAAGTTAATAATAAGAGTCGAACTTTCATCGAGGCACCTTTCGGGGAAGAGTGAAGAAGGTTTTCCAAAACGGCGTAAATAGTCACTGGAAACATTTGGATCGTCAAGCCGGGTGCGTCGCTCCTCCACAAAAATTCGACCGCAAGGTGGTAGTCATAGAAATAGAACAAGTCAGGGGGCGCCTCCTTGGAGTGCGGGGACCTGTCACCGCTTTGGTACAGGGCGTTGTAAAAGCTGAGATTCGCTTTACCAAAGCGGTGACACCAAGGAGCCGCCCCCTGACTTGTCGCGACTCAGCTATCCAAAGCGCCGCCAAAGCGCGGCAACCTTGGGCTTTGGGACGCGACCGCGTTGCGGTCATTCGACAGGAACGCAAGATAACCCAGGAGACACCGGATGTCTTGATGTGGCATACCACATTGTTAATTCAAAGAGGGTGGCTAGTATCGGCTTGTGCATAAATTCCTAGCCAGAGTGATCGCGGCTCTGTTGATGTTTCAAGTCGGACTACTTGCATACAAGGTCCGATCACACTTTGCGACACCTCCTGACGTAACAGTCGCGCCGCCAGTTACGGTCGCACCAACTCCTCGCAAGACCTTTCCCGACTGCGAAATGCTGGACGATTTTGTGGATCACGACAGGCTCTCATATAGACATTATGAGATCGTTAAGCAGTACAAAAAAATTCGCTTTGATGATGCAGGAGACGGACCATTATGGGCGGACGTATCATTTGCTCAACTTCGACAGGATTCCAAGACTGTCAAGATGTTTGACGGCCTGTATCATACGACGGGCAACTCCACAGACTTTGGCTTGTTCAAGCTACTTGGAAACAATGATAGCCAACTTGTCGTCCAGCAAATCGCCTGGAGAGGCGGCGAGAACTGGATTTTTGACCTGTCGGGCAAAAATGCAAGACGAGTTTACAGCGGCGAAGACTGGGGCGTTGGTAGAGGGGAGATGTGCGTGATCGATCTCAACGTCGACGGCACAATGGAGATCTCAGAAGAAATTACGGCCTTCTACGATTTGCAGGACAAGTTTGCCATCTCGTGGATTCCGCTGACCCCGATAGTCTTCAAATACAACCAAAGAACTCGGAGATATGAGCCAGCGAATAATGAGTTTCTTGAGTACTCGTTAGGAGGTGTGCCAGTTGAAGATGCTTCAGTCAGCTCCAGCGATGCCTACGAACAATCGCGCATAATCAGCACACTCCTCGACTACGTCTTCGCCGGACAACGTGAAAAGGGTTGGGCCTTTTTTGAACGAAACTATCGAGGGGATGATAAGGGAGAAATGCGACGACGCGTGCAATCAATTCTGAACAAGCAATTTGTTTATCGCTTCATCTACAAGTCGCAAGATAGGCATTGAATTACCACGTTCCCAATTGCATTAGGTAACCGCAACGCGGTTACGGCCCAGAGCCCAAGGTTGCCGCTTCGGCTACCCTGGGAACAAGAACGACCACGATACTCCAACCCCAACGGGGTTGCGTCCGTGTGTTTGGCCACATTGCCGTCGCATTTGGCGCAACCCCGTTGGGGTTGGGTCCTCAAACGCGCATTTCCCAAGGTAGCTGCCAAAGCGCCGGCAACCTTGGGCTTTGGGACGCGACCGCTTTGCGGTCGATTGATAGCGATGCAATTCTAGACAGGCAGCGCCCGCCCTTCACATGTGGCCATCCACATTGTCTGAAACCAGTCAGCAAGCCGAGACTGTGTTCATGCGAGATCTCCTCTTTCGACTTTCCGTCGCACTCTTCACTCTGACAATCGGTTTGATGCTGAGTAGTATTCTTAGTAATCGCCGCGTTCGGCAGAGGCTGACATGTTCAGTTCCACCGCTGGTGCCTGCTCAACTTGTGGCAACGAGCAAGGATGAGGAAGAGTATCCTGAAACGTTAGGACTCCAACCTTACGAGATCGAGTGGTTCATTGATAATCATCCCTCAGCCAACCTTGGTCGACTTTGGCAGCGGCTTAGCGTTAAGTCCTCTCATCCAGAAGCTAGCGGAGACTTCACCTGCTATGACAGATGCACGGCAGAAATCTTCTACTACGATTTGGATAAAGAACCCGGTGATGAAATTCTATTGAGGGTTGGCGATGAACATGCACAAAACTGGAGATACCTGGTCTTCAAGCTGATACCAAACTATGGTTGGACACCGTTAGGCTCCATCGATGTTCTGGATAGATATGAGCCTGCTCGTCACATTGTTTTGCTCAATGAAGGCAAGCCGTATCTGATCCTAACTCAGCAGGCAGTTACAGGCAGCGGTATCGCGCTTTACGAGAATCACATTTATCAAGTTAAACAAAAGCGCCATTCGAGAACTCATATCTTATCCCGGCAGTGGCTATATGTTTGGCGAGGGTGAGAGCTACCCAACGTTCCGATTCAATAGCCATGTCATCTCTTGTGAAGTTAAGGACGGTCGAATTTTCGCTAAGGTGGAGTATGTATTCGAATACTCCGATGGAGTTGGCGAAGATAGCTTGGCCCTCTTTTCAAAACGCAAAAAGGCGATTTTAACAACGCCGAAAGGAGGAGTGGCCATTACTAATCGTCCGCAGTCCGAGGATACCGATTACGAGTCTGACACGCTTAACTTTATCGACTCAATGACCGGCAACGACTTATTAAAGTACAATTATCGCGACCTGCTTAACCTGGCCACGCGCGGCAACCGAACTCAAAAGGAGTGGCTAGAAACCTATTTAGAAACGTGCGATAACAACGCCGAGAAGCGGCGACTCCTCGCTGCTCTCGCGAAAAAACATGTCCATCCTAATTGCTGAAGACAACATGGCCCAGCGCCACTACCTGCGTGAAATCCTTGAGAAAGAGTTTCCTTCCCACATTCCGGTTTTTGAAGCGGACGATGGTGAAGAGACTGTAAAGATAGCCCTCAAAGAGAAGCCCGACGTCTGCATCCTCGACATCCAGATGCCCAAGCTCTCAGGCGTGAAAGCTGCCAGGGCTATCTGGCGCGATTTCCCAACCGCGCGCATCATTTTCTGGACCCAGTTTCCACACGAGATCTACATCAACGAGATCCGTAAGATCGTCAAAGCGGTTGACCCGCCGCCAGCTTACGGCTTCATACACAAGAACAATCCCGAATCACGCTTCCTGCGCTTTGTCGCTGCGGTGCTTGAAGACGGCGCCGATATGATCGATCCGGCGTTCAAGGATTCATTCAAACGACCATTGCTGACTGAGTTTGAAGCTGAGGCTCTTTATTACCTCGCCCTCGGCCTCTCTAACTGGGCCATCGCTCGCAAATGTAGTTTGTCATTGCGTGGAGTTGAGAGCCGCTTAGCGACTTTGTATGAAAAGTTGTTCGTTGCCGTAGCTGAAGGAACCGAACAGGAAGCCTACGAGAAACTTGCTTACAACATTCGGACACGGGCGTTCTTTGAAGCACTGCGTCGTGGACTGCTGAATAGTGACGAGTTGGAAAAGGCAGCGCAGGATCTGGAAGCATGGTTGACACGGGATCAAAAGCGATTTGCGGAGGAGCAAAAACGAGACACCGCGCCGAAGAAGAAGTGAATCTCTGTGTTTACTCAGCGTTCTGCGTAGCAAGTTTTTAAGATCTTGTTTTTCTTTCTGACAATCTTTTGAGCCAAAGAAGAACTAGCCGATACTCCACACTCCGGCAGGAGTGCAATGTTTATAGCCCAACAACGAATAGAGGCTCCCGCACTCCGGCAGGAGTGCAATGTCAATGAATCACGAGACGCGAGACCTGGATGGTGCGGCTAAACATGGCACTCCTAACGGAGTGCGCAGCTTTGTTCCTCCGCAATCTATAAACATGGCACCCCTGACGGGGTGAAACCGCGTGCGCTGAGGGTCCACGTGGCAATTTCATTTGGTTGCCAAAGAATGAGGCCAGGTGACTTCTTCGACCAAACGATCCCCCTTTACAAAAAGGTTTCCGACTTACCAGTTCGCAAACTTCTGTGAATACCTTGCCCCAGCAAACCCCTAGAGACCACTTCCAGAATGAACTCAAGCAGCGCCCGAAACGCTACTGCTCATTCATTCTCCTGACCATAATTACTTTGCTCGCCGGTTTCGGTTATTTATGCTCAAACACGTCGACCGCACAAACTGGTGAAGCGCAAGCCACTGCTTCTCCCTCCCCTTCTCCGTCACCATCACCTTCTCCCTCCCCAACTCCAATCACCGGCCTGCATCAATGGGGCGCGGTCACGCTGTTTCATGGTTTACCTTCCGACCGCGTTAGGACTATTGCGCAAACTAACGACGGCGCAATGTGGTTTGGTACAGAAGCGGGATTGGCAAAGTTCGATGGACGCCGCACGCAAACCATAAACGATCCGGCACTGCCTCCCGGTCGTGTGCTTGCACTCCAAGCCGACCAGGATGGTTCACTTTGGATAGGAACCGAGGCCGGAGCGTCACGGTTCACCCCGAATGGTTTCGAAGCCATTAAAGAAACCGCGGGCCAAACAATCTCGTCGATCATCGCGCCTGAAGCTCGACGCGTTTTCCTGAGCACCGAACAAGGTCAGGTTTTTGAAACACGGGTGATGGTCGTCAACACCACTGCCAGCGCGAGTGAAATTGGCAGTGGCATTCGAGAACGCTCGACCGGTTCACGCGAAGTTCTCGACACACGCGCGCTGCTACATCAGCCACTCGAAAGCGCTGACCGCGATCATCCTGGCTCACTAGTCATCACCAGCCTCGCAATGGTAAACAACCGGTTGTTTGCCGGCACACTAAGTCGTGGCGTTTTGCAGATCGAAGACGGAAACGCCAAAGAGCCACAGATGCGACCGCTCGCTTACTTTGTCAACGCATTGATTAGTGACCCAAAGGGTAACTTGTGGGTCGGTGCTCGCAGCAAGAAGGAAGAGCCAGGTGCGCTTTCTGGTAAAGAACCGTCCGAGCTTTTTCGTAGCGAAGCACCAACAGGTCCCGTGATGGCGCTCCGATCAATCGGTGACGAAGTTTGGATTGGCACCGACGGCCGCGGCGTCTTTCGCGTTTCAAATCAGAAGGTCCAACGCCTGACTTTTGACGGGACTGCTGGCGGTCTTCGGTCCGACCACGTCTACGCGATCTTTGCGGATCGAGAAGGCGTTATCTGGTTTGGCACAGATCGAGGTGTTTGTCGGTACGATCCACATGCGCCGCGTGTGGAGTCAATTGGCGACAACAGCGATAGCAATTTCGTCCGCTCGCTCTTTCAAACCGCTTCTGGCAAGACCTTAGCGGGAACCAATCGCGGGCTGTTTCTTTACGAGAGCGAAACGGCGACGTGGAAACCAGTTACCGAACTCGGTCGCAACATCATCTACGCTATCTCAGAAGACAAACAGGAGCGGCTACTTGTCGCCTCGGCCAGCGGTTTCTATGTCGGCGCAAACAAGACAACGAACCTGGAGACACTTACATTTGCGAGACTCGAATCGAGTTCTGGCGCTGCTGATGCTGCCGGTAGCGTTCGAGCCATCACTCAATTTAGGGGTTCAACGTATTTCGCGATTTACGGGCGCGGTGTTGAACGACTCGACAACGTTCGAACAAGCGTGGCCTGGCCAAATGGAACTGGAAGCAATCGCGAAGTCATTAGTGTCCTGGCGGATGGTGACTCAAGGCTGCTGATCGGTACAGCAAAAGATGGCGTGTTCTCTTCAGACGGAAAGACGGTTGAATCCGATCCGAGGTTCGATCGACTCAAGGGCCCGGCGGTACGGGCTATGGCAAGGACCGCGGATGGCTCGTTATGGTTTGGCACGGGCAGTGGCGTCTATCTGTGTGCACCGCAGAGCACGTGCAATGCGGTTCTTCCTAATGTTGACGCACGCTTCTTACTTACCAACGAGGCGGATAAATCAAATCAAGTTTGGTGCGGAACCCGTGGCAACGGTCTGTTGCGAATACTCCTAGATCCGATCGTTGGACCTGTTGTGGCCGAGCTCGACTCCGAGCAAGGTCTGCCGTCACAAAATGTTTTTTCCGTTTTGCCGCAAAAACAAGCCGACGGCACAGATGTGGTCTTGATTGGGACGAATCGAGGGGTTGCGCGGTACGATCCGGGAAAGTTTGAGCCTACGTTGTATGCGACGCGTGTGGTCAGCAAGCGAGTGCACGCGCCTACTGAACTAGCCGCAGGTCTTGATCTCGAGTATCCGCAGAACAGTTTATTACTCGATGTAACAGCAATCAGCAGCCGAACCTTTCCTGAGCAGTTTCAATACGCATTCACTCTCACCGACAACACAGGAAAGATGGTGAAACAGAAGTTGTCGCGCGAGTCGCAGTTCACTATGGAAGGCCTGAAACCAGGAAAGTACACAGTAGCAGCGCGAGCCTTCACCAAAGACCTAACCGTTTCCCAACCGCTCTCGTTTTCATTCACTGTAGCGAAGGCTCCTTTTCCCTGGACATCCACGGCGCTGGCGATCCTGCTCGCACTCGCATTGATGGCCCTGGTCTGGGCAATACTAGAGCGACGCAGAATTGCGGCAACGAGCGCAGCTTTGGTGGTTGCCAACCGCGAGCTGGCAGATGCTCGTTTGAATCTCGCAAATGAGGCTGAACGAGAACGACGGAGAATCGCACGCGACCTGCACGATCAAACGCTTGCCGATCTGCGTCATCTCGCGTTGTTGACTGACCAAATCAAGCCAAACGGCGAGGCGGGAGACAAACAAGCGCAGTCGTCCGTCTTGCGAGGTGAAATCGAATCGATTTCGCAAGAGGTGCGAAGGATTTGCGAAGACTTGAGTCCGTCAGTGCTTCAGAATGTAGGATTCGCGGCAGCTCTGGAGTTTGCTTTGTCACATGCGGTGCAAGACGCACCGGCAAAAAAAGGATTCGAGTACCATTTTCAGTGCGACGACTCGATTGAAGAAAAGAGTCAACTGTCTCCGAGTGTGCAGATGCAGATTTATCGCATGGTGCAAGAAGCTGTTAACAATATCTGGCGTCACGCGAACGCGACCCATGTGAAGATGCTGGTTACGTCAAGTGAGTCGGGAGACTTCTCGTTGCGATTGGAAGACAACGGCTGCGCTTTCGATATGAACAACACTAACGTTCGAGGGCGGGGCCTGGCGAACATGCGGGCACGTGCCGGGTTAATCGATGCGGAAATCTCGTGGGATAAGGGAGCAGAAGGTGGCACAGTGTTTACGCTGACGAGAAATGCTCGCGAAGGAATTGAAGTAACCGGTTGATTTGCAAACCAACCAACAGGACCAATAATGAAGGCCCTTAAATCTTCAAACCGCGCATCGACTCGAATCGATCGTTCGCGAAGTAGGTGCGGTTCCTGCGACGGTCGGAAT
>DASYRR010000027.1:0-33618 GCA_036004125.1 Pyrinomonadaceae bacterium | reverse complement strand
TTTCAGAGTATTTTCCTCAAACCTTTATCCAGTCCCAGATACACTTGCAGCGAAGAGTTCCCCTGGCCCGACTCAGTTTCAAACCACCACACGTGCGGCGTATGGTCTAAAACCGAAAGGAGCTACATGACTCGCCCTGATTCGCACCAAGGCTCGAAAAGTTCCCAGTGTTTCAGCCGTAGTCGAGGCTTTACACTCATTGAACTTCTAGTTGTTATTGCGATCATTGCAATCCTGATTGGGCTGCTCTTGCCCGCCGTCCAGAAAGTTCGCGAAGCTGCGGCTCGTGCACAGTGCCAAAACAATCTCAAGCAGATTGCCCTGGCTGAGCATAGCTTTTACGAGCAGAATGGAACCTATACGAACTCATTTGAGAGTTTGGGACTCCTTCAACAGTTCCCAGAGGATCAAGCAGGTGGGTATAGATTCTTGATTGATGCAAACACCCTCCGCTTCACCGCCGCTGGATTTCCGGGTGCTCCGGGTCTTACAGGTGACACGGATTGTTGGATCAATCAGTTGGATCAAATGTGGTGTGCGCCAAATCCACTTGCTGACGCCGAGACACAACGGGCGTTTGCCGATATTCATCTGCGAGCATCGCAAGTGATTGGCTCGCTGCTCGCGCAAATGCCGGAGGCTTTCGGCCGGTTAGGAGAAACGCTGCAGGGAAAACGTCTGGTGCTTGACTCGTTTCGCGTATTAGATGACAACGGAGATGGAGTGTTAAAAGTAGGAGAGATCTTTGGCTCGCACAAAGACAACACCGGCGGCTTGGCGGAAATCCTGCCTTATATCGAACAGCGTTTGCGGATTGGCGCCTTTCATGAAGATAAGAATTCCCTACCGGGACTTACATTGGCGATGCTGACGGATCGTGAACCAGCACAACATCCAAATGTGTCTCTCGATTTGAACTTCAAGGAAGGAAATGCACTGCTACCTGCTGTTCAGCCAGGACCTCAGCTGCCCGCTGTACAAACGTTAACGCTTGCAGGGTTCTGTGATGGCAGCGTCCGACCAACTGAATTTCACTTTACTCAATGCAAGGGGTTCGCTGATTTGCAACGATTCGACGCGCCAAACCGATCCAGTAATACCTGGGCCGGCATAATTGCGATTAACGATCAGGATGGGAACTCAATCATCGCCATCCTTATAGGATTGTTGCTGCCTGCAGTACAGGGTCAAGGGCAAATGTTTGATGGACTAGCGATCGTTGGTGCAGGACGAGGAGCGTGGCACAGTGCGCCGGGTACTGGCCGAACAATGTTGAACT
Organism: Pyrinomonadaceae bacterium; assembly: GCA_036004125.1. Taxonomy (GTDB): domain Bacteria; phylum Acidobacteriota; class Blastocatellia; order Pyrinomonadales; family Pyrinomonadaceae; genus PSRF01. The sequence goes on along the minus strand of DASYRR010000027.1, from coordinate 32,339 downwards.
TCTCTGAAGGAGTAAACGGAAACTTTTCAGGTTGGTTTCGGACGAAGCCGTTTATTGTTTTGCAGTCGAACGTAAAATGATCTCACTGCAGATAAACGCAGGTGACCACCGATCTGAACCAGGACGAGTGAAATGCTGTTTCTTTTCGATCGGCGTTTACCTGCGTAAATCCGCGGCTTGGCTACGGTTTTTTCCCCTTTCCTTTCCCGGCAGGCGCTGTGCTTGGCGCTGCCGGTCGCCCAGGTTGTCCGCCACTCGCCTTACCTGGGCGCGCCTCGACTCTTGGCGCTTGCTGAGGCGGTGGTCCTTGTACGTTAGCTGGCCGACTCGGCCGTTGCATCGCTTTTGGTTGCGGCTGTCGCATTGGTTGCGGTTGTGCCTGTACCTCAGGACGACGCGGCCGTTCCGTCGCTCTTGGTTGTGGTTGCCGTATTGGTTGTGGTTGCGCCTTCACTTCAGGACGACGTGATCGTTCCATCGCTCTTGGCTGTGGTTGCCGCGTGGGTCTATCAGGCACCACGGTACGAGTCGGTTGTGACGGCCTCATTACGCGGACATTCCCAGGCTCTCTACGCGCAGCTGGCGGACGAACGCGTTCTCTCCGGACTTCTGATCGAGCAGGTCGTCCTACTCGTTCACCCTGCGGCTGTTGCTGGGCAGCCCTTGCCGCACGCTCGGCCTGCACTCGTCGCATCTCGTTGTCAATGCGCTGTTGTTCGCGTTTAGCTCCTCCCTGATCACTTCGTCGAAGCTGATCGTTACTCTGCTTGGGCTCAATCGGACGAACCTGTTCTGGCGCTTGTGTTGAACTCTGAGCGCCTTGCCGCTCATCCTTCACCTTGAACCCTCGATTGCCGGCTCTGTTGTTGACCGCCTCGACTCGCATAGTCCGCGCGAGATCTTTTCTAAAAGGTGGAGATACAGGCATCGTACTGGTGACCACGGTTGTATCCTGCAACTTCTTAGCAATTCCCGGCGGCAACGCTATCTTGCCTCGACCCCATGCTGAGTGAACTACCGCGTTTCGCAGCGGAGTAAACGTCAACGGATCCAGTACTGGATTCACACTCGCCAACATTTGTTTGTCCGCCCTTCGTGCGCGCCGCCAATCGAAACCTCGTGAGAAGTCATCGACCTGGACGACAGTGACGGCGTTGGGTACATACAAGTTTGCTACTTGAGTCTGAACAATCTGAGTGCGAGTAAAGTAATAAGGCTGCCAGTCGTCATAGTAGTAACGAGGGGCATAGGGATCACCAGGAGCGAGTGGCACCCAGCCAATCTCATTTTGTCCGAAAGGAATAAACGCTACGAGTGCCGGCGAATAATACGGATCGACATTCAACCGATCTGGGACCCAGAACCACTGGTTGTTGACGAACGCCCAGCGTCCGTAGTGATAGGGCGCGTAACCCCATGGTTCATACGAAACCCAGGTAGGCCCGTATGGATAATCAGTCATCCAATAACCTTGCTGGTACGGTGACCATCCATAGTCGACGCGCGGACTCCACGCGTAGCCATATCCATTCAGGTTTTGCCAGTCGCCGTAGTAGTCCAGATCATACAGACCTGGAATGTATGAGTTGACATACTGGTAACTGTTGGTTCGCCTATATGGGTCGAAGTAATAAGGATCACTTAGATAAGCGTTGTAGTCGCGGTAACGACCGTCGTAATACCGTGGATACTGATAGCCGTAGTAATCGTCCACGAGGTAGCCAGCGTTGCGGCCGTCAATGCGCGAAAGCACAACGTCGGCGGCAGTCTGGCCCAATAACGTCAGCATTTCACCTTTGCTAATCTGGCCGCTTCCTCCAAGACCCACCACCTGTGCTAAACCACTTAGCACAGAAACGAGCACTCGTCCATTATCGATACCCACGTTGTACAAACCGGGTTGTTGAAAATCGACTGCGCCGTAAGGTGTGGCGACCTCAAATAGCTCGCCGGGCGCGAGATAGCCCACGTCAAACATTGCCGACCCATCGCGTAGCGCCAATTGCGTGCGTTGGTCGGATAGAGACAAAACGTCTAAAGAAGTGTTTGGATTTAATCGCGCAAAATTCCTACCCGTGAAAGCCAGGCTCGCATGAGAGTTTTCGCGAGTGTAGATTCGATCACCAACACTGAACGGTTGATTGGGAGTTGCCGCGACCCAATTGTCATCTGCCGAAGCAGTGTTGGCAGCACTGTTGTTAAGTGCAACCTCACCGTCAATTCGCTGAATGCGGGCAGCATTTGGCAGTTCTTTCGCGGAAGCTGTTTGCTCATGTTTCACCCACCAACCGACGCCGACACCTGCGACTACGGCGCAAATTACTGCCACGATCGTTAAGTGCGGCCAAAGCTTCAAATTGCTAACATTCATCGCCATAATTTTCCCCTCCCTGTCCGGTTGCGCGAGTTCGCACACGTCTAGGATTTCTTTCCAATGAATGCCGGCAAGCACCGTGCCTGCCGTACTTGTCTGGTCGAAATGTGTAACGAATACGAAATGCTATGGCGGCGGATCACGTCATCACTATGTGATTGCAGTCATAAAGCAATGAAGTGAAATAAGCAGAAGCTATCGGTCGGTACTGTGTAACCCATATCGTTTAGCTATGAAGTAAATGCGTCTGAAAAACGTGCTCAAGAAACGTACGACTGCGGGAATGTAGAGTGGAATAGCAGTTGCCAAATAAGGGCAGTCTACCCGTGTCTCCCCGGCAAAGTTCAAGGAGAGGGAATCGAATGAACGGAAGTTTTTTAAGAAGGTTTGCGGTCTCCGCAACTCTCACTGCCTCGCTTCTGACGGCGACCAGCCTCGCGAGCGCTCAGGGACGGAGAGGTCGAGGAGAAGAGCGCAGCCAGGAGAATCAGGCAGAACGTGAACAGCGTCAGCAGGAACGTCAGAATCGACGTGAGGAGCGGCAGCAATCGCAACAAGCGGAGCAGACTCAGCGTCGCAGCGAACAGCAAGGACAATCGCAACAGCGTGGTGAGCAACGTCGACAGGAACAAGCGCGCGAAAGTCAGGAGCGTCAGTCGCAGGAACGCCAGAGTCAGGAACGTCAGCGGCGTTTCGAACAACAACGACAGGAGCAGATACGTCAATCCCAGGAACGCGAGCAGCGTTGGCAACAGCAGCGTCAGGAACAGGAGCGTCAGTCGCAGGAACGCCAGAGTCAGGAACGTCAGCAGCGTTTCGAACAACAACGACAGGAGCAGATACGTCAATCCCAGGAGCGCGAGCAGCGTTGGCAGCAACAGCGTCAGCAGCAGGACCAACAACGCCGGGAAGCTCAACGTCGAGACGAGCAACAGCGAACAGATCAGCAACGTCGCGAATCGCAAGGCAGATACGAGCAGCAGCGACGTCAGCAAGACCAGCAGCGTCAGGGTGATGAACGCTGGCGCGATCAGGAACGATTACGTAACCAGCAGCAGCAACAACAGCAACAACAGCAACAACAGCAGGAGCTATTGCGTCGCCAGCAACAGGATCGTAATCGTGACGGCCGCGACCGAGGTGCTTGGAATCGCAATGGAGACAATCGCAATGGAGACTGGAATCGTAACCAGGACGGGCAGCGCCGGTGGCAGCAAGATCAGCAACGTCGTATAGAGCGTTATCGTCAGGAACAGCAGCTACGCCAGAACAACGTGTGGCAGCGTCAGCGTATCCTCGAACAGCAACGACGTCTCGCCCAGCTACGTTTTCAGCAACATTACCTGGAGCGTCTGCGTCAGGATCAGTTGCGACTCCAACAGTGGCAGTACACCAACAACAACTACTACAACAACTATCGGTATCGTCGAGGCCCCAGTTATTACGAAACAAGCCAGTATGGTGCTGAAATGTTGCGTAGGGCGATCAACGATGGCTATGAAGAAGGCTTCTACGCAGGTCAAGCTGATCGTCAAGATGGCTGGGGTTTCAATCCTGAGGAAGCGTATGCCTATCAGGATGCGAGCTATGGCTACGACGGATACTACGTTGACCTGAACGAGTATCAGTATTACTTCCGCGAGGGCTTTCGACGCGGCTATGAAGACGGCTACTACAGCCGCTCGCAGTACGGTCGATACTCAAACGGCAAGTTGGGTATTCTCGGAGCAATCCTGGAGGGAATACTTAGTTTGCAGCTAATTAACTAATTGTGGGACCTCCTTGTCAGTACCACTTCGCCGTAGCGTGTGGCTCGACCATCGAAATCAGGAATCATGTGGGACATCGAGCCACACGCTACCGCGAAGTGGTACTGACAAAGGAGGGCCGCCCCTACAACTTTTAGGACGCGATTGCTTTTTCCGCCTTGGCGCGAATAAATGCGTAGTTCAACGCGGGGAGGGAATTGAACTTCGCCGCCTTCGTAAATGACTCCTTGGCCTTGGCCGCATCTCCTTTGCCCTGGTAGGCCTCGCCCAACAGATAAATATCGGCTGGGTTTTGTTGATTGCTTTGACCAAGTTCGGTGATTGCCAGGTCGTAGTTCTTTTCCTGAAGCGCGATCCTGCCGGCTAGCTCGTGTGACTGTTTTATCAACGCGGAGTTTTTCGCCGCTTCGGCGCCTTTGCGAAATTCCTCCGTCTCCTTTTTTGCCGTCTCGAGGTCACGCTGTCCAATGGCTATGCGCGCCAAATTGTAGTGATGAAAGTGCGCAGTATTGTCCTTGATTTCTTTAGACAAGTTGGAGTCGTTAGTCATCTTCAGCGCTTGCTCGTAAGCTTTTTTGGCGTCGTCATATCGCCCCATTTCCAAAAGAACAGTTCCCTTCAACTGTAGATCGCCAGCCATCGCGGGAATATCGTTGGTTTTCTCACCCAGTTTGTACTGCTTGTCCACTTCACCGAGAGCTTGATCCAGCTTCCCACTGTCTGCGGCAACAACCATTTGACCAAACAACGCCGTGCGCCGCTCGCCATCGTTTCTCGCTTTGTCGGTCATCTTTTGCAATTCAGCCATGGCGTCAGCTGGTTTTCCCTGGTAGGCCAGCGCTGCCGCAATACCGAAATGGGGGTTCAGGAAGTTCTGATCGATCGCGAGTGCTTTCTTGTACTGCACAATCGCTTCATCGAATCTGCCCATCTTCAAAAGTAACTCAGCATATGAGTCGTACGGATTTGGATCGCTCGGGATCAATTCAACGTACTTCTTAAACGCCGCTTCGGCATCCGTGTAGTTCCCATCCTGACGATACGCGTAACCGAGGATGTTAAAAGCGGTCGAGTATTTTGGGTCGAGTTCAGTGGCTCTCTTGTAGTGCGAGATCGCTTGCTTGAAATCTTGTTGGCCGAAATGATAGCCGCCGAGGTTGAAATGAGCGCGCTCATCATTGGGATATGCAGCCACCAATCGCTCGAGGATTTCTTTTTGTTGGGTTGGGTTTCCGTTTGCGCCAGCTTCGGTTGCTTGAATGAGCATTCGCTCGCCGTCTGACGCTTTATCTGCCAGCGTCACGGCCTTCTTGAGGTGTTCGAAGAATTCTTTTGCGGTTGGTGATACGTTCGCGCGGTTGAGCTCCGCCAATGCAAAATTTGGATCAAGAGAAATCGCTTTGTCGAAGTGTTGAATAGAATCGGTGATCCGCAGTTTCTCTTGCAAGTCACGTCCAGCTAAATACTCTTTGCGTGCTTCTTCAGATGATGTCGTTACGGCGATCTTCCCTGCGCCGCTGCCGGTGCCGGCATTTGGAGATCCGCTAGTGTTGTTGGGTTCGATCTGTTGACAACCTACCAACGCCAATGTGATGCAGACAATTGTGGCGAACAGAGTAAGAGGCGAATTCACGGAGCGGTTGCGTTGCATGCTAAATACTCCTTCTTTGATTAAGCGAATCAGATGTTGAGAAGGCGACCGCTTGGATATCAGTGACACCTGATACGCAGAAACACCTAGACCAGGAATCACCAGTCGCTTTCTAAGTTTGGGGAGATCTTTTGGTACTTGCTGGCATCAAGCAGCGCTGTTGTCGGGCAGGTGGCAAAGATCCTTTACTCTGATCCGCCTAAGACTAAACTGCGCGTGCAATAACCTTACGATCACCCTGTGAACATGATATTTCAACCACCGTGTACTTCTCTTTCAAGCGTTTCAACTCTTGTTGTTGGCGGTCGAGCTGTTCTTGATAATCTTCGGGCGGGTTACCCCAACAACCGATCAGGTGAACGAAATAGATCTCTTTTCCATTGCGATCAAAAAGCTTTCCGTTCTTACACCTGGCCTTCAGCTCATTGAGTCTCTGTTCTACGGTTACGGGCTTTGGCTCACCTTTGGCAGAATTGTTTACCGGTTCTCCTTGAACGATGGCAGCGAGCTCGACATTTTTAGGTAAGCACGAGCTAATGCGATCAGGTTTTGTGCAAGTGGCTGCTGGTGCCCACGCCATAATAATGAGGGCCAGCGTCAGTAGGTGTTGCATAACGTGAAGATTCTACAGCACGAGGAACTGCTCCAGCTCCTGCTTACTGCCCCTGACCGTTGCGTCGCCCCAACGTAATCTCGATGCACTCCAAAAAACTTTCCGCGTCGAACGGCTTCGGAAACATTTCCACGCAGCCGGCCGCCAACACGTCTCGTTCAACATCATCGTTGAGATATGCACTTAACACGATGATTGGCGTTTCGGCAAGCTTGGGCGTTGCATGGATGCGGCGTGTAGCTTCGACTCCGTCCATCTCAGGTAGCGCAAGATCCATCAAGATGAGATCCGGACGCTTCCAGTAAGCCTTGAGTAAACCTTCGAGGCCGTCTTCGGCCTCAATAACGTTATAACCTCTCCCGCGCAAAAGCATCGATATCATCGCCCGAGTGTCTGAGTAATCCTCGATCACCAGAATGGTCGGACGCGACAACGCCTCTTTTTCAAAGCCGGCAGTTGCTGCTGCACTCATAGATCACGCTCCCGTTTTACTGTAACGCAGTTTGATCTGGCCGCATTACAAGTCGATATCCTGTCGGGATTATCCGGATGAGGTTAACGGGCAAGCTGTCGTGGGGGATGGACGTAGATTAGCACAGCGCTTATTGCAATGGTGAGATATTCATCGTACGGGTTGCCACCCGGCGGTGGCCGCCCGTCGGCAGGCGAGGAAATGGACAAAATACTTTGAGATTCCACAAAGGGGCGGTCACGGCGTGGCGCCCCTACTACTCTTTGCTCCGCGGTTTCTCGCCAAACCAATACCAGGTCGGTTCGGGCACACTTCCATAACGTCTCAACAAATCATCAATCTGTTTGTTGACCGGGACATGGCGATCGGGCAATTTAACGCCTGCACCAATCAACGTCTTGATGATCTCACTGTAGACCTGTGGGTCACCACCGTGTGCGGCCGACCAAAGCGTCTGCCCCAGTACGGTTCCTCCGTAAATGTTCCTGGCCTCGAGTGGCGGCTTTTGTTGGAGCAACAGTTTGATCGTATCCAGGTGTCCGCAAATCGCCGCGCAGTGCAATGGTGTTTGCCCATCACCGCCATGTGTTTTGAGACTTAGACCCTTCTTCAGCAGAAACTCAAGTACGTTGTTTCGACCCCAACTGGCGGCATACAAAAAGGCTAACTCAAGTTCTTTCCTGCTTACACTCGGTTTAAGCCGACCATTCTTATTGAACGCTTTTTCAATAACATCAAGCCGTCCGACTCCCGCTGCTGCTGCAAGACTCAACCGTGCACCGCGTTCCGCGAGATAAACAGCTGCCTCTCCGCGACCGTTGGCTAGACAACCAAGGACCGCGCTATGTTTGTTTCCTGCGCTTTCGGGACGATCGATTTGCGCTCCGTGATCCAGGAGCACCTGCATCAGGGGATTCTGTACGCCAGCACGGAATGGATGAACGCTTGTTCCGACCAAACCCAGCGTCGTCGCTCCTCCACCGTACACGTCTGCTTCCGCATCAACTTCAGCTCCCGCATTCAGCAACGTCTCGGCGATCTTGACCGCGTTCTTTGGAGTCTTTTGTCGATAACCTTCAACTCCATTTGCAGACACGTAGTGCAAGAGTGTGGCGCGATGCTGCCGTGTAGATCTCGTACGAACTAGTTTTGGATCTTCGCGCAGCAGACGTTCGAGCGTTTTCAAATCGCCACTAACAATTGCATCGGCGGCCGCTTCGAATCTAGCGATTGATGACGTTTTTTCCGCGAGGCTATTCAGGTGTTTGACAAACTTCGGCCAGCTTGTGAAACCATGTGAAGATGCGATAACGAATTGTGCCTCAGTCAAAAGGCATCGTCCCTCATTGCTGCCTAGCTTGCGGATGGCGAACTCTTCCACCTCGTTAATCGTGCGGTCCAAGGCAGCCTGAGTTCGACCAAGATCTTTTTTCGTGGCGATCAAACGAGCGAGCGATTCGATCCAATTCTCAACCCACTTGGTTATTGCTTTAGTGTCACCTGACCTATCAGCCTTGCAGGCTTTGAGCAGAGCCTTGGCAAGTTTCTTATAACATTCGACGTTTGGTTTAGTGGGAAGCGGGAGTGCTGCTTGCGGATTCGGAAACATACGAAGCTCCTTTCATTAGATGGCGGCGAACACCGCACATCGTTGGCGCCTGTTGTCCGCCATGATCAGGCTGAAAGAAGATTCGCTTAACTCATTATGTAGATGAAGGTGGGCAATGCCCTTTCCGCGGACTGGATGCGCCCTTCGCGCCGCGGAGAGTATACGCTTGTAGAATCGCGAGCGATAGCGACCGGGTTAATGTCAAACAAGTGATTTTCAAGGTCGACAGAAAGCGCTGTCGCGGAGGCGATCGGCAAGTGTGAGGCACTTGTTAATGTTGTGAAACGTGATCGAGGTTGGTCGAACTCAGAATCTGCCAGTGTCCATTGCGCTTCACACAGATGTTCAACGTTGGCCAGGAGACACTGGCCGTTTCGTCAAAGCGGGCGATCATTTGAGACGTAACCACCGCAGAGTTACCGTAAAACTTGATACTGTGAACTGAGTTCTGGTATGTGATGCCGGGTCCTTCACTCTTCATCCATTCAATGTCCTGTGTGCGCGTCATAGCTTGACCTTGCTGGCTAAAAAGCATGAATTCTTCCGCCTCGACTCTTTCAAAAAAGGCAACGTCATGCCTCGTTTGTGCCGGGCCGTATTCCTCGAAAATCTGACGTAACTCCGCTTCAGCCTCGGTATCTGCGCGCTCCAACTCGGAGATTTGGATCTCCAAGGGCGGTGATGCGCGTCGCGAGACCAAGTGCGAAAAAGTTGTTAAGCAGACGCCAGCCAGAAACGTGAGACACGCAATCGCGACACGAACTAACATCCTGCGCATATTGACCTCCGGCTTTACCTGTAAAAGACGCCAGGCAACTGAAAATGTTCCAAACTAAATAGCGCGCCTGCTTCAACGAAACCAACGGAGACACCTCAGTGGCGAAGTGTGGCGTTCCACGGCCAAATGCTGAATTTCTCTTTAGTCTGCGAAAACCGCGCGATCTGTGGCTATACTGGTTTCCTTAATGCGCCGGCTTCTCGTTGTTCTATTTTCCATTCTCATCGCCGCGGCGGGTGTCATTCTTTATCTTACGCACCGCAGGCCTTCGCCAACACCATTCAATTGGCAGCCTTACGTAAGCATTCTCGCTGGTAACGGCTCCCCAGTTTTCCGCGATTTGTCACGACCAACTGAAGCAGGCTTTTCTGATCCATTTGGTATTACGGTCGCCACTGACGGCACGATTTACATTTCAGACGCAGGCGAAAGCAATCGCATTCGCAAAATCACGAGCGATGGCATCCTCGCTACTTTCGCTGGCGGAAATGAAGGATTTGCCGACGGGTCACCCGGTTCTTTCAACACCCCTTCAGGACTTGCAATCGATGCGAACGACAGTGTCTACGTCGCTGATACCAGCAACAATCGAATACGAAAAATTACAACTGAGGGCGTTGTCTCAACTATTGCTGGAGATGGAATCGCTGGATATCTCGACGGCTCCGCGGCGACGGCCCAATTCAACGGACCTGTGGGTGTTGCTGTTGATGCGAATGGCAACGTTTTCATCGCCGACACTTACAACGATCGCATTCGCAAGATCACTGTCGCTGGCCAGGTAGTTACTGTTGCTGGTTCGGCACGACCGGGCCATACAGATGGTGAAGCTGCAAACGCGCAATTCGATACACCCTGCGGCATTGTTGTATCGAAGGACGGGTCTCTGATCGTTGCCGATACTGGCAACGGTAAACTACGCAAGATAACACCGGCCGGGCAGGTTACAACCATACCGGTAACTTTCGCTGCTGACCCAAGCCGAACCTGGCTGCGATCCCCCGTCGGTCTAGCATTAACAAACGACGGGTTTCTTTACGTCAGCGAGTTGGATCGAGGATCGGTTGTACAGATTGCACCCGATGGCAAGGCATGCGTACTTGCCGGCAATGAATCGGGATACCTCGAAGGGCCTGGACACGAGGCCCGCTTTAATCATCCTGCAGGTATTGCCATTGATCCACGCAACGGGGATCTCGTTGTTGCTGATGGAGCGAATTACTTAATTCGGAAACTTGCACACAACCAGGTAAGTTCGCCAGATAAGCCAGCAAGTGAGCCATTACCAAGGCTGACTTCAGAAACATTGAACGAGAAGAATTTGCTATGGCCGCTTGACCCCCAGAACAAACCTCACGAAGTCGTGGCCACAATGGGTGAAGTACGCGGAAGCTTTGATTCAACTGACAGTCGTGACCATTTGCACAGCGGCTTAGACGTATTCGGAGCTTACGGAGATAACGTTCGTGCGATTCGATCCGAGAAGGTCACCAGCCCACTTCCAAACTGGGGCTTCGGTGACTTATCAGAAGGATTGCGAGTCGGTGTTTTCTCGTACATTCATATGCATGTTGGTCGAGACAAGGAAGGGAAGACTTTCACTGACGACCGCTTTATGCCGTTGAACAGCGCTGGCGGCGGGCCTGAGCGAATACGTATCAGGCGCGGAACTCGATTTCGACCAGGCGAGGCCTTGGGTACGGTCAATCGAATGTATCACCTTCATTTAATCGTTGGTCCACGGGGCAGTGAAATCAACCCGCTTTCGCTATCACCGCTGGGTTTCAATGACACAGTCGCACCAACAATCGAAAAAGATGGAATTCAACTTTTTGACGAAACCGGCAAACGTCTAACCGAAAAGGAACATGAACGCTTAATTGTCCGCGGCCGTGTTAGCGTAGTAGTGGATGCATTCGATCGCACAGACATGAACGGTGACCGCCGCCGTCTGGGTCTTTACTCACTTGGCTACCAAGTGTTGAAGGGTGCACAGAATCCTTCAAGCAACCGACCAAAAGCTTCCCAATCCAACCCTGCTCCTGCTCCTGGCTTTTCCTCTCCGCTCGTAACCATCCTCTTCAACCGTTTACCCTCAGACGACAACGCAACAAAACTTGTCTACGCAGCCGAAAGTGGAATCACAGTTTACGGGAGTAAGACCACACGTTTCTTGTACCAGGTTACTAACACAATTCGCGACGGGCATGCTCGAGGAGGTTTGTGGGATCCGTCTGTGTTACCGAAGGGTGACTACATCTTACGGATCGTAGCTACCGACTATTCGGGAAATGAAGCGCAAGAGAACCGCGACGTTCTTATAACGATCAAATAGAATTCAGCCACAGATAAACACAGATCAGATAAATCAAAAGAGTACGGTGGCTTAATTCATTTTTTCTGGTTTGTGGTTATCTGTATAAATCCGTGGCTGATGTCTCCGACAAGACAGACGCATATCGGGCATCAATCTTCGCGGCTCGCCAGACTTGCAGTTACTGCCACCAGTTCCGCCAAATCGATTGGTTTCGGCACGTGCATCTGGTAACCCGCTCGCAACGCCTGCAACCGATCTTCAACGCGAGCATATGCGGTTATCGCTATCGCCGGTATTTTGCCGCCACGTTCTGCCGGTAGTGTGCGCAGCTGTTTGATTAGCTCGTAACCATCTTGACCCGGCATGCCTATGTCGCTGATCAAAATGTCTGGCATGCTTTTGTCGATTGAAGCCAATGCTTCCGGTGTGGATGCAGCAAGTCTGACGTCGGCTCCACTATGTTCGAGACCTTCTTTAAGTAATCCCAGAGTATCGGATTCGTCGTCTACAACCAGAATCTTCAAATCGTCCAGACGCTCGATACAGTCGGCCGGCGGCAATCGATCGCTTGTCACAGGGTGTGCGCCACCATCCGTCGCATCAAACTGATAGACCGGCGTAATAGGCAACGTTACAGTAAATGTGGATCCTTTGCCTTCGCCCTCGCTCGCTGCCTGAACATCTCCTCCATGCAGCTCTACGAGATGACGCACAATTGCAAGACCAAGACCCATACCGCCATGTTGACGGCTCGTTTTTTGATCTGCTTGTCTGAAACGATCAAAAACGTGGGGCAGAAACTCTGGTGCAATGCCCTGACCGGTATCGCTGACAATAATCTCAATATGTGAATCCATACGCTCCAGTTGAACCTGTACACGGCCGCCGGGAGAAGTGAACTTGACTGCGTTTGAGAGCAGATTCCAGACAACCTGCTGCAGTCGAACTGGATCACCAGGAACAGAGACGGCGCCGGTGTCGATGATCTTTTGAACGCGAACTCCCTTAGCGTCCGCGGCCGGACGCAGTGCTTCGACTGCTGCGTCAATAAAAGAATTTGGATCGGCGGCCCGGATCTCCAGCCGCAACTTACCGGTAATAATTCGCGACACATCAAGCAAGTCGTCAATCAGCTGCGCCTGTGCTCGTGCATTACGTTCGATCGTTTCGATTGCTTTTGCTGCATTTGCATTGTCCAGCTGTCCGCTGCGAAGCATTCGAGCCCATCCAAGAATAGCGTTCAATGGAGTGCGCAGCTCGTGAGAGACAGTCGCGAGGAATTCTTCTTTGAGGCGGCTTGATTCTTCTGCTTGACGAAACAGTCGTTCATTCTCCGCCGCACTGTGCTCTGCTTCGGCTTTTGCTCTTTTCGTCGCTTCTTCGGTTGTCTTCGGTCTGGTAATGTCCTGGACGAAGCCTAACATCCCTACGACAGTTCCATCATCGGCATACAGTCCGCGGCCTTTTGCCAGGACCCACACGACCGAGTTGTCGGCATGCTTAACGCGAAATTCGATGTCATAGTCGCAGTGATTGTTGATGGCTTGCTCAACTGCGGCTTTTGCTGCCTCGCGATCTTCTTCGTGCAAAAGACCTTGCATTTGTGTCCACGTCAGATGCTGTCCTACGGGGATGTCAAAAATACGAGAAGCAGTTTCCGAAAGGTTGACGAGGTCGGTTTTCGCGTCCCAACTCCAATCGCCCAGGTTTGATGCGGCGAGTGCGAGATTCAAGCGGGTCGTCGATCTGTGCAGCGCTTCCTGTGCACGGCGTCGATCTGTCACATCGCGCGCAATTTTGGAAGCACCGATCACGCGACCGTGAGCGCTCATGATTGGCGACACCGTTAAAGAGATATCGATCAGTTCACCGTCTTTGCGCCTCCGTATCGTTTCGTAGTGCTCAACCCGTTCACCTGCTCTAAGGCGTGAAAGGATAGTTGGTTCTTCGTCCCCATGGCCCGGGGGAATCAGGATAGTGACCGATTTGCCAATAACTTCTTCAGCTGTGTAACCAAAAATGCGTTCGGCTCCTTTGTTCCAACTTGTAATAATGCCATCCAGCGTTTTGCTAATGATGGCATCGTCAGCCGACTCGATGATGGCGGAAAGCCAGTAGGGAGCAAATTCGAGGCTTTGCAGATTGGTGATAAGGGACTGCGCAGTTGCGGCGGCCGAAGGGTTCTCGGGCAAAGGTTTGTTGGCCATAGGCATAACTATCCTGGAACTTGACGTAAATTGCGGAGAGATAAATAAAGGGTTAAGCGCGGGGTGAGGAGATTATATAGTGTTTAATTGTCACCGACCAAGAGGAGTGTGGAATTGCGGAATTGCGAGAATTGCGCAATTGGAGAATTCACCAATTTCCGCAATCCCGCAATTTTCGCAATCCCGCAATTCCTTATTGACCTGCTGCTTGTTTGAGCCCTTTGATGTCCAGCTTCTTCATTTGCATCAAAGCCTTCATCACTCTTTCTGACTTTTGGCTGTCACCCGCCTCGATCAAATCCAGCAAGACATCCGGTACGATCTGCCACGACAATCCAAACTTGTCTTTGAGCCATCCGCATACACCTTTCTCACCGCCCTCCGAGAGTTTCTCCCAGTAGTAGTCCACTTCATCCTGCGTCTGGCAGTGAACTACGAGAGACAGAGCTTCGTTAAATTTGAACTCCGGACCACCGTTCAATGCCGTGTATTCCTCTCCCTCAAGTTGGAACCCTATGGTCATGATCGATCCCTTGGGCCCCGGTCCGGATTCACCATAATGAGAGGTGCTAAGGATCTTCGAATTTTTGAACACTGACACATAGAAGTTCACCGCCTCTTCCGCATTATTGTTGAACCATAGGAAGGTGGTGATTTTTTGCGAACGTGGTTGTGCACGTTCATCTCTTGAAGTCGCGACAGCTCCTGTCCTGGTTGCATTTGTTGCTGACATGGCACTCTCTCCTTTTAAGATTGCGTTCTGATTGGTTTGTTATTGTGAGCACGAGCAAAAGGGGATCAAAGAGCGCGTTCGCATTTCGCACTTCACAAGCAATCGGGCTGAACATTCAAGATGGCGAATTGTTTTGCGGAAAGTTTGTCGCGGCCCTGACTTATCGAACGAACGAAATTGTAAATGATAGTTGAGTCCGACCTGGCATTATCGCGGCTCGGCGCCGTAGTCTCGCGCTTGACTCACGCCTCGGAACTTTCCCGCCACTTGAGCGTCTAAACAATCATACTTTGCGGTCATCTGCGCTCTGTCGCGCAAGAAACTCGCTATTTGACGTTCTTAGCTTGTTAAGGAGAAAGACTCACCACTGGATTCTGCGAGGTAGCCATGAATCAAAGAACTTTCGCAGTTCTAATCGGACTGCTCACCTTCATAGTTGGCGTGGCAATTGCCAAAGTAACGCTACCCAATATCTGGAGAACTCCGCCCTCACCGACAAAGAGAGATCTTCAACTAAGCAATTACAAACTGTCGGGTCCATACGAACATGAGAACCTCAGCATCTTTCTGATTCATGGGCCGGATCAACCGAATGCTATGTTGTTTACTCCGTTACAGGAAGCCATGGATCGCAAGCTGGTGATTGTCCATGAGACCAGCGACGTGAACGAACTTGCTATCGAAAACGTGTCGTCGTCTGAAGAAGTCTTTGTGCAGGCAGGAGACATTGTGAAGGGGGGTCAACAGGATCGCGTCCTTGCTGTTGATTTAATCCTGCCTGCACATTCCGGAAAGATGCCTATCGCTGCGTTCTGCGTCGAGCAATCGCGTTGGCAGCAACGCGGGTTGGAGCATGCGGATCAGTTCAGTCTCTCGGAAAATATGGTTGCAACTAAAGACTTGAAGCTTGCGACAAAGCAGGAAGCCTCACAAGCTCGTGTTTGGAGCGGGGTGGCCACGGCCCAGGAAAAACTATCCTCCGGTGTGAACGGAGACGTCCGCTCCACGGTGTCAGAGTCCAGCCTTCAATTGGCGCAGGAAAACCATCAGGTTCAAGAATCGGCTGCGCCTTATTTGAGTAAGTTGTCGTCGATAGTTGACGAAGCGAATGATGTGATCGGCTTTGCTTTTGTGATCAATAACAAACTCAACAGCGCTGAAGTCTACTCTTCGAGGGCGATGTTCAAGCGATTCTGGCCGAAGTTAATCAAAACAGCTGCCATTGAAGCTGTCGCAGAACATTCGCTGAATGAAAAGAATGAAGTGGTTCCGATTGCGGCTGTGGGCGAGTTCCTGGTTGTAAGTGAGCAGGGAGCAGAGTCGTTGAACGAGGTCACGAAACGGACTCACATGTTGAAGCGAGAAAGCGAAAAGAATCTATTCTTCGAAACTCGCGACATGGCACATGATGGAGTCTGGATTCATCGTAGTTATATGACACGGTTCTGACTGCCGCATATTAGGCATTTATTCTCATGTAAGCGGATGCGTTATATCATGCAGGGATGCAGCTTCCTGTGAACCCACCGATCTTGCCGATGCTCGCCAAGCGCGTTGGAGAGTTACCGTCCAGCGGAACATGGATCTTTGAACCCAAGTGGGATGGCTTTCGCGCACTGGTCTTCCGCGATGGAGACGAAGTCTTCATTCAGAGTCGTGATGAAAAACAACTGAATCGCTATTTCCCCGAACTACTCGACCCAATTCGCTCTCAACTGCCAAAGCGTTGCGTGCTCGACGGAGAGATCGTTCTCGCCAGAGACGGAGCACTCGACTTTGAGGCGCTTCAGCTCCGCATTCATCCTGCTGTGTCGCGAGTGAAAATGCTCTCGCAGGAGATGCCAGCCTCGATCGTGTTCTTCGATCTACTGGCGGAAGGCAATCGAGATCTCCGCGAAACTCCTTTTCAAAAACGACGTCGCGAGTTGGAGTCGCTGCTCTCCGAGGCGACTGCTCCAATCCATCTGACACCAGCCACTACGGACATTTCGGTTGCGGCGGATTGGTTTCGACGTTTTGAAGGCGCCGGACTTGATGGCGTGGTCGCTAAGCCAACCCTTGGCGCGTACGAATCCAACAAGCGCGTAATGTTCAAAGTCAAACACGAACGCGAATGCGACTGTGTGGTTGCTGGATTTCGATGGCACAAGAAAGGCGAGGGGTCGGCTGTCGGCTCACTGTTGCTTGGCTTATTTGATGAAGCAGGTGATCTGCATCATGTTGGCGTTTGCGCCAGTTTCACCGATAAGAAACGCCGTGAGCTCGTTGATTATCTTTCACCCTATCGTAAAAACGCGCTCGCGGAACATCCCTGGAAAAAATGGGCGGAGATGGAGTTCGTCAATGGACGACGAATTCCCGGTGCGCAGAGCCGTTGGAGTCAGGGCAAAGATATGTCGTGGGAACCGTTGCGTCCGGAGTTGGTTGTGGAAGTGGCTTACGATCACATGCAAGGCAGCCGCTTTCGACATACCGCACAATTTCGAAGATGGCGCACCGATAAGAAACCTGTCGATTGCACGTATGCGCAGCTTGAGGTTGTTCCGCCTCAGGAGCTTGAAGAGATTTTCGGTTGAGCGCCTCCTTGGAGTGCGGGGACCTGTCACCGCTTTGGTACAGGGCGTCGTCGATTCCAAGGTTCGCTGTACCAAAGCGGTGACAGGTCCCCGCACTCCAAGGAGGCGCCCTTGGTTATCGTCCGATTTCGTCTTTCGCTATTCGTGACTGTAACGGATCAAACTGTGGGTTGAGTTCAGCCTCTCGTTTGAAATAGTCGCGAGCGGCAGTTTCATTGCCGGCGGCTCGCATAATCCTCCCGGCGTGATAAAAGATCCTTGCGTCTTGGGTACCAAGTTTCAGCGCCTCTTTAATTGCTGCCTGGGCTTCCGTTAGTTTGTTTGCTTTGAGTGCAGCCCAGGCGAGGGCATCCGCGCCATAAATGTCGGAACGGTTTTTGTAGTCTTCCGACGCAAGCGTAAATGAGTCAAGTGGCTTTAGGTCGTGGTCCGCGTAGAAGAGAGCCAACTCACGTTTGTGGAGTCGTCCCTCCGCCGCCTCTTGCAGGGCGGTTTTTTCAGTCAGTTCATATTGTCGCCCCGCGTCGGCGTCACGCCCAGCGAGCTTGTACAAATCACCAAGCAGCGAGAGTAGTGCCGGTTCACTAATTACCTGCACAGCCTGCTCGCCGTAACGTATTGCCCCGTTTAGATCTCCAAGGGCGGATCGAACGCGCGCCATTGCTGCTAACGCGCGGTAATAATCTGGGAACGTCGCCAAAGCTTCCTTGAAACTCTTTTCGGCCTCCGGATAATTACCCGTCGAAAAATACAACTCTCCCATTTGCCAATGACACCAGGCAATGGATTCCCGCGAGCGTGGCACCTGCTGCATGCCAAAAGACAAAGCATTCGCGATGTGTTGTCTGGCTGAAGCAGTGTTCCCATGCAGTAGCTCGAATTTGGCGGCGCGAGTCTCGCTACTTATTCCCGGTTCACTCGTCTTTTTGACAAGCGCAAAAACCTCTTCAGCACGTTTGTAGTCGCCCAACTCGATGAGTGCATCAAGAAGTATCTGGCGAGGATACTTCTTGTCAGGCTCAAGCTTAATTAACTGTTCAGCGTAGTCGCGTGCTGTGGCAAATTGATGGGACGCAAGTTCTGCTTGTGCCAGCGCGGCGAGGGCACCCTGGTTTCGCTCTGCGGGAATCACAGCGAGCGATGACTTTGCTACTTTGGCGGCAAGTGCAATGTATTTGTCTTCGCCTGTCTCACGTTGACGTTGTAGGTAGTAGCTGCTCAATTTATTGAGGGCGACAAAGTCTTTTGGATTGTCAGCTACACGTTGTTCCAACTCCGGTATTAGTTCAGCGGCTGGTACAGCAAATTCTGACGAATCTCCGGCGGTGGAGGACGTTGAGGCGTGCTGGCTATTAACATTTGGCGGCGTGGATCTGCAGCCTGAGAACAAAACACAGCCAAACAGCACTATCGCAATGTTTCTGATCCTTCGGTTGATGTGTCCGTTCATAAAATACTAGGGCCGAGTTTTAGATTGAACTCCCGAGCATACCGAAATACGCTTTAGACTAGCGGTTCGGATTTCACATAACAACTACTCGACAAGATTGAATTCGTAACAATAATTTCTAGACAGCGTTCGCTGACAGTTGTATTCTCCGCGACGCAACAATTCCATCCCCCGGCAGAAAAATTAGAAAAAACAGTCGGTTCCCCAAACCGATCGGATCTCAGCGTGCGTATCTGTAAAAACTTCAGATTAGATCGTTAAGGAGGCCCACATGTTCGGTTCAAACCGTATCGCGACTCTAGTGCTTGCTCTAAGCGTATTATCAGCACTTATTTTCGTCGTTCCTTCAGCGCCAACGACAGAAGCCGCTGACCATGGCGATGCACCCTTTGTAAGTAACGATCAGGGCGCTGACTTGGCAGATACATATGTCTTTCTCGACCCGACCGACAACACTCGTGTAATCCTGGCTATGACTGTGCGCGGGTTTATAGCGGCAGGCGAGAATCGAAATTTCGGCGCCTTTGATGCCAACATCAGGTATCGGTTCGAAATTGAAACCACCGGTGACGCTCGTCCGGAACGTTTTCTCGATGTCACCTTTTCCAAGCGCACCGGGGCAACTGCGCCTCAAGTTGCAACCATTACGTTAATGGACGGGCAGACATTCAACGCGAACTCAACGCCCCCCTCGACGTGCCTTGCAGGTGCTGCAGGCTGTCCTCCGGCGCCAACCATTACTACCCTCGGCGCGACTGGGGTTCACTTCTTCGCTGGGATGCGTGACGACTCGTTTAATTTCGACATCCCAGCATTTAGCAACTTCGTCGCGTGTGTAACAGGGAACGTTCCCCCAGGTGAAACCTGTCCGACACCCGTCACCAATATCTTTTCACGCGGGCGTGACTCCTTTGCCGGCTACAACATAATGAACATCGCGTTGAGTATTCCGAAATCATTGTTTGGAACGCCGACTAATGACGTCATTGGTGTGCAATCATTAACCCAACGTCGAAGTCCGACGCTCTTTCCCGGATCGCCAGACGTCGTCGCCTCGGACGGCACTGCAGCTGGTCATGGCAGATGGCAGACGATCGATCGTGCCGGCAACCCAGGCATCAACGCTGTGATCATGCCGTTCGCTCGCAAGGAGGAGTACAACGCTGCGACACCAGAGGATGATGCTAATGGTCGATTCGCGGGTTCGATTGTTGGAGTCCTTACGGCCCTGGGTACGAACGCCACTAACATAAATATCTTAGCTGGCGTCGTCGTCGCTCATGGAGATCTGCTGCGGCTAAACCTGAACACACCAAACACGAGCCTGGGGTCTGGCGAGGAGATTTATTCGACCGTGGGTTACGCTGGTTTTCCGAACGGCCGTCGCCCTGGAGATGATGTGGTTGACACGCTACTTTTCTTCGTTGCGAATCAACCTGCTGGCGGTCTTTCCGACAACGCAAACGCTAATGAAGTTCCATTTGGATCAGGGTTTCCCTTCTTCCCTCCACCACACCAGCCGCGAACAGCAGGTGCAGGCGCGGAGGATCTGACGCGGAACTAAGGCAAGGGAGTCCCAGGAGTCAGGGGTCAGGGGTGAGGAGTCAGTCGCAGTGGTCAGTGGTTAGTAGTCCCGGTAGTATTTGAACACGTCGCTCCTCACAGCGTACGACCCTGAGCCCTGACCCCTGACCCCTTGACTCCTGACTTTCTACCTGGAAAAGCTCCATTGGTAGGTCATTCCCAACGATCCGCCGAACGCATCTTTGCCGGTTCCTGAAATCCGCTTGCCGTCGTCCGTGACAGTTCCGGTGTCTTCGCCCAAGCTCCAACCCTCGCCACTGAGTACCGCTGTCTGCGTCATTTGTATTGTGCCAGACGCGATGGTTCCCTTGAACGCGACTCGCGTTGCTCCCTGTTCGAGAACGCCATCAATTTTGTTTCCCTCGTGATGTTTGATTGTTAGCGTCGTGGGCTGGTTCAATGGCCCATAGGTTCCAGTCCAGGTGCCCCGTAAGTCGCTCACGTTCGCAGTCACCACGGTGACATTTCTATTCGCTTCTTCAGCCTTGGTCGTTGTTTCAGCCTGCGTCTTTTGCGCCCTTGTATTGTTCTCTCTGATCCGGTCTACCCCAAACTTGATGGCTATGCCCAATCCGACAAGTACCACGACCAAGATCGATAGTCCGGCAATGGCAATCATCCATTTCCAAAGACCCGACCTTCCCGGTGGCGAGACACCAGTTGAAATTGTGGCACCACTGCCGTCCTGAACCACCGCTGTCCGATATTCATTTGAATCAATTAGCGCGGCCTGCAATTCCTTACCAAAGACTATCGCGTCGGCTTGTCGTCCTTCACGATTCTTGGCCAGCGCGCGGAAACAAACACGCGCTAACCCTGGAGGAATCTCCAGCGACTGCGGAAACGCGGGCGGAGGTTCGCTGAGATGCTTCGTTATCAAACCCGTAATATTGTTTGACCGAAAAGGAGGGCCACCAGAAAGCATTTCGTAGAGCATCGCACCTAGACTATAGACGTCGGCACGAGCATCCAGTTCCTCTCCACGACACTGCTCGGGCGACATGTAATAAATTGTTCCCAACAGGATACCAGCTTCGGTGAGAGCCGAGACGTTTTCCTGCCGAACTTTTGCTAAACCAAAGTCGACCACCTTAGCAGTCTCGCGATCACTGACGTGACTCGGCGGCGAGATGATTACGTTATCTGGTTTGAGATCGCGATGAAGCAATCCCTGCCGGTGAGCAACTCCGACACCTGCACAGATGTCGTGCATTAAAGCGACCGCGCGTTCAGAGGGTAGGCGACCTGCGCTTTCCAACAGCTCTCGCAAAGACTTTCCGTTGACGAGCTCCATTACGATGTAGGCTTCCACAGAAGCCCCGCTGCTGCTTGCATCATTGAAGTCGTGAATACTGACAACATTGGGGTGCCGGATCATCGCGGCAGAGCGGGCCTCCCGACGAAACCGTTCGATCGCGCGCCGTTCACGCAGCAAGTCGTGGCTCAGAAGTTTCACCGCAACCTCGTCGCCGATGTGCAATCGTCGCGCACGATAAACGGTCCCCATTCCACCTTGCCCAAGACGTTCAACGAGTTCGTATTTAGAATCGAGCACCAAACCGATCCGGGAGTCTGATTGGGGATCAACCCTCGGAGTCTTTCTGGAGGGATCTGTGTTTGGTGAGTTTTTGATCGTCGTGTTGAGGTTGATCTTTACAGTTGCCACGCCGCACCTGCTGCAGAACAGCGACTCATCGGGTAGCGGACTTTGGCAGTTGGAGCAATGCATTGCGGCTGTATTCTATCGGTACCTCAGATAGTTGAAGAAGGGGCGAGAGTAAGAATCATTGGTCATTTATCATTTTGACATTTGACATTTGTCATTTGTCATTTGGGATCCCCTTTAGTAGTTACTCCGAATAATTCAGGCGCCATCATGCTGGGACCGCAGGCGTCCCCGCCTGCTGGTTACGGTTTATGCGCCTAGAGGGTGATGAGCAAGCGAGGGCCGCTCATTAGACCAAGGCGCTGAAGTGCAGACCGCAGGCGAGGACGCCTGCGGTCCCAGCATGAAGGCGCCTGAATTATTCGGAAGAAGCTACTAAAGGGATCCAAATGACAGCTGAAAAATGTCAAATGAAAAATGACCAATGATTTTTAGATCGCTCTAAATCTGATCGCGTCTCTTCCTCCGCCATTCTCTCCACTCACGCGTCGGATCATCATCCGGATCAGGGGTCTCCTGCTTGGGCCGCAACTGTTCCGGTACGTTTCGCAAGTTGACTCTGATCCTAGTCCACGTCGACGACCTGCCACGCATCGTATCGATCAAGACGTCGTCAATTGCCAGGAGCTTCGCCGCCTTGCGATGTTTGCGCTTCCATCTCTCCAAGCCCACCAGTGCTGCGTCTTTGTCCGGCGAGTTTGCGATGACCAGTAGCGGCATCTTTACCCGTGCTGGTTTTAAAGTCGATTTAGCACGGGAGGGCGCAACACGCGATGCTTCGCCTGCCATCTTACGAAAGTGCGGAGGCCACGGCGCATCGCCAAGTCCGGCTGCCTCATCTCGATCCGCTAACTCGAGTAGCGACTCCAACGAACCAGCTTCGGCATCCATCTCTTCATGGCAGTCGCCAAGCTCAGCGAAACGCTTAGGCACCGTCGCAATTGTGAAATCGGCAGGATTGCAATCGGCGACTTCATGCCAGTGTAAGGGTGCTGATACACGAGCGTCGGGAAGTGGCCGAACAGAATACGCGGAGCACGTGGTGCGATCCTTTGCGTTCTGGTTGTAATCGAGAAACACACCGTGACGCTCTTCTTTCCACCACTTCGATGTCGCGAGCTCAGGCACACGTCGTTCGACCGCGCGAGACAATGCAAGAGCGGCGCGGCGAACCTCGACAAATGTCCAGCGCTGCTGGATACGCACATTGATATGCATTCCGCGCGAACCACTCGTCTTGGGCCAGCCACGCAATCCCAATTCATCGAGGAGCGATTTAACCTCAAGGGCAACACGCCGAACGGCATCCCAAGTGACACCCGGAACTGGATCGAGGTCGACTCTCAATTCGTCGGGATGTTCGAGATCACCTGAACGCACCGGATGCGGATGGAGTTCTATGCACCCCAGATTGACAATCCAGGCCAGACCCGCCGCGGTGTCCACGACTACTTCCTCTGCTTTTCGACCAGACGGAAATGACAAGGTCACAGTTCGTAACCACTTAGGAGTATTGGTTGGTGCGCGCTTTTGATAAAACGCTGGAGCTGCGGCGCCATCGACAAAACGCTTCAAAACTATTGGGCGATCGCGTATGCCGTTAAGTGCTCCGTTTGCTACCGAGAGGTAGTAGCGCACTAGATCGAGTTTCGCTGCCTTTGTTTCAACGGAGAAATATGGCTTGTCCGGGTGAGTGATCCGAATGTCGTGCCCATTGACCGATATCACTTCGGCGTCATCGTTTTTCACGAGGACAGGCTAGCATGACAAAGTTGAATACGCATGGGTGAGGTTTGCCTGCAAAGTCTAAATCCCACGTTCAGAGCTCTTGATTCTTACACTGTTTTTGCAGTGTCACGAAAAGTTCATGGATAACGTAACTCTACTGAACTGTGCGAAAATTGTGCGCGTGCTTTGTACTAGGCAGTCGAGAATCTAAAACTGACACCGGTCATTCTACTCGTGAATATCGACGCGTATCTCAAGCGCATCAACTACACTGGCCCGCTCGCACCTACTGTCGAAACTCTGCGCGAACTCCAGGTTGCTCACTTGCGAACTGTGCCTTTTGAGAATCTAAGTATTCACTTAGGTGAACCGATTGTGCTTGAGGATGACGCACTGTTCACCAAGATCGTCGAAAAGAGGCGTGGTGGTTTTTGTTACGAAGCGAATGGCTTATTCGCTGCTTTGTTACGCTCGCTTGGTTATGAGGTCGCTATGTTGTCGGCTGGGGTGGCGGGAGACCAGGGTGATTTCAGTCCCGATTTCGATCATATGTGCCTGATGGTGACCATACCGGATTCGTCGGCGCAGAGATGGTTGGTAGATGTTGGTTTTGGCGATTCGTTTCTCGAACCGCTTAGGTTGGAGGCCGGTGAACAAGTGCAGGGGACTCGTGCCTATAGGATCGTCATCAATCGTACTTACTTACTCCTGGAACAACGTAATGATGGCGAGGATTGGAAGCCGCAGTATCGTTTTACCCTACAGTCTTACGCTTATTCGGCCTACGAGGAGAGGAGTCGTTTCCACCAGACTTCTCCAGAATCGCATTTTACCAAAGGGCGCATTTGTTCCCGAGCAACCAAGACGGGGAGGATCTCATTAAGCGAAATGCTGTTCATCACCACGACCGGAAGCGGAGTCCATCAGGAGCGCGTGGAGCGAAGCTTAATGAGTGACGAGGAATATGCTGAGGTGTTGCGCGATCGGTTTGGGATTACGCTAGAGAGTGTAGCTCTTTAGAGTTAAAGGCTTACGGAGTGCTGAGCCTGGATCAAAACTGCCAAAATTCGTCTGTTGACGTAATGCGGCAAGATCAAGCAAAATCGGAAAGCGGCCCGACTGTTCGGTGCTGACTCCGACTTGAAGAACCCACCCGTTCTTCCTCTCGCTCAAACAGATAAGAACTGAGCTGATTTCCACAAGCCGAACCTCCGTTACCTGCTAAAACCGGTTAGCAGCGTAACTCAGTCAAACCTCTTAAGACATCTTCGGTTTGTGTGGCTTTACCCTTCTATTCGAGGGATCTAATCATGGAACGACCGTCTTCGGCGCCCAGTCAGTTGAATCGCGAAAATACAATGAACCAATCAGAGCCAGCTGAAAACAATAAAACCGACCAGAAATCCTTAATTGCAAAGGTGACCTTTGAATTGCAAGAACGCGCGGAAATCGAACAGGAGCTGAACGCTGCAATTGCAATATTGCGCAAGACCGCATCTCGTTTGCAATCCGAAACAGTCGCTCTTGACGAAAACTCGATCGAGCGAGTGACGGTTGAAGCGGTCGAACTCGCGAATCCGGAAGAGCAACGACTACGAGAACTCGAAGCGACTCGCGATCAGGCTAAGCTGGAGGCCCAAGAGCGTGCCAACCGTGAACAAAGGCTCAACGCTGAGATCAAAGCTTTGCGAGCCGCCGAAACCAGGCAACAGAAACGGATTAAGAAGATCGAGACCCGCTTGCGTGAGGAACAAGACGCCAAGAATAAGCGTGGTAAAGGGAAAACAAAGACGACGACCACCAATCGGGAAAACTACGATCGAGTCCAATGGTTGAATGCTATTGGTAGTGAAACGGAAGCCGAACTTCGTAAACTAACCAAAAAGGAAGAGCAGTTGCGCCGTCAGATTGCTCAGCTGTACGCAGTGGAGCGTGAGCACCTCGCAAAGATTGAAGAACTCAAGACGCGATTACGCGAGCGTAAAAAATCTATCCAGTCCGCGACAGAAACGGAGCGAGGTTTAGAAATTGAACTAAGCTCCGATCAGAACGCATTTGATCAAGCACGTTTGCAGGCAGAGATCGACTCGAAGCGATTGGCAGAATCAACTCAGCAGATTATTGAGTTGGAATCACGCCTTCGTCACCGCAAGGTGAACGAGCAGGCAGGGCCAGAGAATCAACAAAGTTTCAGTTCCGAAGTCGAATCGCTGTCCGACGATAATCAATTCCGATTCAAGCGGCTCGAAGAACAAGCGAAACCGCAGATCCACATCGAAACACCAAGGTCCGTCGAAGCCCTCGAGGTTTCACAGGCGCGAACAGCGTCTGAAGAAATCTATCTGACTTCCATCCAGGAAGAGATGGCCTCGTCGTCACAAGCTACATCCGCAGCTCAGGCGATCGATCTCGTTGCTCAGGAAAAAGGCATCGACGTCGTCGATGGGGAAGGCTCGGTGCCGGCAATTATATTAGATCGTTTGCGGAGTAAGGATCCTGCAGAGCGAACGGCCGGTTTGTTTGAGTTAGCGGAGTTAGGTGGTGATGCGTCGTTTAGTCTCATTACCAAGGCTTTTGATGATGAGGTTACGGACGTGAGACATGCCGCGGCACACGCACTCTTCTCGTGGCGACGCGATCGAGCGGCTTCGTTCACCCGCGCCTTGCGTGAAAGCACGGTTGATCGTCGTCGCAGAATTGGCGCGGCGCTTGCGGGTAGCGGCATCGCTAACGACGCGATTGATAATCTAATTGGCGAGAGTCGTGAGAAGACTTACGACGCGTTTTCCATTCTTTTTCTGATGGCCAAAGCTGGAGAGATCCAGCCTCTCGTTCGCTCGATCGAGACGCACCAGGATATGAACGTGCGCCTGGCGGTAATCAGTCTGTTGGCTTTTAGCAATCAACCTGAGACCACGATCCCAGCATTTCGTAGGTTGGCCGTGCGCTCCGCATTGCCGGCGCAGATTCGCTCGGCGTTGATGGAAGCGATTCACCAGATCAGCACGCAAGGCAAAGACGGGGCGAAGTCGGCGGCGTAAAACAATCTCAGATCTCAGATCTCAGATTTCAGATGAATTTCAGATCTCAGATTCTCGGAGCTTTGAAATGGTCTCAAGGACTTTGAATTTTGAGATCTGAAATATCTGAAATCTGAGATCTTAGATCTGCATCCGCTGTCCAACTTGTTCGTATTGGCGGCGGCTGCAGCAGTGTTTGCATGACAACGCAGTATTGTTCTGTCTTTTCTTTCAGCGTCGCCAATTGTTCAGAAGTGGCCTGTGGTGCACTGATGTCAAACGTAGCGTGAATGTCCTGAAAGCCGACCGCCACATCTTTTGAAATTCCAAGGGTGCCGCGGAGATCCATCTCTCCTACAACATCCACTTGAATGTGCTGAATCGGTATTCCCATCGCAGTGGCCACGAGTTGGCAAGTTAGTTGAGCACAAGCCGCGAGTGCTCCCAGGAGTAGGTCCCCCGAGCATGCAGCCGTGCCTGCTCCACCAACGCCACTATGAGCTTGCGCGGCTAAAAGTTTCTGCCCAACTTCGATCGAGCAGGCAATTGGAGTATCGGATTGAGAACCATGAGCTTTGAGAGTGATACGCGAACTGTTTGGATCACTCCGGTATTTTTCCTTCAAAGGCTTCTGGATTGATCGAAGATCCATGGCTCTAAACTCAATCCTCAGCGGTTGTCGGATCAATAATGGCCTTTACCTGGGCGACGTGGTTGGCTGGAAATCCACCGCGACGAGCGTGCTCTTGCACCAGCTCTTCATTCGGAGCGACGTACACACAATAGAGCTTGTTGTCAGTCACGTAACTGTGAATCCATTGAATCTGAGGTCCCAATTCATTCAGGACACTGCAGGATCTCTGTGACAAGGTCTTCAACTCAGCGGGCGACATCTTGCTGGCGCCCGGTACGACGCGTTCGATAACGTATTTGGGCATTGGTGTTCTCCTTCGTTTATTGTACTTAGTGCTTTGAGCTTTGTACTTGGTGCTTTGAGGGGCGGACTTGGATAAGGTCAGTACCGTCACGCAGTAGCGTCGGGTCCGTCTTACCTATGACGCCTTGGATGGGTTGCGGACCCGACGCTACTGCGTGACGGTACTGACCTTATCCAAGTCTGCCGTCAAAGCAGCAAGCACCAGACTCAAACGCTCTCAACACTACTGCAACTCCGCTACTAACTGCTTAAACTCTGCGTCCTCTCGCATCGAGTCAAACGCACTGTCAGTCTTTGCCCAGTGCGCTACTGTTCGGAATCCACTGTCAAAAGCGCGACGCAATAAAACGAGTGCCGTTTTCTTTTCGCCAAGCAACGCATAGGCACACGAACAGTTGTAGATTGCTAACCCGTCGTTCGGCCCCAACTCGAAAACCAGTTTTAGAGTTGCATGAGCTTCTTCCTGACTTCCAAAGCGGGCATAAGCTTCGGCAAGTCTGCTCATGACTATAACGTCGTCCAGACTCGCTTCGAGCTTTCTTGACGTGATTTCGATAACCTTGAGTGCTGCTTCTTCTGCAGCTTCGACGTTTGCCAACTTGCGATGAACGCCGACCAGAAACCGCCAGGGATCTTCGTCGTAGGGCTTCAATTCAGCTGCCCGTCCATAATGCTCCAGCGCACCAACGAGATCGCCCGACAATTCCTCAATCATGCCGAGCCGCAAATAGCTGGGATAGAACTCGGCATTCGTTTTGACTATTGATTCAATAGCGCGTTTCGATTCAGAAAGCCGGCGGTGATGGAAATAAACCATCGCGATGCCAAACTGCGCTTCAATAGACGATGGGTCGAGCGTCAGAGCTTTCTGATTTATCTCTATCGCCTTGGTCAGCCAAACCGAATTTCCATCGTACCATTCGAACAATGCCGAGTATGCCTCCGCCAGTCCCGCGTACGACGATGCAAAACCCGGGTCGAGCACGAGAGCATTTTCAAACATCTGCACAGCGCTCTCCGTGTTGCGCTTGCCTTTTAGAGACAGAAGGTCTCGGCCTCGCAGGTAGAAGTCGTAGGCTCGCAAATCGTCCGTCGGCTTCTTCGCCAGCAGTTGCTTTTCTGAATCCGTAAGTGAGATCTTGAGCGCATCGACGATCTTCTGTGACACTTCATTTTGCAGATCGAATATGTCCTCGACCAGCCGGTCGAAGCGTTCGGCCCAGAGGTGATAACCATCCCGAACGTTGATGAGTTGTGCTGTGATGCGAATCTTACTACCTGCTTTTCGAACGCTTCCCTCCAGGATGTAATTCACGCGCAGCGCTTCACCAACCTGCCGCGTATTTACCTCTTTGTTGCGAAACGGAAGCACGTCGCTCCGGGAGACGACTTTCAACTCACAAATCTTAGAGAGGTCCGTAATAATGTCCTCGGTCATGCCCGCGCAGAAGTAATCGCTGTCGTCTTCCGCGCTCATATTTTCAAAGTAGAGAACAGCGATCGATTTCTCGGGAACGAATTCCGATGACGTCACTCGAACTGTGGGTGTCTTTTTCGATTGCGACCCGAGCTCGTTCTGCAGATCTTTCAGATCGGTAAGCAGCTCTTTGATAGTTTGATAACGTTCCTCTCGATCTTTACGCAAAGCGCGACAAACAATACGCTCAAGTTCGCGAGTTTCTCCCGTCAGGTGATTCTCGAGCGATTCAGGTTCACGACTCAGGATGCCTGACATTACATCCATTGCCGTTGGGCCAGGGAACGGTTGGCGCCCGGTAATCATTTCGTAGAGCACACAACCCAAGCTCCAAATGTCGGTGCGTGTATCTACGTCAAGTCCTCTGGCCTGCTCGGGCGACATGTACCGAGCTGTGCCCATCACCATGCCTGCCTCGGTGTTGATGAAACTCTGCGTTGGCGCTTCGGGATCAGAGACCGGCATCTGATGGTCCCGAGCGAGTTTGGCTAAGCCAAAGTCAAGAACCTTCACAATACCGTCCTGCCGAATCATGATGTTTTCTGGCTTGATGTCGCGATGGACTATGCCGACGCGGTGGGTCGCACTGAGTGCATTAGCGACTTGAACACCGATATCGATTGCCTCCCGCGGCTTAAAGGGAGCAGTGCTGATTCGTGCGCGCACCGTGACACCGTCAATAAACTCGGTCGCGATGAATTGCTCTGAATCTATTTCGTCGATTTCATAGATTGTGAGGATGTTTGGGTGGTTTAGCGCGGAAGCAGCCTTTGCCTCCTGCATGAAGCGACGTACGCGATCGTGGCCTGACACAGCAGAAGGCAGAACTTTTAAGGCGACTTTGCGATCGAGTTTTGTGTCATGCGCCAGATAAACTTCGCCCATCCCACCAGCCCCGAGTCGGGAGCAGATTTCGTAGCGGCCAATTCTTTTGGGCGGGGGAATCGACAAGTTATCGTCTGGGGGAGGGTCAGGCTTTTCGAAACGAGGGAATTGTAAATTAGGTCTCCTCTCTCACGCCAACACAGGCGGCCGCCAATTTGCTAATAATGCAAGAAAGAGCAGCGCGCGCACTACGCTAGAAATGACAAGTTGGCAGGGAGCAAGCAGGCCAACACGAACCTCACTAGAAAAGAACAAGCTGAGAAGGGCAAGGGGGCCTACACGAATCTCGGCATCTTAGCCCGAAAGCGCGCCCCCGCTGTTCACGGCATATCGTATCGCATTGACTTCTCGACGCGACTGCAAGATGATTCGCCTCAATCGGCATGCTCGCCCGGAAGGTCCTTCTTCCTCATGCCCAGGTAGATCAGTCAAGTCTCCCCACCACATCGCCTCGTTTTGGGGACACTAAGAACAGAACCCCACACCACACAAGGAGGATAAGTCCATGCCTGATATCTCATCTTCAAACGCAGCATCTCCCCAACAGGATCTAGTCTCCCTTTTGGCGAAAAAAGTCGTTGGGCAGTCGGCAGCTACTAAGGCGATCGTACCCTACGTCTACATGTACCAATCAGGACTCGCGCCGGAAGGTCGGCCGGCTGGAGTTTTTCTACTGCTGGGCCCAACCGGAACAGGAAAGACAAAAACCGTTGAGGCCGTTGCTGAACTCTTGCATGGAAGCGAGAAGAAAATCGTCAAGATCGATTGTGGCGAATTCCAAATGGAACACGAAGTGGCGAAGTTGATTGGAGCACCGCCGGGTTATCTGGGACATCGTGAGACCGACGCAATGCTCACCCAGAAACAGTTAACGGAGGCTACTAGCGAGACCTGTGATTTAGCGCTGGTCTTGTTTGATGAAATCGAGAAAGCTGCGCAGTCGATGACCAAACTGTTGCTTGGCATTCTTGATAAAGGAACGTTGCGACTGGGTGATAACACAACTGTCAATCTAGAGAAGACCCTGATCTTTTTCACCAGTAATCTCGGGGCCCGGGACATGATGAAGGAAATCAATCCGGATATAGGTTTTCAGTCAGCGTCACCTCGGGCGCGAGATGACCTCAGTATGAGGCTCGAAAGCATCGCGCTGGGTGCTGTGCGGAAAAGGTTCTCACCAGAATTCGTTAACCGTATCGACGCGGTAGTCACCTATCGACCACTGGACGCGGAATCACTGGAGATGATTCTAGATCACGATATCTCGCGCTTGCAGGATCACGTTAACTCGCGTCTCGGTGCCAGCTGCTTTGGCATAGAAGTGTCTCCCGAAGCTCGCCGGTTTCTGTTGAGTCGCGGTTTCAGCGAGGAATACGGCGCGCGGGAATTGAAACGCACGATTCATCGTGAGTTAACGCAGCCGTTAGCGACGATGGTAGCCCGCGGGGAAATTCCAGCTGGCGCCCAGGCACACGTCTCCTTAAATGATGACGGCAACAGTCTGGTCATTCGATCTCAGGCTGGTACCGTCAAGGCAGCGGAACGGCCGAGGATACTTATTGCTGACGACAATCATGACCTTGTTTTGTTCCTTGCGTGTGCACTCGCCGATGAAGGCTGGGAAATGATTACGGCCGAAACCGCGCACCAGGCTCGCAGATTGTTTGAGAGCTCAACTCCGAACGCCGTGCTGCTCGATTACATGTTGGGTGAGGACGATGGTTTGAAACTAGCATTGGAGTTTCAAGCGGAAGTGCCAGGGACGCAGATCATTCTTATGACGGGAGGTGGGCTTTCGAATGACGAATTAATGGTGTGTCAACAAAAAGACCTTCCCATCCTCTACAAGCCGTTCGTGGCTGACGACATTCTCAAACTGATCAAGGGTTGTTACCGCAGATCGCTCTCCGCCAACGTTTCGGCGTAGCGGCTTTGCCTCAAAAGTCAATGACGCATGTGGTTTCGGCTTTGCGTCGTGTTGTGAGGATGCGGCTTTGCCCTTCCGTGAGCGGTGACCTAATCGTTCACGGCTACTGCATATTCTTTATAAGTCCACTTCTCGGACCCTGGAGCGACGCCCGGCCAAACATTCACGACCTGTGAGTGGACGGAGCAAGCAATGACAAAAGTTAAGATGATTCCGCAGAAAGTACACAACGCTGTTCGCTGCATGATTCCTCCTATCCAAAACCAGAGTGGAGGCCGTTAGTATTGAAATGGTCAAATGATGTTAAATCGGTTCGCACCGAAACGGTTGCTATCGGACCTGATAGAGGATTCGTCGCAGGCTACAGGCAATACGAACGAATGAGATTTCAAGTGCCAATTGTGTATGATGCTTGTAACGACTATGTTGAACTTGTGGTGTGTTCAATGACGATGCGACTTACGCTAATTGTTGCCGCCGTAATAATTATTCCAATCGGCGCCGATAAATTCACCTCATTTGCTTTAGCGCAAGGGCCGCCGCCAGCGCAGACGCCGACATCTTCT
>DASYRR010000026.1:0-21780 GCA_036004125.1 Pyrinomonadaceae bacterium | reverse complement strand
TCGTTTATCGTCGCTCAATACGTTGCTCATGGCGCTGAAGGCTACCTTGCCTCCCGGCGCCGTCAACGTCCCTGCGCGACTACTTCTCTATGGCCGGTTTTGAGGTGTTCATGAATGGCCGCTTTTGGGTGTTCACCGAGGGGTGATTGTGGCTGATGCTGTCCGATCCTTAGACCCAGGGCTTCCCATCATTTCCTATCGCAGCGGCTCGATTGAGAATGCTTCCATTCGCCAGGCGGTTTGTGACACTTTAGAGGGAGGCGAGCGTGCGTTTCTGGAGCGAGAGAAGCGATATCGGTTGCGTTGGGATGATGAGTACAGCCTTTAGAATTTATCGCCACTCTGAGGTCAGTGTCTCATTTGTAACGAATCGCTCGTCAACGTCTAAGGCTTTGATTATCCAGCCAGTCGCAGGTATCCGCGCTTTGATAGCTTGGGCGGCGGTGTTGCGCGTAGCCATATCATAAAGCGACCATCCATCTCGATACAGACTTAGCAGAATTCTGACCCTTCCCCATAGCCCAGACATCGCATCTTTGCTAAGAACTTTTATGCTTCCGGCAGATGCTTCCGCGTCTCTCGCTAACACAGCGAGGTGAGTTACGATCGTTCCGCGAACAACGTATCCGCGGGTTCCAAATTCGGACGATGCGCGGGCATATTGATTGTGGGCTTGTCCTACGTGGTAAGCGGACACCTCTTGCGAGTTGTCATGCTCGATCTTAGCTTCAAACGTGACTAATTCTCTTGCGTTTCCAAACACACCTCGCCACCGGCAGTCAGCGGCAGAGTCATATCTTGGTCTTGTAGCGTGATAGCCGAGAGCTAATCCAAGTTTTTCTAGTCCTTCCTGATACTGAGCATGGCGCTCCGACTGCAAGAGCCGCGTGATCTCTTCACACCACCGTTCGAATCTGGTTCCAGAAGTGCCTAACCTCTCTAATAGATCGTCAAATGTTCTAATGAGGCTCTCTGCATATTCAGTCCTCATTATCTCTTCGTCAGAGCTTATATTTTGTCTCGCGCGATTTAACGAACCCCGCATTCGATTGAACCACGCACTCATGCCTCCGCGTCTAATCGCCTTCTCAAACACCTCAAGGGACCTTTCGCGCGCAGTTGGCTCGCCAAGCATAGATTGGAGATAGAGCGCCTTCGCCCATTGCCAACCGTACAGAGCTGTTATTTCTCGCAAGTTGGCGCCGAGAGCGGCGTCCCAGCACCTTTCAAATCGATGTGCCGCCACTTCGTAATTCTGGCTTGCGAAGAGGCTGGTCCAGCCGATGACTTCGTCTTCTGATGTATCAATCGTGGTTACTGCCGCTGTGTGAGGTGGTACACCTGCAATATACTCGTGCAATTCGCGGTCATATTCGACGAAATCCCCTCTAAGAAATCTTTCAACCTTAGCTACGAGGACTTCTTCACCAATTTCGGCGGAGTCTTGGGCCATGTCGATTTCGGCTACCATATTTCCAGGAATTCCTTCCCGATTTGACTCCCTTCCGAGATGGGTCGCAAATCGGCGATCAGCAAGAACATAAACACCGAAATCATCATCCGACCTATTACATCTTCCCAATGCCTGAACGATCCTTTGGTTCAAGCGTCTCAACATGAAACCCGAGTCACGCAGATAGGCCGATATGAACTCTTCCTGTGCATTGATCGCTCTAGGAAGAGTTGTCAAGACCACCATGCGACATTCATCGGCCTTGAAATCCATTCCATCAAACCGCCCAGCTACGAACAAATGGCCGCTTGGAGATGCTTTGAAGTGGTCGATTTCATCTCCAAGCGGAGTTAAGAGCCAAGTCGGTTGTCCGACCAATCCGTTGAGATTTAGCCACTCCGAAATTGTGCTTTCGAATTTCCGAGCTTCCGCCTCGCTGGAACATAGCCAGACGCTTTTCGGGTGTATCCGTAGGGCGGTCAAGATCACGGCTCCCAAGCGGTCTGGAATGTCCTCGTCTTCGATTCGATTCATGACCACCAAACGGCGTCCAGATGTCGTCTCTGAATACTGCGACGGCACAGGGATCTTGGTGATCGGTTTTACTCCCAGTCTTCTGCTTAGGTCGCTGGGATCCCCTACAGTGGCGCTCATGTATAGGCGTTGCTGCGCTTGACCGTAATGCAGGTTTGAAATAAGAGGATACACATATGGACGTATCCATATGGAGTTTAGGCTGACGTAGAGATTAGCTTCGCGAAATTGGTTTCTTACTCGTCTCCAACGGAATCCCATATCTCTATCAGTCTCTTGATACGGTGATGCGTCGATGATTTCCCGAATCCTATCCGCAATTTCTGTTTGATCAATAAACGACAGCAGCTCAGTAGTAGAAGTTGGAGGAACATCGCCTGCGAGTGCGTCTGTCAGAACTGAGTATTCGGGAAATCTTGCCTGAAGTTCAGTAATCAACGTTTCGAAAAGGTTTTCGTGATCGTGACGCTTGATTTCAACCGAGTAAAGAGAATGCAGGCAATGCTCTGCTAGGTGAGCGTCGTCCATTACGATAAGGTTCGCGGGATCGATAACAGGATTTTGATTGAAATATACCCAGTAGTTCATCACCGCCACGCTTGTGGCACGTTGGTAGGCTCTTTTGTCGCGACTTGGAATATCAATGCCCCTGCCTTCCATCAAGACTGCCGGAATGCCAAGAGCCTGTGCTTCCTCCAACATTTGACGAGCGAGAGTCTTATTGGCCGATAGAATTGCTGCTTTCTTACCCTCCTGCCTCCAGGCTTCGGCAATTAACAGCGCGATAAGTGTCTTTCCGGCTCCTGTAGGTAGTTCGATAGCCACGTCTGTAGACGACACTCGATTTGTCGAATAATCGAACAGGACGTATTGTTGTGCGTCCCGGAGTTGACGAAACTTATCGGATTGAAAGGAACCCAGTAGTTCGGAATAATCGCGGTTTATGGACATTTTCAGTTTTGCCAAAACGACCTGCCGACTCAAAACGGAATGTCGTCGGGAGCCTCGGATTTCCTAACTTCTGCATCAACTACAATGCTCCATGGGTCTGTATCTGCCAGTGACATCCAGGATTCGAACCCTTCAACAAGGTTTCGAACCTCTTCGAAATATCCCTTCTGCTCGGGCCTCAGTGAGACGACTTCGTATTTGTGCTCCCTAACATACTCGTCCCTTTCTGAATCACTAAGCATTTGTTCTTCTCTATGTGCGGCGTCAAGTTGAATTGCAACCCATTTGTATTTCCAGTATTGGAGTGGAATGAACGCAACAAAATCCGGCCGACGCCTTTCGGTAATTCCAATCCCAGTTTGTGGAATGAGCATTGGAAACTGCCGATCCTTAACGAACTGTAAATATCGCTTGAGAAATCGTTTCTCGGGTTCCGTCTGACAGAGTTCAATAATATTCTCCCAGAGCGGGCATGTTTCCTTGCCGGTTGTCCAACCTCCGACCAAGTGACAATCATGGGGTGTAGCGTATTCTTCGTAATCTGCGTCATGAAGCGAGTCATAACAACTATCCGTGAATACTGGCTCATCCATCACGGTGCCACGTCTGCTTGGTCTGTAGTAGCAACCTCCGAACTTCTGTGAGGCTTGGTAGACGAAGCTCCGAATAGAGTAAGGTTGTGCCCAATCATCATTAGAGCTTTCAGGCGGAACTGGATACACCTTGAAGCGGGCAAGCTTATCGGGCCCGATGTAAAGGGTTCGCGGAACCTCAGGCCACTTTGGTGGAGATTTCAAGTGATGGAGAATCCCGCACTCGCACTTCCAACGTTCGGGTACATTGGTGGCAACGTCACGGAACCATGCGACCCTCCTGGAACAGCTAGGACAAGTTACTGCGCGAGCTCGGTGATGATAGCCCATGATTCTCGTATCGTAATTGACTCCTAAGACGATTATAGCCGAGAGTGGTTTGACAGCCCGACTTGCTGGACGCTCATCCGATAATCGAGAATTAGGTCCTGTCGGACACGCGGTGCGCCATCTGAAAGCGAAGCCACGCGGCATGCATCGGAAACCGCATCCTGTACTGTGCTGAACCGCTCGCGGAATTCTTGAATGCGTATGAGCGCAACGGGAACAAGCGTGACCACACAAACGAAAGGGCAGTTGCGTGTCACCTACCGAAAAAAGAGAATAGCGTCAGTTCAGGACGAGGCTCAGTTGGGTAACGGTCAGCGCCCGAGGTCAAGATCTGGGTCAAGGAAAAAGGAACAAGCGTCTCTTCCATTCGCTGCAGGTCGATAGATCAAGAATGTTCTCATTCCTCATGGTCTAACGGATTGTTGATGTCCTGCGGGCCTAGTTTGTCACAAAGGTCGGTTCTAAGGTTCGTGGCTCCCGATAGCAAAATGACGATCGCTCCCGGTTCCAATGACTTCGGTGTCTCGTTGAGACGATTCCATCCGGGCCCAACGTGTGTATTCAGGCGGTCAATTCTTGGAAAGCTGAAGTCTCCCACAAATTGATTTTGGGTTAGGGAATATGAGCCATTCGCAAGACATGCCTTAATATCAGCTTGAAATATCTTCCAGACACATCCGACTTGGATTTTCAGATCACCGAGCACTGGGAGGGCCGGATCAAATACTAGGTTTGAGGTGAAGCCGACTGGCAATAACAATGGGTTCGTCTTAAGTTGACGCATCGAATGATCTTCGAGCGACTCGTAAGCAGCCAAGATCGAATCTAGAACGGAGCCGCGCTCACCGTCAGTCTCGTCACTAAGTGAAAGAACTTCTCTCCATTTTGAAGGATTACTATTCGACCTGGGTGGCGATAAGAGTGTGACTGTTAGACTAGGACTACAGGCATACGCTCGGAATGGAATTGATTGCGGCATCTCAGGAGGTTCATTCCGAAACAACCTGCAACAGCAGATTCCTTTAGCCGCTGCCTTTTCCAAAGCTGGCTGAGTAAAACCGGAGTAGGAATAGATCACACCTTTATGCGCTCGCGATGATAGGAACTCTCCAATGAAAGTATCAATGTGCCCCTCGTCGAGTTTGGAGTGCCAATACTTGCAGCTCACCAGGATGGTAACTGGAAATATCTTGCAGATTCTTGCTTCGATGATGACATCATGTTGGCGTGCGTGACCCGTATCAGCATCGGGCAGCAAGACGTTGTGGCGAACGACAGCAGAGGGATCCATAGCCGCCGCAAATTTCGCGACGGCAATCTCAAACGCTTTCCAGTCGGGAATGGTTGTTGCTGAACTCAACCTGTGTACTCCTTTTTCACCGTAAAGCGCCGCTGAAGCCACTGTGGGACGTAGTGATGTGTGTGGGTTATCATAGAATCTGGTTCGAATCATAGAATCAACTTAAGAAAAAGGCTATCCACGCTCCGATTCAACGAACTGTTCGGTGACATCAGCAGAGTTTGCAGCGGTTCTTGCAGCCTTTTGGCCCGCCTGATCTGTTAGTGCTTTTGAATAGTGGTGGGGATTGCCGCCTCGACCAGTTGATTATTCTCTCGGCCTCAGCTTGCTCATCGACACTGTAGCCAGACAAGAGAATACGTGCGCCCAAGACGTACATACGCTCAGCCAAGAGTGGTGCTAACTCTTTCAACAGCGGCCCCTGATCGTCTAAAAGGAGAAAGTGTTGGAACGTAACCTCCACTCCCGCAAACTTCCGACTTTGATACTTTAGTGGATTCATCCCCACCCAGTTGATTCTGTTGTCGATTCCGAAGCTCTTCGGTTCACGACCAACACCGCGAACACCGATCACTGCATCATATTCATATGAGCGAACACTTCGCATGCAATCGTAGATTCCAAAGCGTCCCTTCTTATCAGGGTCACCGACATGGGTTCGTTTGTAAGTAAGGATTCGCATTCTGGCAGCGATACTACATCCAATCCTAAAATCACAGAATCAAGTTGCGAAAGAGGCTATCCGCGCTCCGGCCCACCGATTTTGTTCGGTGCGAACTGAATGCAATTACTGCCCTCAGAATAAAAAACTCTGGAAGCACTTTCTCTCCCTGCCTCATAGAGGTAACCAGTCACCTTGCTGGGTCTGCTGAAATACCAATTCGCCCGTTTACGGATTCCCTGTACGTTGGATTCATAGGTTTTATCCAGGGTTATTGCAATTATGGGTTTGTCGGAATGAGCGCGAGATACTACAGTCAAGGCGGCGAAAACATCAGGATCATACGCAGGAGGCATGAAAGTCTTGTAACCATCCCTCGTGAGGTGATACGCATAGAGAAGTAGTACAGCGAATTCTAAGGTCTTCAAATCGTCAAATTCAGAAACGAAGTAGCTGCCTAATTTTTCGACCGTTGTGATCTTCCGCTCGCCGACGCCTTCAACCTCAAGGATCCCTACCGCGTTGTTATTCGCACAAAAGATGGCATCACAGACCCTGCGATTTCCGCACGTGGGAGCGCCGTCTAATGCCCAGTGGTTTATAGGGTCGGTGGTAATCCACCAATTAACTATCAGGCCAATCAATGTTGAATGGCAATTTCCGAACGTTCTAATAGCGGTATTCCACGCGACACGATCAAGGCTTTTCAGGAGATCAGGGCCAGAATACGTCATCTTATTTTCAGAGAGATTTAGCACCCAACGCCGCATTCAGCGGCTTGGCGACAACGGAGCTAGCGACAAGTTGTCGATGA
Organism: Pyrinomonadaceae bacterium; assembly: GCA_036004125.1. Classification (GTDB taxonomy): domain Bacteria; phylum Acidobacteriota; class Blastocatellia; order Pyrinomonadales; family Pyrinomonadaceae; genus PSRF01. The sequence continues at coordinate 15,144 of DASYRR010000026.1, read as the reverse complement.
GAAGCATCCTGATTCCGGTCCGCCTCCGTAAAGCGCAGCTCCGGGTTAAGTTATTTCTGCAAGCGCTTATTGGATCGCCTGGCAAGAGCTACTCACCCTTTGCTCGCAAGGGCGTCTTCTCATTGCTCACTCGCTGCATCTGTTCGATAGCAAACTGAAGTCTGCCGTCTTCTGTATTGTCGAAGATGTAACCAAGCTTTTCAGCCAAGGAAAAGAATCCTCTTCCTGGAAGAAATGGCTGTCCGCTACGCTCGTCCTGAGCAAAAACAAATGATGTTAGCATTCCATTGCCTAGCTCAGCCTCATGGCGATCTATCTCATCGAGCAAACCCCGTAGTTCAATTGAGTTCTGAGCGGATTCACCAATCGGAGGGGATTTCATTCGCTGGCATAGCTGGCTGTAGGTGAGTGGCGCAGGCTCCAGCATGAGCGCGCAGTCAGTCAGTATCTGAACAATGTCTTTCTTCTTTTCATCCCATTCGCGTAGCGGCAAATTGTATTTTGTGGGCTGCATCGGTCTCCTCTCTTCCTCCACTCGACAGCAATTCAACAGGTATTAGATACCAAAGTGCCGGCCGAAGCCATTGCCACTGGTTTTTGGCCGCAAAAAATCTATGGCTAATCTATGTGAGTGGCCGCGACTTCTGGATTCTCTCCTCGTATCACGCGAATCCGCCAACGGGAAGTGCGGATCTTTAAAGTTGATTCTCCCAAAATCGCGATCGTTTTCGGATCAAAGTGTGTGCAAGCAGATTCGAACTACTGACCCTCGCGTGTAAAGCGAGAGGTGGCCCTCGTAATTGATGCGTTTGGCTCGGAGTTCAAGAGCTGATTTCAAAGATCATTCGCGCTTTGACTTTCCTGAGCACAAACTTGGGGAGAATTTCTTTCCGCACTGAAACCAAAGATCGTCAAAAAGATGATATTGACGAGGGGTACAAAAAGGGTTACAAAAGGGGGACAAAAAGGGGGACACTCCTCGTTCATCTCTTTGAAACCTGCGATTTTGTTTAGGCCCGCGTAGCTCAGTGGATTAGAGCGTTCGCCTCCGGAGCGAAAGGTCGCAGGTTCGACCCCTGCCGCGGGTACCATTTCTCAACAACTGAAAATGAGACTCCTGCTCAATGTGCTCGCGGTGTCGTGTGGTCTTCTCACAGGTCTTGTCTGTCTGTTAATTGCTCAAAACACAACCTTCGCGCAGACCGCCATCGTTCTTAAAAAAACCAGAGAGGCCATCTTCGTTGGCGCAGATAGCAAAGTCACTGATCCGGCAGGTGGCGGTGAGTTAGACAAAGAGGAGAAAATTATTCAGCTAGCGCCAAACAGATACGTGGCGGTTGCCGGCATAACGGGTTATGCGGGTGATCCGTCCGCTCCCTCGTTCGACACATATGCACTAGCTAAAGCCTGTGCCGAAACAAGTCCATTCAATGATCGGAATATGCGCGAGATGGTAGACCGGTGCACTAAGGATATTGCGCGTAACATTCTCCTCTCTTTACGAGCATATAAAGAGCGTGAGCCAAAGATTTATCAGAGTAGACTCGTCGGAAAGCCGATTCAATTTGCGTTTTTTGGACATGAGGGCGGCTCACTAGTTTTGTATTCAAGAGAATTCAGACCACCTCCCGAAATCTCTGGCCGTGAAGTCAGTGATCCGCCGATCAGAGCCTCGAACTGTGAGGGGACTTGCATCGGACACACAACCTACGGTTGGCATGACAATATTGATGCTGCGCTTGCAAAAGATCCGGCAAACTGGGGCACTGACATACCGCTAACAATCTGCCGTCTTATCCAATTGGAAATAAAGGCTCATCCGTCAGAAGTGGGCTGGCCGGTGAAGGTTCTGCGAATTAACAAGGATGGCAGTATCGAAAGACTCTCTTTCCAAAGGGCGTGTGAAAACAAATCGCGATCGCCAAAGAGGCGAGGCTAAGAAACTGAGTCTCAGAACTCAAATCGAGACTTGGGCGCTTCGGGCTCGGCGCGTAGAGTGCTGATTTCCTGCGTGGACCATCTCAAACACCTCCAATGTTTTGCGCGCAGTCTGCTTCCAATTGTAAAGACTTGCCCGCTGCAAACCTTTTTCTCTCAGCTTAGCTCGCAGGCGCTCATCTGACAGAACCGTTAACATCCCTCGCATGATTGATTCTTCACTAAAGGCGTCTACCATAAAGCCCGCATCGCCGATGACTTCTGGAAAGCAAGTCCGATCGGCCGTTATGGTTGGCGTCCCGCAACTCATTGCCTCCAAGGCAGGAATACCAAAACCCTCGAAATACGATGGATACACAAAGCAGCGCGCAGCTGAATAGAGTGCTGGAAGATCTTGGTCGGGTACATAGCCAATAAAGATGATTTGATCGCGGACCGCACTATTCTCCGCGGTTGCCAACGTTTCCTCGTAAAGCCATGCACGCTTACCAGCAACTACCAGTTTGGGAAGTGGTTCGACACTGCCGTCCCGACAGAGATCAGAATAGGCGCGGATAAGTCGCGGCATATTCTTACGCGGTTGAATTGACCCAACTGTCAGTATGTAATCACCGGCGATGCCATATTTTCTACGGACGCAATCAAGTTCCTCGGAATCGACAACCGGCGCGTATCGTGAAGACGCTGCTAAAGGTATTGCGGTTACACGATCCGCAGTTAACTTGTACGTAGCCAAGATGTCGTTACGTGAAAAGTCAGAATCGGTAATGATATGGGCAGCCGTTTGAGCCGATCTCCGAATTGTCAGCCGCATCTGTCGCCAACTTCTGCGTTTGAATGTTTGCGGCAAATGCTCAAAAGAAAGATCGTGTATTGTGTTGACAACCGGGCAGGGTGTAAACGGCGGAGATGTATACTGAACATGCAAGATGTCAACCGGGCGGCGCCGAAGTTCCACTGACAAAGTGAACGGGATCCGGACCAGCGGAGTGTGGGGCAGGGTAAGACGCACCTTCACATTTGGCCAGCGGTTCGCGAAACGCTTAACGGCTTCGTTCTTCGTTACGTACAGTGTGTAAAGATTGGAGTTGTCGATCTCGGCAAGAGCTTCGATCAAGTTAGTGGCGTACGTCTCGTTTCCCCCGAGACCTGAACCAACGGAATGAGCGTCTATGGCGATATGCAAACTGTGCTGCTCCGAACACCTGTTCTAATGAATGTTAACGAAATAGTTTTTACCATGAAGGCACGCAAACCAGCGATACTTAGCAGAAAATAAGAATGTCAAATCTGACTTTTCTCTGCACCTGGTTCTCTGCGTCTCTGACGGTGAATGCACGCAAAACTTTACAGCAGAGACGCTGAGAACGCAGCGCATCGGAGCCACAACCAAACTTGAATACAGTCAGTACCGGGTGATGACGGGTGTTGGGGCACTACACATTTGAAATCGCCTGTAGGGTCGCCGCAGTAGCACCGAAGTATCTAACGGTTGAAGAAATCGAAACGATCGACAAACTAAAGTTCGTCGGACATTAGAACAATCTGCAATCTGAAATCTTCGATCTGCAATAACTAACGCCATGACCAACGTCTACCTCGAGTTTCAAGACCTAACGTCAGGCCTCCAACGCGTCCCGCTCTTTAATGACGCCACACGGATAGGACGTGACCCGTCTGTCGATGTCGTCATCGCCGCAAATGCCGCAAACGTTTCGCGCCGTCACGCCGAGATTCGTGAGCAGGACGGCGTGTATATTGTGGTCGACCTTGGCAGTTTCAATGGCACCTTTCTCAACGGCCGTAGGATTGCCGGTGGAGAAATCCTCCATGACGGAGATGTAATCCAACTTGGACCGGGTGGACCGAGTCTGCGTTTTCGTGCACCCGCCAACCCTGACGCTGTGCGTACTGCTCACCTGGGACACTCTGGTGCGCTGCCCCAAAGCGGCCGGCTGGCACAACCTAAGAATCAGACAATCTTTGCCAACAAAGACACCGGCGCATTACAGGCCACTTTACGAGGTGGCGATCCCACCTCAAACGAGCCGCGCGTATTTCTCCAACGTGCGCTCGATCGTCCACAACTCACCATCGGTCGCGGTGAAGAGTGCGATATCCGTTTGGACGGGCTATTGATTTCCAACACCCACGCTCGTATCTCGCAAACGTCAAGCGGTGTTCTTATCGAAGATCTAAACTCGACGAACGGCACTTACGTTAACGGCGAAAGAATTGCGGGTCGTCGAAATCTGCCGCAGGAAGACGTTGTTCAAATCGGTCCATTCCTTCTAAGGGTCAATCCTCAACGCGGTGTGACTGTCTTCGACACCCGATCGAAGACGCGACTCGATGTGGTCAGGATAACGAAGGAAGTAACAAACCGATCGGGCGGTGGGAAGATTCGTTTGCTGGATGAGGTCGATCTCAGTATCCAACCGAATGAGTTTGTTGGCTTGTTGGGACCATCAGGCGCAGGCAAGTCGACCTTGATGGACTCGATGAATGGTATGCGACCCGCTTCGAGTGGTCACGTGCTGGTTAATAATCTCGATCTTTATCAGCACTTGGAGTCGCTGAAACAATCCATTGGATACGTGCCGCAGGACGACATCATCCATCGAGAGTTGACTGTCTATCGCACGCTTTACTACGTTGCCCGACTGCGCCTGTCGCGAGACATCTCTACTCAGGAAATCGACCAGGTTGTTTCAGAGGTGATGGACATCACGGGACTGTCTGAACGGCGTGACGTCCCTATTTCGCAACTCTCGGGCGGTCAACGTAAACGAGTCTCGATTGCTGTAGAGCTGATCACCAAACCCTCAGTCATCTTTCTCGACGAGCCAACGTCGGGACTCGATCCTGCTACCGAAGAAAAGGTTATGAAGCTCTTCCGTCAGATCGCTGAATCGGGAAGAACGGTGATCCTTACGACTCATGCGATGGAGAACGTGAAGTTGTTTGACAAGCTTGTGGTCCTCATGCGCGGAAAACTGGTTTTCTACGGCAAGCCACAAGAGGCATTAGCTCACTGTGGCGCTGAGAGCTTCAAAGATCTTTACGACAAACTGGAAGCGCCGATTTTCGAGAAACTCAAGTCCAACGGTCGCGCAAACAAAGACCAAATTGCCGAAGAAGTTGCTGAAGACTGGAAGAGACGTTTCCTGCGGACGGACCAGTACCGCATGAACGTAGAAATTCCGTTGCGTTCAGTTTCCGCTGGCGCGCACATCGCGGCGCCGGCAAAGCGGCGCAGCTCATTTGGCGATTGGCTACGGCAATGGGCGACCTTGTCACGACGTTATTTGGAAGTGCTGCGCGCGGATAAGTTCAATTTGTTGATCCTGTTCGGCCAGGCCCCAATCATCGCGATGCTCACGTATCTCGTTGTTGGTGCAAAGGCGCCACGTGATTTTATCTATTTCGTCCTTGCTCTGGTCTCACTATGGTTCGGCACTTCAGTCGCGGCGCGAGAAATCATCAGGGAACGTGCCGTCTACAAACGCGAACGAATGGTTAATCTCCGACTGCTTGCTTACGTTGGGTCAAAGATTCTGATCTTGATGCTGATCGTAGGTTTGCAGTGTTTGCTACTGTTTGGAACATTGAAGTTTCTTGATGTAATGAAGCTTATGTCGTTTCCGGGCGGGTTTGGCGGCTCGATGCATCTGGTCGTCATGATTATTACAAGTATGGTCGGGATCACACTCGGACTATTCGTCTCTGCGGTTGTTAAGACCTCCGAAATGGCCACCAGCCTGATTCCTTTGATTCTGATTCCGCAAATTCTCTTCTGTGGTTTGGTCGGCATTCCGACCGGTATGTCAAAGGTCGTGGGCGTTGTCATGCCGGCAACCTGGGCGTTTGATGAGATGAAGCGGCTTTCGGACCTGGATCTGTTACGCGCGAAGGACGAAGACGCTCAACCCTCCGATAAGGAAGGGGGTAGCGGACTGTACAAGCAGGTCGAACGCGAAAACGATCAGAACATCGAAGACGCGCGCGCGAAAGTTGATAAATACAAAGCAGACGCCGAGAAAAGCATTAGCAACTTTGAAAAGAAGATGGAAGGTTATCAAAAGGATCTCGCTACTGGGCGGACCGGTAAAAAACCAGCCACACCAAAACTCGGACCGGTGCCGGAGATTCAACCCGCGCAGAAAATTCCCGATGATTTAAGTGCTTACGTCGATTTCCTTCATCCGTGGGGTAGTCGAGTATTTGATCTCGGCGTCCTTATGGCGATGTTCTTCACCTTCTGTATTGCGACGATAGTCGCGTTGAGATCCCAAGACGTCTAGGGCGGCGCATAAATAGAACAAGTAAGGAAAGGGTTGAACGCCTCCTTGGAGTGCGGGGACTTGTCACCGCTTTGGTACTGCGAAGCTCAGCATCTACAACGCCCTTTACCAAAGCGGTTACAAGTCCCCGCACTCCAAGGAGGCGCTCAACTCCTTACTTGTTCTTACGGTCCCTCCCTATTTATTGCAACTAACTTGTGATTTGAGTGTCTCTCTAGACGAGGGCACCGGAACGGCATAGTATGGCCGCTCTGTCCGTCATGCAGCTACCGACAAGTACCCAACACTCAATGATGTCCACCGCCCAGGCTCGACGCACTATCCTTGTTGTGGATGACTTCGACGACACTCGACTGCTCTTGCGCACGTGGCTGGAACGACGAGGGTTTCGTGTTGTCGAAGCGGAGGATGGAATAGAAGCAATACAGCTAGCCTCCTCGGAAGTACCGGACCTGATAATAATGGATATGGAAATGCCGCTACTTGACGGCCTGGCAGCAACGAGAAGAATTCGGCAGCTCGAAGATCTTCGTAAAGTTCCGATCGTCGCTGTTTCGGCTTACGGCGCCGATCAATTTCGCGACCTGGCTCTCGCCGCGGGTTGCGATGAATATGTTTCGACTCCGTTCGAACCCCGTGCGCTTGAGGGAGTCATTGCATCGCTGATGCGGGAACAGTAGTAGGTGGACTTTGGTCTTGGACCGGTGCAGTAGCCCGACTGTCAAGGAGGGCTTACGTAAGGCGAATGAGCATCCAGACCTAAGCCCTCCTTGACAGTCTGGCTACTGCACCGGTCCAAACACTAGGCCAAAGACCTAACCCCACCATTTGACACGTCTTTCCCTTTCGCATAATTTTCGCGTGAACTCCTCTTTTAATTAAGACCCCTTGGCTTAAGCATGCGAAAGTTCAGCACCATGCCTATCTCTTTCCGGTTACAGCGCATCGTCCTACTGCTGCTTACATTTCTAGCGCCCGTGTTAGTCGTTCAAGCTCAGTGTACGCAGAAACTGACCGACCTGCCCGCCGCTCCCGAGCTGCTTGGATTTCGTCTCGGAATGACCAAGGATGAAGTTAAGGCCCGAGTTCCCCAAACCGTCTTTGGACGCACCGATGACTTTGGAGTTTCGAAAACCACCATTAATCCGTCATTTGATCCACGAATCGATAAAACGAAGTTTGAGGCCGTGCGGACTATTTCGCTCGACATGGTAGACGAACGACTGACGTCGCTTTGGATTGGCTACGACGAAACATTCAAGATTCAAAAGGTTGACGAGTTCGTGAAACTTGTCTCCGAGTCGCTAAAGGTCAGTGGCGCATGGTCTCAGTGGAGGGGACGAGGTCAGCAATTGAAGTGTGCTGACTTTCAGCTGATAGTTTCGACGATAGCTGGCGGACCTAGTTTGCGAGTTCTGGATGTGGGGGCTGAAGACGTAGTTGCGGCAAGACGCCAAGCCAAAGAGGAACGAGATTCAGCGATTGAAGCTGCCGCTGCTGACGAAGCTACAGTCGAAATCGTGGGTGACAAACAAAACAGGGTTTACTACCTGGCGAATTGCACCGCACCAAAAGAGATTGCCGAAACGAACAAGGTTTCATTCAAAACTGTTGAAGAGGCCGAGAAGGCAGGATTTAAATTGGCAAAGGGATGCCACTAGACCGATTGCAGATTGACGATTGCAGATTGAAGATTGTCGGACTTCAACACTCTGCAATCTGCAATCTTAAATCTGCAATTTAAGGAGGGTTGATGCTTAAAGAATTCAAGGAATTTATCGCGCGCGGAAATGTGATTGATCTTGCCGTAGCCGTGGTTATCGGCGCCGCATTTGGAAAGATCGTCACCTCGTTGGTCGAAGGTGTAGTCATGCCGCCCATCGGCCTCCTACTCGGCAAGGCTGACTTTTCGAATCTGTTTATTGATCTGTCGGGCCAGCAGCCTGTCTCACTGGCAGATGCCCAATTGAAGGGCCTGCCCGTGATTGCGTTCGGAATGTTTTTAAACGACGTGGTGAGTTTTCTGATCATTGTCTTTGTAATTTTCCTGATCGTTAAATCAGTGAATCGTCTACGAGCTCAACCCCCTCCACCACCAAACACCAAAGACTGTCCGTATTGCCTGACTGCGATTTCAATTGCCGCAACCCGCTGCGCCTCGTGTTGTTCGGAAGTGGCCGCAGCGTAGTTTGGGCGACGTGTTGCGTGCAGAGTGATATTCACAGAACCAGGAGCGAAGCGACTGCACGCAAGAGAGCGGGATTCGAAACTGAGAATCGATGTGGCGCTCTCTTGCGTGCAGTCGCTTCGCTCCTGCTTCTGTGACGGGCTGCTGACCGACCACTATTGAGCAATGAACCAAGCTCAAAGTACAAATGCGCACCTCCTCTGCTATTATCGCATCCCATGCGCGAATGCCCCCGCTGCGAACTTTGTTACGAAGACGACGTCCTGACTTGTCCTCAAGACGGAACAAGTACCAAGCACACTCTTCCAGGAAACAAGCTTCTCGCCTCACGCTATCTACTTGAAAAGCGTCTCGGACGAGGCGCGATGGGGCAGGTTTATCTGGCTAGAGATCAGAATCTGCAAACGCGCAAGGTAGCAGTAAAAACAGTTCGACCCGACATTCTAAACGACGAAGACATGCAGGAAGGTGAGGCGATCGCGCGCTTCGAACGTGAGGCACGTTCGGCCGCTTCGATTCGCCACCCAAACGTCGTGGACGTCACAGACTTCGGCAAGAGTCCCGATGGCGTGTTCTTTCTCGTGATGGAATATGTGGAGGGTGAAACACTCTACGACCTGTTGCGCCGCGAAGGCACTGTCAATCCACAGCGGGCCGTAAACATATTGCGCCAAGTTGTAGCGGGTGTTGATGCAGCGCATGACGAGGGAATTCTGCATCGTGATCTGAAACCGGCCAATATTTTTCTCATGCAACAAAAGCGACGAGCCACCAGCGAAGACGGCTTCGTTAAAGTTGGTGACTTTGGTCTGGCGAAGATCGTCAGCTCCGATCGTTCCGAAATAACTTCAACCAGCGGGCCGGCATCGAGAGGAATCATTGGCACGCCCGAATACATGGCGCCAGAACAAATGCAACAAGGCGTAACCTTGGATGCGCGGGCTGATGTCTATGCGCTGGGCACTATTGCGTACCACATGCTCGGCGGTCGCCCACCCTTCACTGGTAATATCACTCAATTGATCGCTCAGAAACTGATGCAGGCTCCGCCACCGTTGTCGAGCCTGAGATCTGATGTCGGCAAAGCACTGGAAGAAGGCATCATGAAGGCACTTGCAAAAGAGGCGAGTGACCGACCGGCAACAGCAAGCGAATGGTTTGAGAGCATCGCAGCGGCAGTCGACGAAAAGGCGGAAACAGTCAAGCGCGGCGACCAGCGGTTGATAATCATGGCTCCTTCAGGTGCGGAGGTTTACGTTGATGATGAAAGATACGGCAGTGTTGGTCGTTCTGGACGTGTGATTCTGACCTCAGTCGCAACGGGCAAACACGTACTGCGAGTATCGAGAGCAGGCGAACCAGACGACGAGCGTGTTATCGAGATTCGTAGCGATGTGGCTGAACAGATTATCGAGGCTCAAACAAGGCGATCGACCTCTAGTCATTTGACCCCTTCACGAGGCGGAAGTCTCGACAGCAGAACGGGTGCGCAATCCACGACGCTGGTGGTGGTTATGTGTACTAAGTGTCAGTCGCGTTTTGCTGAAGGAGTGAAATTCTGCGGTCGTTGCGGCAATACTACGTTTCAACCGCTCTCCGAGTCCGGTCAACTCCTACCTCCTGCCACCACGAAGTGTTCACGCTGCGGGCAGAGTTATCCAGCCTCAATAAAGTTCTGCGGCCGATGTGGCATTCCAATCGGAAATGCCCCGCTGGACTGGCTTGCACCGAAACCAGTTGAGGTGTTCTGCAGAGGTTGCAGCACCAGTTATCCAGCAGGAACGAAATTCTGTGGACGATGTGGTAAACCCATTGGCCCTTGAGCGTGCTCAAAGTTTCCTTATAATTGTCCGACGGTTTTCGACGTCAACTTCTTACAAGCGAGTCGCTAGATGAAACGCTGCCCCAGCTGCAATCGGAGTTACACCGACACGTCGCTCAACTTTTGCCTCGAAGACGGAACTCCGCTCGTCGTTGATGCTCCGCCACCACCGCCGTCTGATCCTAATGCGACGATGCGGTATCCGTCGGCACGAGAAACGGTCGAGCCGCCACCTACAGAAATCTATCGGCCCGATTCTCCATTGATCAGTCAACCACCAGTGCCTACACCGCCCTCGCAACAGCAATGGACCCCCATGCCGACGGCGGCGCCCCAGAAAAAGTCAAACGCTATTTGGTGGATCCTGGGAGGACTCGCCGCGCTGGGTATTATCGGCGTCGGACTCGTGGTAATGGTAATCGCATGGGCCAGCATGACTGGCACGAATACAAACAGGGACAACGTTAATGTCCGGAATGAAAATCGCAATGCCAACGTTCAGGCCAACGCCAACGCCTCTAATACGAACAGCAATACGAGTTCATTGCCGGCTTCATTCAGCGACGACTTCAGCGAACAGAACTGGGGTACAACTGATTCAACGTATGGCCGAATCTGGTATTCCGACGACGAGTATCACATGAGTTCCAAAGACAGAACTTACATTGTGATGTACGCGCCGTCAGAGAATTATGCAACCGAGAATGCGAATGTGAAGGTCACTGCGAGAAGTGTTGATGGAACGGTTCCTTCATCAGGTTTTGGTCTCATGGTGCACTGCGCCCAAACAAAGGCAAAACAACTGGAAGATTACGCGTTATTAGTTTACCCCGGTGACGTGCCGGGGTACGAAGTGATAATGCACCAGAAGGGTATCCAAACATCGCTTGTTCCAAAGACCCCTTCGAGCGCGATTCACTCAGGCACGACGCCTAATGAACTTGAAATAAGAATAAAAGGCACCGACCTTTCGTTTTACATAAATGGTCAGTACCTCACCCGAATTACCGACGCAGCAAACTATAAGGTTGGCCGGGTGGGATTCTACACCAGTGACGTGACTGAGGTAGCGTTCGACGACTTGGAGATAACACGCTAACAATCCAGCATTTAGCCATTGCGTAGATTGCCGATTTCCAATTGAAATGTCCGATATGCTTTAGCTTGTCGTTGACGTTTATTGAGATTGTCGTATTTCCCACAAGGTCGTCATAAACTCCAAGTCGGTCCGATTCAACCGAACGACAAGACAGACGCATTTCGGACATTTCAATCGGCAATTGGCAATCGGCAATCCTTTCTCATGCAGGTCAACCTCAAAGTCATCGCCGGTCCGTACCAGGGGCGCATTTTTTCTTTCACTCAACATGACAGCTTTCTTATCGGGCGCTCACCTGACGCGCACTTGTACCTACCCGATGATCGATTCTTTTCGCGCAATCATTGCTTGCTGGAAATAAACCCTCCTCACTCATTCCTGCGCGATCTTGGTTCAACCAATGGGACATTCGTTAATGGCCAACGCGTCAGAGAAGCTTTCTTGAATAACGGCGATCAGGTTCGGGGAGGTGAAACAACATTAGTCGTGGAGGTGACTGCTGGCGATGAGCGTCACCTCTCGGAAACAACCCAGGATGTAAGTCCTGGTCGACCGGTATTGGTGATGGTTGAGTGTTTGAACTGCGGCCGTCGCGAACAAGCACAAGCGTCTGCCCCCGACGAGAAGCTCACGTTCCTTTGCGAAGACTGTCGTATCGAGCTAAGACGCTCGCCGCAATCAGTGCCAGGTTACGACACCGTCAAGTTGCTTGGCCGAGGCGGTATGGGTTGCGTGATGCTTGGTCGCGAGCACAAGACTGGCCGGGCAGTAGCAATCAAAACTTTGCTGCCTGAATTCGCAGTAAGTGAGAAAGCGATGCGCCGCTTCATGCGCGAGATAGATGTGGCGGCCTCACTGAAACATAAAAACATTGTCGAGTTCATCGACCGCGGCACACATAACGGAGTTGTTTACCTCGTAACTGAGTTTGTCGAAGGTGCTGACGCCTCGAAGTTGGCCGAAATGCAAGGGGGCCGTCTCAAGTACGACGATGGCATTTCCATCATCTCACAAGCTCTCGATGCGCTGTCGCACGCCCACGCTCAAGGTTACATACATCGAGATTTTAAAGATCAAAACATCCTGGTCGCAGGTAATTCTCCAAATCACATTGCCAAGTTAACTGACTTCGGTCTGGCAAAGAGTTTTACTCACTCTGGAATGAGTGGCGTCACAATGGCTGGTGAGATGGCAGGGACGTTGGCATATATGCCGCCGGAGCAGCTGCGCAATTTTCGCGACGTCAAACCTCAATCGGATATCTACGCCGTTGGCATGACTGCCTATAGTTTACTGACTGGCACACTTGCACTTGATCTCACGAGAAAGACCAGCGTCAACGACACCATTCGAGCAATCTTCGAACAACCGTGCATTCCTCTGCGTAACCGCGCGCCACACGTTCCTCAGCCAGTATGCGAAATCATCGACCGAGCACTCGCTAAAGATCCAAGCCAGCGATGGCAAACTGCCGGCGCAATGCGATCGGCGCTGCTGCATGCCTCTGGTCAGTAGATCTTAATAGGACCTATGGGACATATCGGTCGTATTAGTCTTTGCCAAAATTTAATTCTTTACTTGAAGTCTAATCGCCCGCATAATACGGCACCTTCGCCAAGTTAAAGGCGCGCAGGCACACATAGCGCGGGCATTCGCCCGCGTTTCGCATGAGGAGAAGTAATTATGAGGTCGATTTGGAAAGGTCACATTCGTTTCCTGCTGGTTGCCATCCCGGTACGTATCTACAACGCCCTCGAGACCAGCGAGAAGATCTCGTTCAATCAACTGCACCGTGACGACTACGGCCCGATCGGCTACGACAAGCGCTGCAAGAAATGCGGTCAAGTTGTTAGTAACGACCAGATCACCAAAGGATATCAGTACGAACCCGATCGTTATGCGATTGTCGAGCCTGACGACGTCGCCAAGATCAAGATCAAAACGACCAAGGCGGTCGACATCGTGGGATTTGTGGATCGGTCCGAAGTGCCAACAACTTTCTTCGATGCTCCTTACTTCGCAGGACCTGACGGTCCGGTGTCTGAAAAGCCGTACGCATTGTTGCGCGAGGTGATGAAGCAGACTGGCAAAATCGCTGTTGGCAAGGTAGTTCTGCGCGACCGAGAAGACCTCGTCGCAGTGTTTCCATACGAAGACGGGTTGGTTCTACAGAAACTCCATTACCCACATGAGTTGCGGAAGATGGAAGATGTTCCCGAAATCGATGGCGTTGGAAAACTAACTCCGCAGAAGCTGAACAAGAACGAACTGAAACTAGCCTCAACGCTGGTGCAGGAAATGGTGACCACACTTTCCGAGATCGATACTGAGGACAACTACCACACAGCTCTGCGCAAATTGATCGATGCGAAGATCAAAGGCAGGAAGGTTGTCGAACTGGAAGAGGTTGAAGAACTACCCAGACTTGATATCATGAGCGCCTTGAAGCAGAGTTTGCAACAGTCGAATCGCAAACCCATGGTGAAAGCACCGGCGACTGCGGCCAAGAAGAAACCGCAGATCACTTTGGTGAAACCGAAGACGGCAGCAAAAAAGCGAAAAGCGTCATAACTCGCTGACTGTTCGCCAATAGATGAAAGACACGAGCTCTAAGGTAATCTCCTTCCCCTCACCTGTCCCTACAAAGGCAGATTATCAACGTGTCAAATCGTCGTACTCCATCAAGGAAATCAAACAACTATTCGGACTTAGCGAAAAGACTATTCGCCGCTGGACTGAACAAGGCATCATTCAGGCATCAACCCCCTCCGAAACGGCTGACTTTACCTACGACTTCCAAGCCCTCACACAATTCAGACGCGTACGTGAACTTCGCTCGCAGGGTCACAGCATTCGTCAGATTGAAGCAGAGTTGCAAGGTCAACTAAACCTGTTTCGACATGAGACCGGACGAGTAGCTCGTTTGCTCACGCCTTTTGAAGAAGCTTTGTTGCTCCATGAGCAAGGCGATCCAACGGCAGCAGAGCATTATCTGGAAGCGATTAGTGAAGGCGACAACGTAGCTGAGGCTTACTGCAACCTTGGCATCATCAACCTCGAGCGCGGCGAACTGCCAAAAGCACTCGACAACTTCACGCTTTCATTGAAGAACGATCCGCGACACGTTGAAGCTCATTACAACCTTGCGAATCTCTATTACGATGCCGGCGATCTGCAGCTTGCGAAACTGCACTATGAAGCCGCAGCGCAGGTCGAGCCAGGCTTCTCACTTGTCTACTTCAATCTTTCCCTGGTCTATCACAAACTCGGCAACCTGGCCGCCGCCTCCGCAACTCTCGAAAAGTACCAACAGCTCGAACCGGAAGATGAAGACATTGAAGTATTGAATCAAATTCTGCGGGCGATGCAGGTTGGGCTGGCGCTGGAAAAGAAAAAAGATAGTAAGCAGTAGTCGAGCAGGAGCAGGAGCAGGAGCAGGAGCAGGAGCAGGAGCAGGAGCAGGAGCAGGAGCAGGAGCAGCGAGAGCGTACGATTCCTGATTTCCTTGTCAACAAAAAGTTTAAGGCAGCGAGATCGCTGCCTTTTGTTTTTGCCTGCCCCTGCTCCTGCCTCTGCTCCTGCTCCTGCTCCTGCCCCTGGCCTTCCCTGCTCCTTGTTTTTATGCGGTGGGCAGGAGGGCTGCCCACCTTTAGCTCGTATGGGATCGCAAGAAAGGTGAACGATCCTTGATACGGAGGTATTTATTCAAAATCACCAATGCGCGGTCAGTTCCAGAATTCAGCCCCAGATAAACTCATCGGTAAACCGCGAAGAATTAGTCCGGCCTTCCACA
>DASYRR010000025.1:0-4533 GCA_036004125.1 Pyrinomonadaceae bacterium | reverse complement strand
TCGTTTATCGTCGCTCAATACGTTGCTCATGGCGCTGGAGGCTACCTTGCCTCCCGGCGCCGTCAACGTCCCTGCGCGACTACTTCTCTATGGCCGGTTTTGAGGTGTTCATGAATGGCCGCTTTTGGGTGTTCACCGAGGCCTGGCCCTCGACGCTCTCATAGCAACAAGCGCGCGGCATTGGAAAGCAGCGGTAGTGACCGAAAATTGGAATGACTTTGCGACAATTAGAAGATTCTGTGATGTTCAGGTTCTCAAAGCGTCTGAATTCTTCAAATAAGAATTCGGAGGGGGGCAATGACCGCGAATTGAACATGACTAATATCACCAAGATCTTTTATCCACAGATTACGCCGATTACGCCGATTTCGGTTTGACGTTTGGGTTTGGGTGCTATTCTTGGACTGAAGTATTCACAGCTTGTTTTGAAGAGGCAATCGAAACGAGTTACGTCGGGTTAATGGCTCGTTTGCTACTGCCACTTAGACCTTGTAACCCATCCGCCGCAGCAGATCCGGGTACCTCGGATCCGACCTCACAAACTCCCAGATCGGCTCAAGTCGCACTTCAACAAGCCAACTGGAGCGCTCGGCGTAGGCCTTTTCCAGCCACTCAAAAACGCGGTCCTTATCACCAAGTTGACCGTAGTCAAGCGCGATGAAGTAGGGAGAAATGTAGCTGCGTTTGCTCTCTTCCTTCAGCACCTCGATGTGCTTGCGAAGATATCCATCAAGGCCGCCCTGTTTATAAGCATCGCGCAAAGCTCGCTCGGCGTCCGCCGATTGCGCGATACCTTCCAGAGCCGATGCTTGCAGCCACGCCTCGACCGCTTTGTCCGGCATTTTCTTTTGCGTGTAAATAACGCCGAGTAGTCCATACCCCAGGGTGAAGCCAGGGTCCTGCGCATGCATTGCCCGAAGCTGGTTAATGCTCTCATCGTACTGATGATTGAAGTACAACAGCGAGGCTATTTGGAAATTAACCGGAAGTGAAAGAGGATCAAGCTCCTGCGCAGTTTTCAATTCCTCCATCGCTGCGCTGAAGCGATTGGGATCGTTAAGATACAAGTGATACGCATGCCATTCGCGCGCGGCGACATCACGCGGGTTCAGTTTGATGGCCTCCTGATATTCGCGCTGGGCTCCTTCGAAGTCCCAGTAATACTGAAATTTTGAAAAAGCCATTACCCTGTGAGCCTCACCGAGATTTGCATCCAATTGCAGAGCCTTTTCCGCGGCAGCTTTGGCCATCGGAAACGACTCGCCTGGTGGTAGCCGTGCCCACTGTCCGAGATGATTGTAAGCATCCGCCAACCCTGCATAGGCCAACGCATAGCCAGGGTCTTGCTCCGTTGCTTTGCGGAAGTAGTCAATACCTTTTGTCAGACTCTCTGGAGTTCGTTTGTTCAGTTGATAACGACCCTTTAGATAGAGCTGGTAAGCTTCGGAATTCTCCGTGTAAAGCTTTGAGAGTTGTCTTTGCTCTTCACCACTCAAACGTCTTTGCAGGGTCTGTGTTATCTGACTCGCGATCTCACCCTGCACAGCTTGAAGGTCCGCGAGCTTGCGACTGTAGCTGTCGCCCCAAACCTGTTTGTTATCGCGCATGTCGACCAATTCAGCACTGACAACCAGATGGTCTCCGCGTTGCAGGATGCGCCCGGTAAGTACGGCACGCACTCCCAGGTCATTAGCAATCGCTGCCGGATCTGTCTGCTTGCCTTTGTATCGATAGACAGAGTTTCGTGAGCTGACGCGCAATGAAGAGATGTTCGACAGGTTATTGATTATCGTGTCGGTTAAACCATCGGCCAGGTAGTCACTATCAGGATCATGGTTCTGATTCTCAAATGGGAGCACGGCGATCGAGTCGATAACAGAGTTGGCGCTACGCGAATGAAGATAAAACGCTAGTGCCGTTCCCCCGGCAACGACAACCAACAAGGCAGCGAGTATTGCGAACTTGTGATATTTGATTTGAGTGACGATGTATTCAGCGCTGGAGGTTTTTGCTGCCGTGACTTGTGGGCTCGGAAGGATAGAGGTCCTTGCCTCATTGAGAGCGACACTCGAGCCCTCCTTGACAGTCGGTCTACTGCCCTTGTCGATGTCGCTCTCTAACTCGAGCTGGCGTCCCAATCTCTTCAGGTCAATGAGTAAGTCCTTTGCTGTTTGATATCTTTCATCGCGATTTTTGGTGAGGGTTTTTGCAACGATTCGATCCAACTCGGACGGCACGTTTTTCACGACTTGCGATAAGCGAGGTACCTCTCGTTCGATGATTCGGGCAATCACCTCCATTGGCGTGGAACCTTCGAATGGGGTTCGCCGCGCAACCATTTCGAAAATCAAAACACCGAGACTCCAAAGATCCGATTGTGTATCGACGGTGAGCCCCTGCGCCTGTTCGGGAGACATATAACTTGCCGTACCCATAACAACGCCCGCACCAGTATTCACGAAAGCTCTTGTTAACGCTTCCTGATCGACGTCCGCAGTTGCAATGTCGGAAAGCTTGGCTAAGCCAAAATCCAACACCTTCACAATACCGTCAGCGCGGATCATTACGTTCTCAGGTTTAATGTCGCGATGAACAATGCCAGTTGCCTGGGCAGCAGCGAGTGCGCCGCCAATCTGTATCGTGATATCGATTGTCGTGGAAAGGTTCATCGGCCCAGCCTGCATAAGCTGGCGCAGTGATTCACCTTCAATAAAACCGGTGACAATGAAGGTGTTTGAGTCGACGTTGCCAATCTCGTGGATAGTGATGATATTTGGATGGTTGAGTGCTGAAGCAGCGCGAGCTTCCTGCTCGAAGCGTCGCAAACGATCCTGATTCTGCGTTAGTTCGATGGGGAGAACTTTGAGAGCAACGAGCCGACCCAGTCGCACGTCTTGAGCAAGATACACTTCACCCATCCCGCCCTTACCAAGCAACGAGCGAATTTCGTAAGAGGAGAGTTTGCTGCCCGGTGGAAGAAAAGAAGACATATGGAGTGTTGGACTCGGAGTGGAAGTTTACCTGAGCTCGTACCGTTCGGCGAGGGACTGTCGGGATAGGCACATTAGCATAAGGTCCCCATCCCATCGGCTTTGCAGCCTGATGTGAGGATGGGCTCTGCCCTTCCGTATCCGGTTTCTCAAATTCTCTGGTAGATTCTCTCTTCTCCTCGGAAGCTCGAAATTGATTTCCGAATCGGCTTTGCCGGGCGGATGAAGTGAAGTGCGTCGCTCTTTCAAACACGTGAAATCCCTCAGCGACCCTTGCGCGGACCAGTCAGCGCTCGCCTCTCACTCACCCAATTAGCGACTCCCTTGCATGCTATCCTTTCAATGATTTGAATTCGAGTTCGATATTGGATGACAAAACGATGATTGAGCGACGCGATTTCCTGCGGGCGTTAGCGGTGACCAGTTTGACCTACTCGGTTGCGACACAAACCGCCGCCAAAACCACACAGACAACCTCGACTACTAAGCGAGCCTCGACGGCTGACCGCGCCTACTGGCTCAACGTCCTCACGCGGCTGGCCGATCCGATTCTTATCAATCTCGCTGAACAGCGACTCAAGGAGAGGATGCCTGTCGAGGCTGCAGCAGGCTTGATGGCGGAGCGACGAGACTACACACATCTGGAAGCTACGGGGCGACTACTTGCAGGTATGGCTCCATGGTTAGAACTCGATTCCGTGTTGGCTGAAGAAAAGCATTTGCGAGAAAAGTATTCAACGTTGGCGCGTCGAGCACTCGACGCCGCAACCGATCCGCGTTCACGTGACTTTATGAACTTTACGAAAGGCGGGCAGCCGTTGGTAGATGCAGCCTTTCTCGCCCAGGCGATACTACGCGCGCCTAAAGAGCTTTGGTCCAAGCTCGACGCCCGGACACAGTCGAATGTGATTACCGCCTTGAAAGCGACACGAGTGATTAAGCCAAACTTCAGCAACTGGCTAATGTTCAGTGCATTGATCGAGGCTGCGCTTGCGTCGCTGGGCCAGCAGTGGGATCAGATGCGCGTTGACTATGCAGTGAGACAGCACGAGGAGTGGTACAAAGGTGACGGCACATACGGCGACGGTCCAGACTTTCACTGGGATTATTACAACAGCTTTGTAATTCAGCCGATGCTCGTCGATGTGCTCGGAGCAGTAACGAAACAGACAACCGCATGGAGTGAGTCTTATCAGAGAGTGTTGACGAGGGCGCGACGTTACGCCCTGGTACAGGAGCGAATGATTTCACCGGAAGGGACCTTTCCAGCGATTGGTAGATCGATTACTTACCGCTTCGGTGCTTTCCATCTGCTCGCGCAGTTATCCCTAATGCGACAATTACCAACCGAACTGAAGCCCTCTCAAGTCAGGTCTGCGATGAGTGCCGTAATCCGTCGCATGATCGAAGCACCCGGAACTTTTGACAAAGACGGTTGGCTGACGATTGGCTTCTGTGGGCATCAACCGAGCCTGGGAGAGCGATACATTTCAACCGGTAGTTTGTACCTCTGCGCTGTCGGTTTGTTACCGTTGGGTTTGCC